>JAQCBK010000015.1 GCA_027621505.1 Bacteroidota bacterium | reverse complement strand
GCCTTTTTCTCTGTAGGATTTAACGTTCTAAAATTTTTAAGCCTTGGAGCTACTTTCAATTATAATTTTGGACAGATCACTCAGGAAACAGGGAGTTATCAAAATGAAGTTGTCTTGGGAACTATTTTGGAAAATAAATCCAGTATTTCGGGCTATGATTTGAAATTTTCAGCTCATTTTGAAATACCTCTCTCCGAAGTGTTGGAGTTTCAAGCTCTTTTTTCCTTCGCCCCACAAGCCAATTTAACGTCAACCAATTCCAGAAATTTTTTGATCCGTTCATTTTCTGAACAAATTGGTTTTGGCCAAGTCATTGAAATCGATCTCACTGATATTGGACTAGACAAAACCAATGTTAAGATTCCTAGCGTTATCTCTTTTGGAACAGGTGTTGGAAAAGAACGGGAGTGGTTTCTCGGAGGCCAGTACACCATCAATGCTATGGGCGATTTTAGTAACCGCTTCATGAACTTTAGCAATGTAGATTATCAAAATGGTTATCAGATTTCTCTTGGGGGCTTTTATATCCCAGATTTCAGCTCCATCACCAGTTATTGGAAGAGAATTGTATTCAGAATGGGTTTCCGCCATCAGTTGACGGGAGTGGTGATAAATAATTTTGGATTAAAAGAAACTGGCATAAATTTTGGATTTGGTTTACCTTTAGCAGGCTTTTCCAATGCCAATATAGGTTTTGAATATGGCAATAGGGGGACTGGTAACGACAATTTATATAAAGAAAATTTTTGGTCTTTTAGGATAGGTTTTTCCTTAAATGACCGTTGGTTTGTAAAAAGAAAGTATAATTAAATCAGAAAAAATGAAATTGTATAGTGTTTATATTTTTCTCATTGGCATGGTTGCGAGCCTAACGCTTACAGCCCAGAAAAGTGAGGATTGTTCACAAGATCTTTCCATATTCGCAGAATATGCCAAAGTAAAAAACTACGATGAGGCCTATGGACCATGGATGAAAGTCAGAGCATTATGTCCCTCACTCAACGTAGCGATATACTCCTATGGTGAGCGCATTCTAAGAGATCGTATAGAAAAAGCAACGACTGAAACAAAAGGTGCAGAAGTTGCTGATTTGCTAAAACTCTATGATCAATGGTTAGAGAATTTTCCAACCAAAAGGAATGTTAGCGTAAAGGGAGACATCATCAGTAGCAAGGCTCAAGCGATGTTGGATTATAATTCCACAGATAAAATGGAAGTATATAAAACTTTTGATTTAGCATATAAGACGGATAGTGAGAGCTTTACAAATCCAAAAAGTCTTTACAACTATTTCAAAACCCTATATGATTTATACAAAGAGGGAACGCGTGATGTTTCAATGGAGCAATTGTTCAATAAATATGAGGAGGTCTCCGAAAAATTTGAGTTGGAAGCTACCAATCTGGCCAAAAAATTGGATGTGATCCTCAAAAAACAGGAAAATGGATCGCCACTTAGCAGCCGCGAGGTCAGAAGTAAGCGGGTTTATGGGATCAATAGCAATGCCATTGGTACTTTTTTATCCAATCTAGATGCAATTATTTCCCAAGAGGCTACTTGTGTCAATTTGATCCCCCTTTACAAAAGAAACTTTGAGGAGTTCAAATCAGACACTATTTGGCTCAAGCGAGCTGCCTCAAGGATGGATAGCAAGGATTGTTCCGATGACCCATTTTTTGTCACTTTGGTAGAGGCACTCCACACTTTAGACCCCTCTGCCGATTCGGCCTATTACCTAGGAATACTCAAAGACAAAGCAGGGGATAGTGACGAAGCACTAAAATATTACGAAGAGTCTATTGCATTGCAAACGGACCCTTACAAAAAAGCCAAAATTCTATTTAAAATTGCATTAAAGTTTAAGAACGCAGGACGAAAATCCTCTGCCAGACTTTATGCACAAAAGGCCCTAAGCTTTCAGCCCTCTTTGGGCCGCGCCTATCTGATGATTTCGAACCTTTATGCAGATAGTGCCAATGATTGTGGTGATACTCAATTCAACAAAAGAGCAGTGTACTGGCTGGCGGCTCAGATGGCCTACAAAGCTGCTGAAGTGGATGCCTCTATCAAAAATATTGCTGTTAAAACAGCGAAAAGCTATGAGGGAAGAGCGCCTTCCAAAACCGAAATATTTACCGAAGGAAATCAAGGAGCAACCATCCAATTTACTTGCTGGATCAACAGTAGTGTTAAAGTGCCTCAATTGTAAATGCACAACCTTTTTAAAACATTCATCAAAAACGGGGCGGTGGCTTTGTCCATGACCCTGTTTTTTTGTTGTGAAGACAATTCATCTACACTGAATCAAATCAATCGTTTAAATGAAAATCCCGTAGGTACTGCTCATGACATTCGTATGACCTACACGGACTCTGCAAGGATCAAAGCCATTTTAACTGCCCCGCTTCACTTAGATTATACCCATCTGAGTTTTAAATATTCCGAATTTCCCGAAGGGCTAAAAATCATTTTTTACAATGACAAAAATGAGGAGAATACTGTTGTAGCTGATTATGGTATTTTATATAATCAGACTAAAATCGTAGATCTTCAAGGGAATGTGGTGCTGCTCTCCAACGATGGATCCCGTTTAGAGACAGATCAGATGTATTGGGACTCCGAAAAGGAATGGCTTTTTACTGAACGCCCTTTTACTTTTGAAAATCAAGATTATAATCTTGCAGCAATCCGATTGGATGCAAACAAAGAATTTAGTAAATTTAAATCTGGAAGATTATCTGGAACCATTGCTGTAGAAGAAAAAAAAGATTCTCTTAAACTAGATGAAAAGTTATAAAATCTCAGAAATCCTCTACCTCATTTGGGCGGTAGTTGCGACTTATGAAAGTTTCAATCAGTGGAGCAGTAACCGACAAAAAGCCTATATCTTTATTGGTTTTGCGCTGCTATCCATTTTTATGGCACTCTTCAGAAGGTACTTCCGAAAGAAATTTAAAAACAGGGGAAATACCTCTCAATGATCATTTCTGACCTTGTCATTCTGATATGCCTCATCCTGTCAGCCTTTTTTTCTGGGATGGAGATTGCTTTTGTCTCAGCCAATAGGATTTACCTTGAAATTGAAAAGCAACAGTCGGGCTTGAATGCAAAGTTTTTGAACTTTATTACTCAAAATCCCTCTCGATTCATTGCCACCATGTTGGTGGGGAACAATATCGCTTTGGTCATTTACGGGATTTTTATGGGGGATCGTATTTTGCAATTGTTTTTTCCTGAGACCGTCATGAACGGAACCCTCAGTCTAAGAATCGTTTTTCTTCAAACGATCCTTTCCACAGTTGTTATTTTACTCACGGCAGAGTTCTTGCCTAAAGTATTTTTCCAAAGATTTTCAAATTTTTTCATTAAGATATTCGCATTCCCTACCTCCATTTTTTATGCACTTTTTGCCCCCATTACTTCGATGATCATTCGTATGTCAGATTATATTTTGATCAAATTCTTTAAGACTGAAAAAGATCAGATTCAATTGACTTTCTCCAAAGTAGAATTGGGGAACTACATTGAGGAGCAATTGGAATCTACCAAGGACATGGATAATGTGGATGCTGAAATACAAATTTTTCAGAACGCATTGGATTTTTCTGAAGTAAAGGCCAGAGAAGCCATGGTTCCAAGAACAGAGATTGTGGCCATTGAAAGTGCTACATCACCCGCCGAAATCAAAAAAATATTTACTTCCAGTGGCTTGTCTAAAATCCCTGTTTTTGACCAGTCCATAGATGATATCAAGGGCTATGTTCATGTTTTTGAAATGTTTAAAAACCCCTCTAACCTTTCAAAAATATTATTGCCCGTCGCCTTCGTTCCAGAGACAATGAAAATCAGCGAGGTGCTAAAAATACTTACCAAACAACGCAAGAGTATTGCCGTGGTTTTGGATGAGTATGGAGGGACTTCAGGAATCATCACTGTGGAGGATATCATCGAAGAACTCTTTGGAGAAATTGAAGACGAACACGATCAAATTGCTCTTTTTGAAAAAAAGATTCAGCAGGGTGTCTATGAGTTTTCGGCTCGATTGGAGGTGGATTACATCAATCTAAACTATGATTTAGAATTACCAGAGAATGAATTTTACGAAACCTTAGGGGGATTAATCGTTTATCTTAGAGAGGAAATCCCTGCCAAAGGAACCATTGTTGAACTTGAAAATTACGAGTTAGAGATCAAAGAAGTTTCTTCTACTAAAATTGAGCGAGTCATCCTCAAAATTAAGAAAGATATTTAGTGTTTTTGATGCCTATGATGAATTGATTATCACTCCTCAAGCCTTTAAATAACAAACAAATTCTTTTTTTAAATCAAAAAGGAAATTGTAATTTCGCATCCGACTCAAAAAAAATGGTATGGCAGTTTTAAGTCAAATCAGACAGCGGTCTGTATTTCTAATTTTGGTTATTGGGATGGCATTATTTGCTTTTATTATCTCTGGAGTATTCGATGGAAATTCGGCTGGGAGTGGCCCAGACGACCCCATAGCGATTGTTAATGAAGAAGAAATAGAATTGACCTTTTACAGACAATTGGTAGAAAATACAGAAAGAAACTACAATATTTCTACCATGCAAGCGGTAAACACAGTATGGGATCAGTTGATTCGTGCAACCATTTTCCGTCAAGAATTTGATCGTTTGGGGATTGACGCAGGGAGAGAGCAAATAGAAATGATTTTGATGCAAGATGAGAGAATTGTTCAAGATCCTAGATTTCAAAATGAATCTGGATTTTTTGATTTTGGCATTTTTACCAATTACATCAACCAATTGCGTATTGAAAATCCTCAAGCCTACGATAGTTGGAAAATCCAAGAAGAGAATATTGCTGGCTTGGCCAAAGAAAACATCTACTACGATTTGATTAAATCCAGTACTGGATTTACCGAATTGGAAGGAAAAAATGCTTACCACAGTGAAAATGATAAAGTCAATATTAGATTTGTCAGGTTACCCTATGATGAAGTTTCCGATACCATTTTTAAGATTACTGATGCCGACATTAAGGAGTACATAAATGACCATAAGGAAAATTATGAGACCGATACCAGTAGGAGTATCCGATATGTGATTTTTAGAGAAGAGGCCACCGAGGAGGATGAAAATCAAATTCGTGCCGATTTGGAAAAGCTGAAAGACCAAAGGATAGCATACAATGATGTTTCCAAATTGACCGATACCATTGAGGGCTTGTCAACCACCAAAAACTTGACGGAGTTTGTGGAACAATATTCTGAAACCCCTTTCGACTCTATTTATAAAACCAAAGGAAATCTGGTGAGTGAATATGCCGATATTCTTTTTGGTCTTAATCCTGGGGATGTATTTGGGCCTTATAAAGACGGTAACCAATTAAAGCTTTCACGTTTTTTGGACAGAAAAAAGGGAGGCGCCATTAGGGCAAGCCATATTCTGGTAACTTTTCAAGGGGCTGAGAGAGCCAATCCAGACATCTCGAGATCAAAAGAGGAGGCTCAAAAATTAGCACAAGATTTGTTCCGAAAAGCTAGAAGAAATCCTGATGATTTTGCCCAGTTGGCAACTGAAAATTCCGATGGACCATCCAAAACTCTGGGAGGTGACTTAGGATTTTTTCAAGAGGGAACCATGACTGAAAAATTCTTTGATTTCTGTAACCGCTCCAAGATCGGTAGAATTGGCGTGGTCGAAACAGAATTTGGATTTCATGTCATCAAGGTCACAGACAAAGAGGATGTGGTGTTGACCGCAGACGTGTCCAAGGAAATCATTCCCTCCGAAAAGACCTCCAACGAAGTATTCCAAAAAACCACTCAGTTTGAGATGGAGAGTCTCAAAATTAAGAATCTGGATAGCGTTGCCAATCAATACGACTACGAACTAAGGTTTGTACAAAAAGTCAATCTATTGGACGAGAACCTTCCCTTTTTACCGAGACAAAGAAATTTGGTTCAGTGGCTATTCGATGACGATACCCATGTAGGCGATATAAAGCGATTCAGCATGTCCAATGGTGGATATGTGGTAGCACAAATGTCAGGAATCACTCCCAAAGGCTCCGTCAACATTGATGCGGTTAGGTTTGAAGTTACTCAAGAAATGTTGAAGAAGAGTAAAGCGGAATATCTAGTGAAAATTCACAATGATAAAAAAACCTTGGAAGAGCTGATAGAAGGTACTGACAAAGAAATTGAAACTGCTTCGGCAGTGACCCAAGAAAATACTGTCCTTGCAGGTGCAGGTACTGAGCCTTACGTAATCGGTACAGCTTTTGCTCTTAACCTTAACCAACCCTCAAAGCTGATCAAGGGGAATACAGGGGTATACATGATAGAGGTGACTTCAAAAGAGATTGCAGAGGAAATGGAGAGTTACAAGGCCTACGCCAATGCCCTTCAAAATGAAGAAAATATTAGAATCAACGCTTCTATCTATGAGGCTTTACGTTCCAGCGCAGTTATTGAAGACAATCGTCAACTTTACTACTAAGTAATCATCTCTTCGTAGCCCAAAACCACTGGATAGCCTCTTTCTTTGAAGTAGGCGGGTGTGGATTCATTTCCAGTAACCATAACAAAGTCACCCCCCCATGCACCTAAGCTTTTTACCGCCCCCGGAAAATCCCTAAAGTGGCTTTGCTTGACTGGAGTGACTCCTATAATAGCTCCAATGAAACGTTCGTGTTCAATCACTATTTGTTCAAAGTCATCAATTGTCTGAGCCGCTATGATGGCATCCGTCAATGCTGAAGCCTGATGAACTTTTTCGCTGCTGATTTCTTGTTTTTTAAATTGTTCAACGGCATTTTTGCTGTTTTTCTTTTGGTTGAGGTAAACAAAAAATATATTGGTTTTAAAAGGGGGATGAAAATGACAATTTTCGATCCTTGGCCCTTTGGTTGTCGATTGATAAATAATGGGCCCTTTGGCCGTGGCACATGCAAGATCATAACCACTTCCCCCAAAACTATTTTTTAACAGCCTGAAGGGATCAGTATCCGTCCATTGGGCAATGTTTGAAATCAGAGTAGAGGAACTTCCTAACCCCCAATGACGGTCAAATTCTAAATGGGTTTTTACTTTACCACCAAATTCACCGAGGAAATCCCTTTTTTGAATTCTTACCGATTTGAGGATTTGAGCCAATGGCTCAGCGATACTGGTTATGTCAGTAGCTATAATATTAAAATTCGAAAGGTCGAAGGTTGCACGAAACCACAGTTGGTGGTTTTGATCCCAACTCTCCCATTTGAGGGTTTCTGAGCGATCTTTTTCAAAATCAAGCGATTGTCCCAATTGGGTAGGAACGGCCAAAGCTTTTGCTCCCCTCAAAACCATATACTCTGCCGTCAGTAACAGTTTTCCATGACTAAAATATTGTGGCATGGGCTTAGGGATTAGATTTCAAAAAGTCGGTTACCGCGCTATAGCTCACATTATGGGTTTTGAAAAAGTTCATAGCTTTTTCTTTCTGGATTGGGGTTGCACCGTGTTGGTTGAGTATGTTTAGTAAATGCATCTTCATATGCCCCTTTTGAATCCCTGAGGTGATGAGGGAACTGATCGCTGCAAAGTTTTGAGCCAAACCGGCAACGGCTACGATCTCCATTAGTTTTTTGGCATTGGGGTGGCCAAGCAATTCCATTGACCATTTGGCCAAGGGATGCAATTGGGTCAAACCTCCTACGGTACCCAGAGAAAGGGGGACTATTAGTTGAAAAACAAAATCATTTCCCTCAAAAAAGGCTTTGCTAAGACTTGAATAGCTGCCGTCTTTGGAGGCATAGGCATGAACGCCTGCTTCTACCGCCCTAAAATCATTTCCCGTTGCGATGATAAGGGCATCGATGCCATTCATGATTCCTTTGTTGTGGGTTACTGCCCGATAGGGTTCTTTAGAAGCGATCTCTACTGCCCTTATAAACTTGCTTGCAAATTCCATTCCGGTCATACCCTCCTCTATTGCCAATCGATCAATAGGGCATCTTACTTCGGCTTTTACCAAACATTGTGGAACAAAATTGGAAAGAATACTCATGACGATTTCAATCGACAGTTGCTGTATCTTGAATGCTTCATGGTCTTTTGCCAATGATTGAAGGGTGGAGGCAATCTGCTCTAGACAGGAGTTGATGAAATTGGCTCCCATAGAATCTGCAGTCTCAAAGCTTAGATGCAACTGATAATAGTTATCGATTAAATCTGATTTGTCTCTGAGTTCTATGCCTGTAATCCCCCCATTACGCTTACGCATATTGACAGTCAGGGACGCAGTACTGTCAATAAGCGTTTGTTTTGTTTCCTTAAAAAAGGTATCGATTTGTTCTGTTGTACCATCGAACAGAAAATGGATTTGTCCAATTTTTTGGGTGTCGAGAACTTGCGATTTGAAACCACCTCTTAGAGCCCAAAACTTCGCTGCCTTCGATGCTGCAGCCACTACAGAACTTTCCTCTATGGCCATGGGAAGGGTAAATTCTTCTCCATTGATTACAAAGTTTGGAGCCACTCCTAGGGGTAGGTAGTAGTTGGCTATAGCATTTTCAATGAACTCATCATGGCTTTTTTGAATTTTATCGTTGGCATGGTTATAGGAAGTGACGATCTCTTTGGCTTTAGTACCATCCTCAAAATGCATTTGAGTGATCCAGTTTATTTTTTCTGCTTTAGAAAGCTTGGAAAAACCCTCGATTTTCTTTGACATATTGTACTTTACTATGCTTTACAAAGATACATGATTCTGTATTTACCATTTGGATGATGAACATGGTCTCATCCTTGTCTATTTTATAAAATCATTAACTTTAGCGATATAATAGAATAATCATGAGTGAAAATCTTCCTAAACTCCCACATCAAAGAACCTTTATGGGTCATCCTAGTGGTTTGTATGTTTTGTTTTTTACGGAGCTTTGGGAGCGATTTTCCTACTATGGAATGCGGGCACTTTTCACCATTTTTTTAGTCGCCAAAACCACAGACCAAAACCCCGGTTTTGGATGGTCGAATGAGGAGGCCATATGGCTGTACGGATGGTACACCATGTTGGTTTATATTGCCGCCATTCCAGGTGGGTGGATTGCAGATAATTTATTGGGTCAAAAAAAGACCGTCATGCTGGGTGGACTTTTGCTTTGTTTGGGTCATGGTATCTTGGCCTTAGATAGTGAGTTGAGTTTTTACGTTGGTTGTGCATTTATCATATTGGGCGTAGGTGGACTCAAACCCAATATTTCCAGTATGGTGGGCGGACTCTACCCTCCGGGAGATGAAAGAAGGGATATAGGGTTTTATATTTTTTATATGGGAATCAACCTAGGTGCGTTTTTTGCACCACTTCTTTGCGGATGGATTGGAGAGACCTACAATTGGCATTATGGGTTTGGCTTGGCCGCCATTGGGATGTTGATAGGTCAGATTTCATTTTTTTTCGGTCAGAAATACTTGGTGGGAGTCGGTGAACTAAAACGAGACTCCCTAGATGAAAAGCAAGCTTTGCAACATAAAAAATTAACCCCAATTGAAAAAGACAGGATCAAAGTATTGTTGGTTTCATTTACGATGATTATTATTTTTTGGGGTGCTTTTGAACAGGCGGGAGGGTTGATGAATTTATATGCAAAACAAAAAACCAATCGTATGTTGATGGGGTGGGAAATACCAGCTTCTTGGTTTCAATCTCTAAATGCCTTTTTTATCATTGTCCTTGCAGTTTTTGTGGGGAGTGCGTGGAATAAAATCAAAGCCAAAGGGAAAGAAGCCTCTTCTATTTTTCAAATAGCAATAGGAATTCTCATCATGGGATTTGGGTTTTTATTCATGCGTTTTGGAGCCTCAGAATATGAGTTGATGGGATATTCATCGATGTATTGGTTGGTATTGGCCTATTTGTTTCATACAGTGGGTGAATTGTGTGCCTCCCCAGTGGCCTTGTCGTTCATCACCAAGTTGGCTCCAGAAAAATATGCCGCTTTAATGATGGGGTTGTATTTCGCTGCATCTGGACTAGGAAATAAGCTGGCAGCCAATATCGGTGGGAGTGCAGAGGCTACAGGAGAAAAAGTAACCTTTACAGGAATTTTTATTTTTTGTACTTTGTTTGCATTATTGGTCATTGCCATTTTAAAACCCCTAAAACGCCTTGCTCACGGGGCGGAGGATTTAAGTGAAAAAACGATCTGATTACTATGAATATGAGACTTTTATTTATTGTTTTTTGCCTGAGTGGTTTTTGGATTCATGCCCAAGCCATTGAGTGGATGACTTTTGAACAGGCTTTGGAGGCACAGAAAGAAACGCCCAAAAAAATACTGGTGGATGTCTATACCGACTGGTGTGGCCCGTGTAAATTGATGGACAAAAAAACTTTTCAAAACCGCGATGTGGCGGCTTATATCTCCGAACACTATTACGCCGTAAAATTCAACGCCGAAGGCCAGGAGACCATTGATTTCTATGGTAATACTTTTACCAACCCCAACTATGATTCCAGTAGAAAAGGAAGGAATGCCACCCATCAATTTACCCAATTTTTGGGCGTCAAAGGTTACCCAACCGTTATTTTTATCAGTGAGTCGGGCGATTTGATCACCCCTTTGGTAGGCTATCAAAATCCGCAGCAAATTGAGCTTTACCTCAAAATGATCAAGCAAGGAGATTATATGATCTTCAGCAAACCGGAGGATTTCGAAAATTATCGTAAGAATTTTAGACCGCGATTTAGAGGTTGATTTTGTAGGCACCTTGTTCCCTGAGGTTTACAAATGAAATGTTGCGTTTTTCACAACTTTTTTTCCAACGATTGATACTCCAAGGGGGATTACTTCCATCAGCGATCACCTTTGTAGGCTGTATATTTGCCAACACCCGATCCAAGTTTACTTTGGGATCATTGGAAAGTAAAAGGTGGGTAGGTTGAATATTTGGAATTTTGTAGATGACCCGCTCATCGAGAACCAGCAGTTCAGTTTCGTTTCTTACAAACGTGTTTTTAAAAGTTTTGATTTCAACTTCATCAATGGGGTATTTATTTTTAAAATCATTGATCACCCTTTCTTCCCCTGAGATATCTTGTGGGCTATACAACAACAATTTATTTGGGGTATGATGTGCGATTAGAGTTTTTTCGTGTTGATAAAGTAACCACAATTGGTTGATTTTTGAATGCTCCCACTTTTCCAGAAAAAGAATCATTTGAAGTATAATAATGGTCGCGAAGGCTCCTATAACGTAGTTGATTTTTTTGAATTTTATGCTGCCATAAATTAAAATCATTAGAGTATAAATGGTGACCAACGATATAAGGGAAAGTCTCATGTTTTGGAATAAAAAATGCTCTTGATTGGCAATCCATAACACTGCCTCATTCATCATGTAGACAATGCTATCATAGCCCACTGAGATAAGCCCTATTTCAATCTTTAAACCGATGAGCACAACCAATAGTAAGCTAACAATCAAGAACAGGCCAAAGAGTGGTATGACGAGCCAATTGGAGAGAAGGAACAATCCGGGAAATTGATGGAAGTAGAAAATACTCAGTGGTGCGACTGCAATCTGTGCAGCCAAGCACACGCAGGTTATTTCCCAAAACCTACGAAGGACAAAGAATCGAGGCCTCCATAGCTGCTGAATAAGGGGGTTGATTTTGATAATACCCAATACAGCGAGATAACTCATCTGAAATCCTACTTTAAAAAGAAAAGGTGGGTAAATCACCAATAGTAGGAAAAAACTTACGACTAACAAATGAAAAGTATTGTGAATCCTATGCGAATATTTACCAATGGCAAAGCCCGTAAACATGGTTACTGCTCTGGTCACTGATGGGCTATTCCCCGTAAATACTGCAAAACTCCATAAGGAGGCAATGATAAATAAGAGGTATGCCCCGTTACTTTTAGTAATCCACATGATGGGTTTCAAAGCATAACCCAAAAAAAGCATGATGATGCCTATGTGAAGACCTGAAATGGCCAAAATATGGATTACCCCAGCATTGGCATAAGCCTGAATCAATTCTTGATCCAAAGCGTTCCTCTTACCGAGTATCAGGGTTTTGATTAAGTTTTTTGATGCTGTGGAAAGTGGGGAGTGGTCAAGCTTTTTTTCAATCTTACTATTCACTGAGCGAAGGAATGATAAAGGATTTATTTTGTTATTGTTTTTATGTATAACAATCTCCTCACTACTCAAATTGATTTGGTCATATACTTTAATTTTTTTTAAGTAAGCTTTATAATCGAATCCTCCGGGATTGACCCTTGATTGGAGCGGTTTAGTTGCTACTTGCGTAAGGACGAAATCACCATTTTCAGGCACGGTTTCAAGCCCCTTTTTATCGATCCCTACCAATACACTGCCATTTGTTTTTTGATCATCTATTTGAACAATTTTTCCGTAGAATCGATACTGGTATTCATTGGCTTTAAGTGATTATGTTAATTGTATTATGGTTGTTTTATTTTGTCCTTTCTTATTAAAATTACTGTAATGATGGGTGGGGAGACTGTAAAATATTTGTTGGTGTAGGCTGCCAAGTGGGAGAAAAATGAAAAGTGCCAAAACACGATATTTTTTATGTAAGCATCCCAAAAAAGTTACAATGATGAGGATGCAGCTAAGAGAAGTATTTTGTAGAATTTCGGATATCAACATACCCCCCACAAATAGGAGTGTAACGGGATAAATCAGAAATTTGGGGACTTTCATCCCCTAAAATTAAAAGGATAATTATTTATTTCAAGGAGTCGACAATCAATTGAGCAGTTTTTTTACTGGCTCCGCCTCCACCAAGTGCTTTCCTCAGTTCTTTGTAATCTTCCTTAAGCTGATTTTGACCGCTTTCTGAAAGGGTGTACTCCAATTGTTTTTTTACTTCCCTTACATTGAATTTTTCTTGGATGAGTTCTTTGACAACTTCTCTATCTAGTATGAGATTGACCAATGAGATGTATTTTAATTTTACAAGTCTTTTGGCAATTTGATAGGTAATAAAACTACTGCGGTAACAAACAATTTGGGGAACATTGAGCAATGCGGTTTCAAGGGTGGCCGTTCCACTTGAAACCAATGCAACTTTGGAGTAGTTAAGTAAATCGTAGGTTTGGTTGAGAATGATTTTAATCTTTTTGTCACCTATCAATTTTTGATACCAATCCAGATCGATACCAGGAGCTCCTGCAATCACGAATTGAAAATGAGGAAAGTGTTCCGAAATTTTCAAAAAGCGGGGTAGCATTTTTTTGATTTCCTGCTTTCTACTCCCGGGGAGCAATGCGATGATATCATCTTTCTCTGAGAGTTGGTGTTGCAGGATAAAATCTTCTGATTTTTTTCTTATGCTTAAAGTGTCCAACAATGGGTGTCCTACAAACTCAACTTTGAATTGATGTTTTTTTTCAAAAAAATCCTTCTCAAAAGGGAGGATAACATAGAGTTTATCTAGTATTTTTTTCATGAGTTGTACTCTACTCTCCTTCCACGCCCATACCTGTGGACTGATGTAGAAGTGATTTATAAACCCCCGTTTCTTGGCCCATTTTGCGATCCTGAGATTGAATCCAGGGTAGTCAATGTAAATGATTGCGTCTGGTTGAAAGTCGAGAATATCTCTTTTGCAGTAGGAGATGTTATTTAGGATGGTTCTGAGATTGACAAACACCTCCCAAAAACCCATAAAGGCCAGCGACTTATAGTGTATTACGAGATCGCCCCCAGCATTTTGCATTAAATCTCCGCCCCAGAACCGAACCTGAGCTTTGGCATCTTTTTCTTTCAATGCTTCAATCAGTTTCGATCCATGGAGATCACCTGAAGCCTCTCCCGCTATAATATAGTATTTCAATTTATATAACTTTTAGCAGCGCTATTACCAGAACAATAAAGATTGAAGTGATAAGGATACCTTTGGCAAAATTGGTTTTTCTTTTTCGCATTCCCAGAAAAAACAAAGGTAAATTGATCAAAGCACCCATGCTGATGAGGCCTCCCAATTTTTTTTGATGATATAGGGATACAATGGCGTCTTCAATGGGTCCTTGCGAAAAGTAGAGCAATATAAAAATAGTAATACTCGAACTGGCAAAAAAACTGGCGATGATGCCTTGAAAAAGTTCTTTTCTATTCAAAACTCCAAGTATTTAGTCGTTGGATAGCATGATGAGCAGTAAGATCAAACTCTACAGGTACAATGGAAATGTATCCATGGCTCAATGCCCATTCGTCTGTATCCTCCCCTTTGTCTTCATTGACGAATTTACCGGTCAACCAATAATAGTCTAACCCCATTGGATTGGTTCTTTTATCAAATTCTTCTACCCAGTAAGCATTGGCTTGGCGACAGATTTTTATGCCCTTTATTTCTTCCTCCAAGAGTTTAGGAAAATTTACATTGAGGACAACATTGGAGGGAATTTTATTTTCGAGAGCACTAAGTGTAATTTTTTTGACATAGTTCCTGATGGCATCAAAATCAGCACTCCAACGATAATCCAACAGAGAGAATCCAATGGCTTGTATGCCCTCTATACCCGCTTCAACAGCAGCGCTCATGGTACCGGAGTAAATGACATTGATAGAAGAGTTGGATCCATGATTGATCCCCGATACACACAGGTCGGGCTTCCTATTTAAAATTTCATTGACTGCCAATTTTACACAATCGGCAGGTGTACCGGAACAGCTGTACTCAAGATGTGTGTTTTCTTTCACCTCGATTTGCGTACAATGTAGCGTGGAATTAATGGTTATGGCGTGTCCCATTGCAGACTGAGGACTGTCAGGAGCAACCACCACCACCTCGCCAATTTCGTTCATTACCTCAATCAATTTCCGGATGCCCGGAGCCGTGATTCCATCGTCATTTGTTACAAGGATGAGGGGTTTTTTTTCCATTATTTACGTTATCGAATGTAAATTTAAAAAATTATAATCCCCACAGATCAATTTTGTATCAACAAAAAGTTTTTTGGAGAATGCTTAAATAAAGGGTTTTTGGTTAATTTAGCTTTCTAAATTGCTACTCTTATGATGTTTGTAAGACTCTTTGTTGTCTCAATTTGCGTTTTACTTCTAACAACTGGTTCCTCATCGATTAATGAAAATCCTGATAAGGATAAATTATTGATTGAGGTCATCACTTATGTCTTACAAAGAGGACACTATGACCCCAAGGATATCAACGACACATTTTCGGAGAATGTTTTAAATAATTTTATCGAGGGCATTGACGGTCAACACCGTTTTTTCTTGCAATCTGACATTAATAATTTTAGGAGGTATAAAAATGAAATTGACGATCAGATTAAAGAGGCGGATATTTCTTTTTTCAATATGGCTTACGAAAGGCTGGTTTCTCGTATGGATCAAGTGAAGGCTTTTTATGGGGAATTGTTAGACCAGCCATTTGATTTTAGTACCCAAGACTCAATTAACCTTAACTTCGAGGAAATTCCTTACGCTAAAACCTTAAATGGATTAAAAAATCGTTGGAGAAAAAGATTTAAACTTTCTGCTTTGGAGTATTTTTCGGATTTGGTGGAACAACAAAATTTTGAAAAAGAGAAAGACAGCACTTTGCTTATCAAGTCAGAAATATTATTGGAAGAAGAGGCGAGGAATAAGACAAGGGAGAATATTGAAAACTACTTTAAAATATTTGAAGATATTGAGCGTAAAGACTGGTTTTCTGTTTACGTGAATGCCATCACATTGGAGTTTGATCCACATAGCAATTATTTTGCCCCAGACGACAAAGAAAAATTTGATCAAAACATTTCTGGGAAATTTGAAGGCATTGGAGCCAGATTACAAAAAAAGGACCAAGAGGTAGAGATCATTGAGGTCATTGTTGGTGGACCAGTCTGGAAAGCGAAAGCATTGGAAGTGGGAGATGTGATTCTCAAAGTTGCACAAAAAGACGAAACCCCAGTAGAGATAGGCCCCATGCGTTTGAATGATGCAGTAAAACTGATCAAAGGCCCCAAGGGTACACAGGTCTTTTTGACCGTCAAAAGGGTGAGTGGAATTATAGAGGAGGTGGTGATCAATAGAGATGTTGTGGAGTTAGAGGAGTCCTATGCTAAGTCATCTATTATATTAAAAAATGGGAAAAAATACGGGCTGATAGAATTACCCAAGTTTTATATCGACTTTAAAGATCAAAACAGTAGAAATGCAGCCAGTGACATAAAAAAACAATTGGAAATCCTTAAAAATAAGGAGGTAAAAGGAGTTATTCTTGATTTGAGAGACAATGGAGGTGGTTCCCTAAAAACGGTTGTTGACATAACTGGTTTTTTTATCGATAAGGGACCCGTTGTTCAAGTTAAAAGTACTGGTGGTAAAAAAGATGTTTTGTATGACGAAGATCCCACCATAGTATGGGATGGTTCTTTGGTTATTATGGTTAATGAATTTTCTGCATCCGCTTCTGAAATTTTAGCTGCCGCACTTCAAGATTACAAAAGAGCAATTATTTTGGGGAGCAAGCAAACCTTTGGCAAAGGAACCGTCCAAAATGTTATCGATTTAAATCGAATTATTTCTGGTGGAACCTACGGAGATCTGGGAGCCGTGAAACTCACTACCGATAAATTCTACCGAATCAATGGAGGTTCTACCCAATTGGAAGGGGTTAAAAGTGATATTGTGGTAAAAAATCAATATTCGTACATTGAAATGGGGGAGAAGGATCAAGACAATCCTTTGGCTTGGGATCGTATTGACCCCGCTCGATACAAGCAGTGGGGAAACCAGATCAACTATGATTATGTCTTGAGTCAAAGCGCTAAAAGATTAAAAGACAATCCCTACATTCAGCTAGTGGAGCAACAGGCTCGAAGGATTGAAGTCCAACAAGATGATTATACCTATACCCTAAACTATGACAATTTTGTCGAGGAGAAAGCGGCGAATAAAAAAATAAATGAAAAGTTTGCTGCGCTCAAAGATTACCATTCAACCCTTACTTTTGATTGGATTGCAGAACCAGGAATGCCCATTGACGATGTAGTAAAAGAGAGGAAAAAAAGATGGGTAGAATCCCTACAGCAGGATTTTTACATTGATGAGGCTGTCAATATTTTAGAAGATTTAAATATCAATTTAGACAACTATCCTCTTGCTCAAATAAAGAAATAATCCAATTATTTTGAAGGGAAGAAATTTCTTTAAAAAATTTTTGAAAGACGTTTGGGGGCTTATTAGTATCCTATATGTAATGGTGCTTATAGTTGTTGCCATCTTTGCCTATCAAATTGCCCCAGACAAAACCACCAATGCCAATCAGATGCATTTGTCAATTCATTCCAAGCCTCCAGGGTTTAGCGTTGACATGCTCCTACTAGAAGCTAAAAATAATGAGACAGCTGACAAATCCTTTTTTAAGGGAGTGATCAATAACATTCAAGAGATTCCCATTCAAAATTTTAAAATTCGATCAGATGGGGTCGATATTCAGCCTTACGGATCTCCCAATGATTTTTATGAGTTTATCCCTGCTTCTCGGTTTCAATCGCCATTTTCAGAATCCATTTTTAGAGCGCAACATTTGGAGGAAAGAACATTTATTTTGGGTACAGACAAGTATGGTCGTGATTTATTGAGTCGATTGATTGTAGGTTCCCGAATTTCTCTATCCATAGGCTTTGTAGCGGTATTCATCTCCCTTTTGATAGGGGTCATTTTAGGAGCTTTATCTGGTTTTTATGGAGGTTATTTAGACAAAGCAATCGTTTGGTTGATCAATGTTTTTTGGTCTATTCCCACTCTTCTTATGGTGATTGCCATCACATTAGCTCTTGGACGTGGCTTTTGGCAAGTTTTTATTGCCGTAGGTCTCACCATGTGGGTTGAGGTGGCCAGGCTAGTAAGAGGGCAAGTGATTGGCCTAAAGGAAAAAACATTCATTCAAGCTGCCAAAACTTTAGGATATGGTCAATTAAGAATTATTTTTTACCATATTTTACCATTATTGATCCCTCCCTTGATTGTGATTTCAGCTGCAAATTTTGCCGGTGCAATTTTGATCGAAAGTGGATTGAGCTTTCTTGGAATTGGTGCTCAGCCTCCCATACCCAGTTGGGGAGGAATGGTCAAAGATCATTTTAGGTATCTGCTATTGGGTAAGCCTTACTTGACTTTATTACCCGGCTTGGCCATTATGAGTTTGGTTCTGGCTTTTATGACTTTGGGAAACAGTTTGAGGGATCTTTTGGACGTAAGGAACTGACCTTACCAATCATTCAACCTGTTGGCATCGAAATTCAAATGAATGAATATCATGATACTAAATGCCAGAATGCAAGACCCTCCGTAGCTTATAAAGGGCAAAGGGATCCCTATGGTAGGAACCATTCCTAATGACATGCCGATATTGACAAAAAAATGAGTAAAAATTAAACCTGCCACACCATAGGAATATATCCTTCTAAATTTATTGACTTGTTTTTCGGCTTGGTAAATAATTCTAAAAATCAAAAAACAAAAAAGAAAAATTATAAAAAAACCACCCATAAAACCCCATTCCTCTCCAATGGTGCTAAAAATGTAGTCGGTATGCTGTTCAGGTACAAAGCCCCCCTTGGTTTGCGTCCCCTCGAGAAACCCTTTTCCCTTAAGTCCTCCTGAGCCTATTGCAATTTTTGATTGGTTGATGTTATATCCAAGCCCTTGGGTGTCAATTTCTTTTCCCAAAATCACATTAATCCTGTCTCTATGTCGCTGTTCAAAAATATTATTGAAGATATAGTTGACCGATAGTGAAAATCCGATTGATACAAACAGCGATAGGATAAATGGCAAAAGTTTTATTTTGGGGTCGAGTTTCTTTAAAATCAAATAAATTAAAAATATCAGCAACATAATCAGGCCAATTACCACCCCTAAAGGAAATAGAAGGGTAATGAAAAATAAGGTCAAAATGGAAAGGAAAATGACCAAGTAAGAAAAGTTTAAACCCTCTCTGAACAGCGGAAAAAAGAAGGCTCCAAAAACCAAAGCAGATCCAGGATCGGGTTGAAAGACGATCATTAAAAATGGTAAAAACAGATAACCACCGATTTTAAATAATGTCTTAGGTTTTTTTAGATCAGATTGAAATTCACTTAAAACCTTTGCTATCATCAATGCAGTAGCCATCTTCGCCAGCTCGGAAGGTTGAAAGCTAAGCCCAGCAATATTGTACCAAGAAGTGGCCCCTGAAACGGTCTTACCAAAAACAAAAAGACCCAACAAGAATAGCATGCATACAAAGTAACCTAGGGTTGCAAATTGTTCAAAGAACTTACTGTTTAAAAATAGAATTACACCACCGACAAATAGGCTAAAAACTAAAAAAAAAACTTGCTTCCCTACTGGTTGACCGATATCAAAAATACCTTGGATCGATTCATTAAAAGTGGCTGAATAAACATTGGCAATTCCAAAGGAAACCAGAGCTAAGTATGCAAATAAAAGCCTCCAGTCCAATCGGTATATAATGCTTTTACTCATTGATCTCGAAGGGTTTTCCTGAGTAAGGTTTATCGTATTCTGCCAAAAGGCTTCCATTCATCATTCGATCTTCCAACCATTTTCTAGTGACTTGTCCGTTGAGGTATTTTTCAATCATTAGACTGGCAATTGGAGCGGCCCACCGAGCACCCCAGTAACCATTTTCAACATATACAGCCAGTGCGATTTTAGGGTCATCTTTAGGGGCAAATGCAATGAAAATAGAGTGGTCGGTTAGGGCGGTCTTTACCCCATCAATTTTCATGAAATTTTCAACGGTACCCGTTTTTCCACACACCTCAATTCCTTTGATTTTGGCTACCCTTGCAGTCCCTTGCTCAACCACTAGATGCATTCCATCAATAACCGTCTCAAAATGGATGGAGTCAATCGATGTCATCTTTTTTTCATAAACCTTGTCAAAGGGTCCTTCACTGACCGATTTTAGGAAATGCGGTTGAATGAAATACCCTCTGTTGGCTATAGCTGCTGTAAAATTAGCCATTTGGATTGGGGTGGTTAATAGTTCGCCTTGACCAATAGCATTTGATACAACTGTGGCAGATTTCCAGCCACCCTTTTTGTACCAAAAGTCATAATAACCTGAATCAGGGATAAATCCTTTTTTACCCACAGGTAAATCGTATCCCAAATAATTACCTAAACCAAAGCTTTTCAAGTGTCCATTCCAAATGTTCATTCCTTCTTCAACCGTAGAGCCGGCTTCATCTATTATCTTTCTATAGACTTTGGCAAAGTAGGTATTACAGGATTTGTAAATACCAGAGAGTAGATTGTTGTTCGTTCCAATAGCGCAATGACACTCCATAAACGCACCTCTTGCATAATAGTGACCATTATTGCATAGGTAAGCAGTTTTGGGCTGGATCACACCTTCTTGTAGTGCAATGAGTGCGTTCAATGTTTTAAAAGGTGATCCAGGAGCATATTGAGCTTGCAGGCCTCTATCAAATAGTGGCTTTGACAAGGTGTCTAAAGCCAATTTTCGGTAGTTTTCTGACCGTTTTCTCCCCACCAGTAGGTTGGGGTCATAACTGGGGGCAGAGATCAAAGAAAGTACTTCTCCAGTTTTGGGTTCAATCGCTACTATTCCGCCTCTTTTGTTCTGAAACAAACGCTCTCCGTATTCCTGAAGTTCTCTGTCAATGGTGAGTATTAGGTTTTTAGCTCCTTTTGATTCTATGTCGAATTTTCCACTTTCATAAGGGCCGATAATTCGATTAAATCTATCTTTTTGATAGAATTTTTTGCCTTTGGTTCCTCGAAGTAGTCCTTCATAGTATTCTTCTATCCCCTGCCTGCCGATCAATTCCCCCAAAAGGTAGTAATCCTCTTTTTTCATATCATCCTTATTGACCTCACTCACATAGCCTAAAACATTTGACGCAACAGGAACTGGATAGCTTCTTACCGAGTTTTTTTGAAGAAAAAATCCTCTGTATTTCCATATTTTCTCTTGAATAGAAGCATTGTCTTCCTTTGAAATTTGTCCGACTATCACAGAGGGTAATTTTACAGAATAGGACTCAGCTAAATTTATTTTTTTTGACAGTTCTGATTTTGAAATCCCCAACGACTTGGAGAGTTCCAAAGTATCAAAAGGAACGATGTTTTCTGGAATAGCCATCAAATCATAAACCGGTTGGTTTGATGCTAAAAGTTTATAATTTCTGTCGAAGATATAACCACGCTCTGGGTAAATGGAATATTCAACTACTGCATTGCCATCAGAAAGTAATTTATAGGAGGAATTGATCAGCTGTAAACTGACAAGCCTTAATGTGAAAATAAAAGCGGTTAGTATGGTAACCGCTGGTAAAAAAAAACGTCTAATCATTTTTATTGATCAATATGCCCATGGTGAGATAAACCATAATAAAGGTAAAAAAAGATGTAATAATTGTGTTTTTTAGTATGACTAGAGCATTGTCGAAACTAAAATAAACAACTGAATACAGCACCAAATGATGAATCACAACCATCAATATGAGATAAAGTAATCTCTGAGAAGCAGGACTCCCTTTAATCATTCCCATGGGAATGTCATAATTAACACCAAAAGAAAATCGTATAATAAAAGGTCTCAAATAGGCCAATGTCAATGTTGAAATGGTATGTGCTCCTGATCCTTGGGTTAATAAATCCAAAAATAATCCTAAGGTAAAACCTAAAATGATCAATAAGGTTGGATTACTATTCAACCGGTAAATTATGATAAAAAGAATATAAAAATTGGGGTTAATGAACCCCAGAAAGTTGATGTTATCGAAAACAAATGCTTGAAGCAACAACAACAACAAAAATTGAATGATAGAAGTTAAATTATTGTGATTCATTTTCGAGTTGTTTGAGTTGATTGATATTCCTGTTCTTCACCACATATACATACTCTTTCTGGGTGAGATTACTAAACAGTTCAACATCAATATTGTAATAACCCTCTAATTCAGGTTTTTCAAAATTGATCACGATTCCTAAGGGGATCCCAAATGGGAAATAATCAGACATGCCTTTGGTGGTAATGGTATCTCCAATTGAGACTGGATTCAATGTAGAAATATCATTAAGCTTCATTCTCTTAGGATGGGTGCCATCCCAAGAAAGAGAGCCATAGGCCCCGTTTTTTTTGAATCCTGCATTGATTTTCAGATCTCTATGTAAAATGGAGAGAACACTTGAGAAATTAGCAGTAACCTGATTCACGATACCTATAACGCCATCACTGGCTATCACTCCCATTTCAACTTTTATGCTGTCTTTATAGCCTTTGTCAATAATCAAGTAATTTCTTGCAAGACTGTAACTGTTTTTTATAATTCTTGCTGAAAACACTTCATAATCAAATTGATCAATTGAATTGCTTTTTTCTCTTTTGTCAATGAATTGAGCTAATTCCAGTGCTTTGAGTTTTTCATTTTCAGCAGCAAGTTTTTCGTTGTTTTCACTCAATTTAAAGTAATTCGAAAAATTATTTCTTAAGAGGTTAAAACTACTTGAAACGGCCAAAGAGGCATTACTAAATACAGACTGGTGATAAAAACTCCTTCGATTTAAAAAAAGAAGTGAAAGGATCAATAATCCCAAATAAATAAAGCTGTTTTTGTACTTAATTAGGGCATTGATGAGCTGCCGCATAACTCATTATTTGATCAAAACGGTTTTGTATCGCTCGATGTTTTTTAAAGTAATTCCTGTTCCGCGTACCACGGCTTGAAGTGGATCCTCGGCAATGTATACTGGTAAATCGGTCTTCCTTGAGAGCCTAATATCCAAGCCTCGCAAAAGCGCTCCACCGCCTGCCAAATATATTCCTGTATTGTATATGTCTGCGGCCAACTCAGGAGGAGTTTGAGACAAGGCCTCCATGATGGCTTCTTCAATTCTAATGATGGATTTATCCAAAGCCTTTGAAATTTCACCATAGGTAATGACGGCTTGCATAGGTTTACCAGTAACCAAGTCTCGACCTTGAACGGACATGTCATCGGGCGGGTTTTCAAGGTCTTCTATCACAGAACCGACCATGATTTTTATCTTCTCTGCGGTACGTTCCCCAACATATAGGTTGTGTTTACTTCTCATGTAATTCACAATGTCATTGGTAAAAACATCTCCTGCAATCTTGACAGACTTGTTACATACTATTCCCGCTAAGGCTATAACTGCAATCTCAGTTGTCCCACCTCCAATATCGACAATCATATTTCCTTTGGGTTGCATGATGTCTATCCCGATTCCGATAGCAGCAGCCATTGGCTCGTGGATCAAATAAACTTCTTTTCCATTAACACGCTCTGCAGATTCTTTTACGGCTCTCATTTCAACCTCAGTAATACCAGAAGGGATACAAATCACCATCCTTAGGGAGGGGGTGAAAAACCTTCTTTTCAGGGTAGGGATGCTTTTGATCAAGGTATTGATCATTTGCTCGGAGGCATTGAAATCTGCAATAACTCCATCCTTAAGGGGTCGAATGGTCTTAATGTTTTCATGGGTCTTTCCATGCATCATACTGGCTTCGTCTCCAATGGCAATGATTTTATTGGTAGTTCTGTCGATGGCAACTATGGAAGGACTGTCTACAACAACTTTGTCATTATGGATGATCAATGTATTTGCAGTTCCTAAATCTATTGCAATTTCTTCAATAAAGAAAGCCATATGAAGTCACATTTATGCTTGCCTAAAGGTATGAAAATTAATGTTTAAAATGACGTGTTCCTGTAAAGACCATTGACATTTCGTTTTCATTGCAATAATCGATGGAAAGTTGATCTTTAATCGACCCTCCAGGTTGGAGAACAGTTTTGACGCCAGCTTTGTGAGCGATCTCAACACAATCAGGGAATGGGAAAAAGGCATCACTGGCCATTACAGCACCATTCAGGTCAAAATCAAAGTGTTTTGCTTTTTCAATGGCGTGGTTGAGTGCATCTACTCTCGACGTTTGTCCCGTTCCCGAGGCCAGCAATTGACCATTTTTTGCCAAAACAATGGTATTCGATTTGGTGTGTTTACAGATTTTAGAGGCAAATATTAAATCCTCAATCTCCTGTGCGGTAGGTTTTTTGGTTGTGATCAATTCGAGTTCTTCGGCAATGTCTGTTTTTGAATCTCTGTCTTGCACCAGTATGCCGTTGAGACAGCTTCTGTAGGTGGAAGGGGGAAGCAGGGTGTCTTTTTGAACCAATAATATTCTGTTCTTTTTCCCTTTCAAAAGTTCAAGAGCGTCCTCTTCATAATGGGGAGCAATCACCACTTCACAAAACAAGCTGTGTATTTCTGTGGCCGTATCCAAGTCAATGGTTTTATTGCTGATCAATACCCCCCCAAAAGCCGATACAGGATCTCCAGCAAGCGCATCTAGATAGGCTTCTTTAAGTTTAGAACGGGTAGCAAAGCCACAAGCATTATTGTGTTTGAGAATTGCGAAACTGGGTTGTCCTTCATAGAATTCAAGCATAAGGTTGACTGCTGCATCTATATCTAAAAGGTTATTGTAGGAAATTTCTTTCCCATGAATTTGCTCTAAAAGGTCGGATAATGGACCGAAAAATTGACCTTGCTGATGCGGGTTTTCACCATAGCGTAGGGTTTTGGAATCTTGGATACTCAGCTTTAATACTTCTTCCTCCTGATTAAAATGATTGAAAATAGCGGAGTCATAGTGAGATGAGGTTTGAAATCCCTTAACCGAATACCGTTTTCTCTGTTCCAAATTGGGTGCACCTTCAGTTTCGATCAAAATTTGAAGAAAATCTTCGTAATCATTTTTATCTGATACACAGAATGTATCCTTAAAGTTTTTTGCTGCCGCTCGAATCAGCGCAATCCCTCCGATATCAATTTTTTCCACAATTTCTTGTTCACTGCCCCCTGCAGCAACCGTTTCTTCGAAAGGATATAAATCCACGATTACCAAATCAATTTGGGGGATTTCAAAATCCTGCAGTGCCTTTTGGTCTGCTTCCACTTCCTGTCGGTTTAAAATTCCCCCAAAAACCTTGGGATGCAATGTTTTTACACGCCCTCCCAAAATTGAAGGGTATCCCGTAACGTCTTCAACTGCAACCACATCACAGCCTAAATCACGAATAAAGTTTTCGGTCCCACCGGTAGAGTAGAAAGTAACCCCCAATGAATTTAATTGATGAATGATGGGTGCCAATCCTGCCTTGTCATAAACAGAAATCAGAGCAGATGAAATTTGTTTTTTACTCATTTATTATTCTTATTCGATGAATTTTTAGGGTCTCTGTTTTTTTAGGTCTTCGTTGATGGATTTGGAGTACCTTTGTACATTGACTCAACAGCACAAAAATATTAAAAACCTCCTAGGGAAAAATCTAATTTCGCCTCTATTTCTGGCGTTTAATTAACCAAAAAAAGCCCACTTTTCAACAATGAAACAAAATATAAAAATTACGGGGATGACCTGTGAAGCTTGTGTCTCCTCGGTGACGGAAAAATTGATCCATTTGGATGAGGTAGAAGACCTTAAAATAAATTTGGCCAATGGAAATGTAGAGTTGGAGGTGTCAAAAACATTGACAATGAAAAAACTTTTGAAAGTTTTACCCCCCAAATACATACCATCCCTTGAGTCGAAGTATGAAGATACCTCCTCTCTGGAGTCCGCCTCTAAATTAAAACAACTATTCCCACTTTTTTTGATTTTTGTTTACCTGATTGCCGGTGCCGTTCTGCTCCAAAAAAACACTTTTAGGGTCTCCAACTTTATGATCGATTTTATGGGGCTATTTTTTATAGTTTTCAGTTTTTTTAAATTTTTAGATTATAAGGGGTTTCCCTCTGCTTTTGCACAATACGATCCATTGGCTAAAAGAAGCGCTTTTTATGGTAAGGCTTACCCTTTTATTGAGACCCTTTTGGCTTTGATGTTATTACTCCGTTGGCAGTTAACCTTTGTTTTTATTGCCACCATTGTG
Source organism: Bacteroidota bacterium (assembly GCA_027621505.1). Classification (GTDB taxonomy): domain Bacteria; phylum Bacteroidota; class Bacteroidia; order Flavobacteriales; family Flavobacteriaceae; genus UBA8316. Next base: position 9,225 of record JAQCBK010000015.1, on the reverse strand, counting down.
ATCTTATCCATCACTACCATCGGGGTTATTTATACTCTTTTTGATAAAAAAAAGATCAATTGTGCCTGTTTGGGGACTGCTTTAAATTTGCCCATGACTGAAGCAACGCTCATCGAAAATATAATTATGCTGGTCATGGCGGTGACGATGTTGTTTTACCAATTGGGATAAAATCCTTAACTTTATTAAATAAACTCAAGGTATATAATGTACACAAGAAGCATTAAAGCCATTTTTTTCAGTCTGATTTTTTTAACTTCAAAAATTGGACTGGCGCTGAATGTTCATTATTGTGGTGGCCATATTGAGGAGATTGCTCTGGCTTGGAATGCAGATGGATGTGAGATGTCCACGGAAAAAAGTCAAGACAGGCATCAAAGCATTAGTGTTACCAAAAATCATTGCTGTCAGGATGAAACCATTTTTATCCAAAACAACCATCCCCAGAAAACTGTTAACGATGATTTTCAAATTAGCACGCTTACAATCCCTAATAGCACTAAGGTATCTTTCAATACCATAAAAATCATTCCTTTCGAGGAGGTTTTTACCCACCCAAATTTTCTTGTTCCTAAAAATAAAATCTTCCTTTTAAACCAAAGTTTCATTTTTTACGGCTGATTCAACTTTAAATTAAATTTCTATTTAACGTTAAATCAAACCCTAAAATCATGAAAAAATATATACTTATTGTATGTTTTTCGTGGGGTATGGTCTTCTCTCAAGACCCCCTTAACGGAATCGTACAATATCAAGAGAATAATAAAACTTACCCATTGACCGGAGCCAGTGTTTTTTGGCAAAACACCACCATTGGAACGGTAACGGACATAGAAGGTGCTTTTCAGTTGGAAAAAACACCTGAGACAGATTTATTGATCATTAGTTATGTCGGTTTTAAGACCGATACATTAAAAATACAAATGCCATTCATCAGGCACCAAATGATCCAAGATCAGGATGACGAATTGGACGAGGTTACCCTCACTCAGCGTCGAAAAGCTTCTCAAAAATCTTATATCGAGACGCAAAATATCCTCAAAGTGAGTAGTGATGAATTGTTAAAAGCGGCTTGTTGTAACCTTTCGGAAAGCTTTGAAACCAATCCAGCCATAGATGTGAACTTTTCAGATGCTCTTACAGGCACCAAACAAATCAAAATGCTTGGCCTTTCAAGTACTTATTTGTTGATTTCGGAGGAAAATATCCCAATGGTTCGTGGAGCTTCTCAGGCCTACGGGTTGACCTTTACGCCTGGTACTTGGGTTGAAAGTATTCAAATCAGTAAAGGGGCGGGATCGGTAACCAATGGTTTTGAAAGTATCTCGGGGCAAATCAATACCGAGTTGAAAAAACCCATGACTGATCTCCCATTCTTTCTCAATCTATTTGGCTCCATCAATGGCAGGTATGAAATAAATACCCACTTCAATAAAAAAATTGATGAAAATTGGAGTACAGGCCTTTACCTTCACGGAAATAAAAGAACCGAAAAATTCGACAATAATAATGATGGTTTTTTGGACCTTCCTGTTTCGGAGCAAATCAATTTGATGAACCGATGGCAATATACGGATATGGAAAAGGGATGGGTCAGCTTTTTGAGTTGGAGATACATGAATGATGAGAAACTTCTTGGGACTTTAAGTTTCAATCCTCAAAAAGACAGGGGAATGAAAAATCGTTGGGGAAGTGAAATTAAAACCAAGCGTTGGGATGGCTCATTCAAATTGGGTTATGTATTTCCAGAGACGCCTTATCAAAGCTTTGGTGTTCAAACCGCATACAGCAGTCATAATCAAGACTCGTATTATGGATTGAGAACCTATGACATCAACCAAGATAGTTTTTATACCAATTTAATTTTCAACTCTATCATAGGCAATACCCTTAACAAATTTAAAGTAGGTTTAAATTATAGTTTTGATGATTATGTGGAGTTGGTAAATGGTGATGCCTACAATAGGACAGATCAAAATGTGGGCAGTTTTTTTGAGTTCACCCACGACAACAATGACAATTTTAGTTTGATAGCGGGGGTCCGAGTGGATTTTCATAACAATTTCGGTAATTTTTTGACGCCTAGGCTACATTTTAGATATGTTCCTTTGGAGAAATTTGTCATAAGGTTATCGGCAGGTAGTGGCAGAAAAGCAGCCAATATTTTTGCAGAAAATCAAACCCTATTTGCCACCAACAGGTCCATAAAAATTCAATCTTCTCAAGGTAAAATTTATGGGCTTAATCCTGAAAGAGCATGGAATTATGGGATGGGACTTTCCAAATCATTTTATATTGGAGATCCCCACCAAATCTCCCTTTCTGTAGATTACTACATCACTCAATTCACCAATCAAGTCGTAGTTGATTTTGAAAATCCGCGTGAGGTTTCTTTTTATAACTTAGAGGGTGAGAGTACTGCAAAAAGTTTTCAAGTAGAATTGGATTACAATTTCAGGAACCATCTGAATTTTAGAGCAGCCTATAAAAATTACGATGTACAAATGGACTATAAAAGTGGACTTTTACAAAAACCCTTATTGGCCAAAAATCGCTTTTTTGCCAATTTGGGTTGGGAAAGTAAAACCACTGCGGGGGGTAAACAGTGGCGGTATGATCTGACCTATCATTATGTGGGAGCACAGCGATTGGTTCACAATCTCATAGATCGTCCAGGAGGTTTTTCGCCTAATTATTCATTGTGGAATACACAGTTGACCCATGTATTCTCAAAAAAATTTGAACTATATTTAGGAGGTGAAAATATTGGGAATTATAGACAATCCTCTCCGATTATAGGATCAGATGACCCTTTTGGAGCCGATTTTGATGCGGCTCAGGTTTATGCCCCTATATTTGGAGGGATGGTTTATTCCGGTTTAAGATTTAAAATTTAGTGTTAATTATTAATTATAAAAATCATGAAAAAAATCCTTATTATTTTATTGGCGTTACCATTGGGAATGGTCGCCCAAGACAATCAGAAAAAGAGTACAAAAGCAGACTTTAAAGTTCATGGAAACTGCGAAATTTGTGAAAAGAGAATCGAAAAAGCAGCTTTATCCATTAAGGGAGTTAAGTCAGCAGATTGGGATATTCCTTCCAATCAAATCTCGCTGATTTATAATCCTGCTAAAGTAAATCTAGAGGCCATTCATACGGCAATTGCAGCCAAAGGGCATGATACTTCAGAGGCCAAAGCCAAGGAGGAAGATTATGATGCTCTACCCAATTGTTGTAAGTATGACAGAGAGTAATAAAAAAAACCTGCTTTTTCAAGCAGGTTTTTTTTAGATAAATAATGGATTACATCATTCCTGGCATTCCGCCACCGCCCATAGGCATGGCTGGAGCCTCTTCTTTGATGTCGATCAAAGCGCATTCTGTAGTTAGGATCATTCCAGCTACCGAAGCGGCATTTTCTAAAGCAACACGAGTTACTTTTTTGGGATCAATGATACCTTCCTTGAGCATGTCCACAAAAGTACCTTCTTTTGCATTGAAACCGAAGTTTTCTCCTCCTTCAAGGACTTTAGAAACAACCACCGATCCTTCTCCACCGGAGTTTTCAACAATGGTTCTCAATGGAGATTCAATGGCTTTGTGAATGATTTGTATACCTGTAGCCTCATCCGCATTATTAGATTTCAATTTTGCAAGGCTTTTTTGGGTATTCAATAAAGCCACTCCACCACCAGCAACAATTCCTTCCTCAACCGCAGCCCTTGTGGCATGAAGTGCATCGTCAACACGATCTTTCTTTTCTTTCATTTCTACCTCTGAGGGTGCTCCAACATATAGCACAGCTACCCCACCAGATAATTTGGCCAAGCGTTCTTGTAGCTTTTCTCTGTCGTAATCTGATGTGGTTGTTTCAATCTGAGATTTGATTTGATTGACTCTTCCTTGAATCATTTTACTGTCCCCGGCACCATTTACTACTGTTGTGTTGTCTTTGTCAATAGTAACTTTTTCAGCAGAGCCTAACATATCAATGGTAGTATTTTCAAGTGTAAATCCTCTCTCTTCAGAAATCACAGTACCACCAGTTAAGATGGCGATATCTTCCAACATGGCTTTTCTACGATCGCCAAAACCTGGAGCCTTAACAGCTGCGATTTTCAATGCACCACGGAGTTTGTTTACGACCAATGTTGCCAAGGCCTCACCGTCAACATCTTCTGCGATAACCAATAAAGGCTTTCCAGATTGAGCAACAGGCTCCAGTACTGGCAAAAGGTCTTTCATGGCAGAAATCTTCTTGTCATACAATAAAATGTAGGGGGATTCAAGATCGGCCTCCATTTTTTCAGAATCTGTCACAAAGTATGGGGAGAGGTATCCACGATCAAATTGCATTCCTTCCACCACATCTACATAGGTATCAGTTCCTTTGGCTAAGAGTATTTTTGATAAAACTTCCTTGCCTACTTTTTCAAAGGCTTCTGTGATCAGGCTACCTATGGTTTCATCATTATTGGCTGAAATACTGGCTACTTGTTTGATTTTTTCGGAAGCATTACCGACCTCAACCGACTGCTTTCCTAAAGAATTTACGATATCATTGACCGCTTTGTCAATTCCTCTTTTTAGATCTAATGGATTGGCACCAGCAGCAACATTTTTCAGCCCTTCTTTAACGATGGCTTGAGCTAAAATAGTGGCAGTAGTAGTACCGTCTCCAGCCAGGTCATTCGTTTTTGAAGCAACTTCTTTTACCATTTGTGCCCCCATGTTTTCCAAAGGGTCTTCAAGCTCTATTTCTTTGGCTACAGTTACACCATCTTTGGTTACTTGGGGTGCACCGAAAGATTTACCAATGATTACATTTCTTCCTTTAGGACCCAGGGTGACTTTTACGGCATTTGCCAGTGCATCAACACCTCGTTTGATGCCATCCCGTGCCTCTAAATCGAATACTATTTTTTTTGCCATTTTATATGATTTTTTCTATTAAACAATTGCTAATATATCACTTTCTCTCATGATCAGATAATCATGACCATCATGCTGTAACTCTGTACCGGAGTATTTTCCATACAGAACGCTATCTCCTACTTTTACGGTTATTGGATGTTCTTTTGTCCCTGGACCAATAGCAACAACTGTACCTTTCTGCGGTTTTTCTTTTGCAGAATCAGGAATGATGATTCCAGAGGAAGTTTTTGTTTCGGCGGCAGCGGGTTCAATCAAAACGCGGTCTGCTAGGGGTTTGATATTTACTTTACTCATTGTTAAATGTTTTATTTATTGAATTTTCATAAATCATGCCAGTGGTGGATAGACTGACAAATTGTAATTGGTTAGTCCAAATTACTGACAGCATGGCATGAGCTTATTCTTGAGAGTTATCTTGGGGAACTTCAGGAATGGTTTCAGGAATACTTTCTGGTATTACCTCAGGAATGGGCGTCTCCAGAGCATCATCTTGTATAAGGCGTGAATTGGAACTGCCACTTCCAGTTCCAAGAGATATGTTTGATAGCAAAATAAGAAGGAGTAGTAGACTGGCCAAGATCCATGTACTGCGATCTAAAAAATCAGATGTTTTTTGAACACCTCCCATTTGTTGACCTCCACCACCAAATGAAGAGGAAAGCCCCCCGCCTTTAGGATTCTGAACCATTACTACCAGTACAAGCAGGAAACTAACGATGATGATCAAACCAATGAAAATCGAAAAACTACCCATGATTATTTATTGTTGTAACAAATTCTTTATTTCTTGAATTTGCTCTGCAAAGAAAACATTTTTTTCTGGATATTTCAAACTTAAAATTTTGTAAGCTCTCATTGCTTTTTTGTACTTTTTTTGTTTGATCAAAAGTTTTGCCAAAGTTTCTGTCATTAATTGATCAGAGTAGTGGTCTTCCATCTCAAAGGAGTCAGACTTTTTATTTTTGCCCACTGGGCTGATCTTTGGTTCAGCTTCAATAAACTTATCAATAATAGGTAGTTTATCACTCAATGGGATATTCTCTTCCTTTTGATTAGGGGTAGGATGATCTTTCTTTTTTTCTATAAAACTTATCCAATCTGTAAAACTTAATTTTAAATCTCCAGTTGGTATTATGGGGTACTTTTGTTCCGATGATTTTGTTTCTATTGATTGAGAAACATTTTTCTTGGATTTTTTCTTATTTGGAGTAATAGAGAGGGTTGAATCTTTGGTTTTCGAATCTTTTGTTGATAGATTTAAATCCTTTGATTTGTTTTTTAAGAGGGTTGATTTTTTTTTCGTTTTTGATTCCTCCAAAACCATAGCTTCATCTATAACATCTTTATCTGTAGCATTTGGTTTTTCGAGAATTTCATCGTCAGGGAGATCAAAATCCAGCTTCTTTTTTTGAAAACTAAAGTCAGATTCCATGTATTTTTTTAATATTCCTCTATCATGGGTGTATAATGCCAACCGATTCAACTGAGTGTCATAGGTCGCATTGTTTTGATCTTTTAGTGACTTGGTATGAAAAAAACGGGGCAGTTGAAAGTAGGGATACTTTTTTATCAGTATTTTAATGTCACCCTCCCATGATTGCTCTTTAGGGTCAAAATTCTCGATCAATTTGTTGAATTTTGTCTTGTTCATTAGGCTCACCATTTGGCTAATGTCTCGTTAAAAATATCTTGGGTGATTCTTTCGAAAATTTCTTCATGAGCTGGCCCCTGGATGTCGTAGAGTTGTTTATCTCCCGGGAAATCGTAGAAAAAATTAAAACTCCTTTCGAAATTATCTTCTTCATTATTGGTATTGTAATAGCGAAGATTTACTGTCATGGTAAGGCGGTTTTGTGCAGCCGTCAAATTGGCGGTTGAGGTCATCGGAGTTACGCTGTATTGCGTAATTTCTCCTTCATAAACCAAATCACCGCCAGAGCTCACAAGATTCAGATTGGTCTGACCCAAAATTAGGTCTTGAAGAGCCAAGGTAAAATCGCGATCCAATCCAGGTTCTACTGTAGACCCCGGTCGACTGCCCGCCTGATTTTCAAAAAAATTCACTTGAAAGGTATTGGCACCGCTAGGTATGGAAGCTCCTGTAAAAGAGTAAATACCACAACCCTCCAAGAATAAAGAAAGGATCAATAGAATGGATAGCTCTTTATGCATTTTCATCATCTTGTAAATCGAATTGTTTGATTTTACGATAAAGTGTTCTTTCAGAAATTCCTAATTCTTCGGCGGCCATTTTCCTTTTCCCATTGCTTCTCTTTAAAGCCTGTTTGATCATCTCTATTTCTTTCTCCAATAAAGATAAGGGTTCTTCTTCTATAACGGTTTCGGCATAATCGTACTGATTGATTTGAGGTGGGGTATTGTGAACAGTAGATTGATCTTCCGATCTGATTAAGGCCAAAGCCTCAGTTTCTTCCTCATTATCACCATAAATCTTTTTGATGAGCTCGGTATTGTTTTTTTGTACCGAATTCGCGTTATCATTTTGCATCAATTCATGGGTAAGCTTTTTTAAATCATTAAGATCATTCTTCATGTCAAAGAGCACTTTGTAGAGAATTTCTCTTTCTGAAGAAAAATTAGCCTCTTGTTTGCTATCATTGATCACTGCTGGAAGCTGTGATCCCATGCTGGGAAGGTAATTTCTCAATTTATTGGCATCAAGCACCCTGTTTTTTTCCAAAACAGAAATTTGTTCGGCTACATTTCTCAATTGTCTTATGTTCCCATTCCACTGATATTGTTCCAAAACTTTTTGAGCGGCATCGTTCAACTTTAGGGTCGGCATTTTATATTTTTGAGCAAAATCAGAGGCAAATTTTCTGAACAATAAAGGAATGTCTTCTTTTCGCTCTCGAAGAGGAGGGAGGTGAATTTCAACGGTGCTTAGGCGGTAGTAAAGATCTTCTCTGAATTTCCCTCTTTTAATGGCTTCAACCATTTTTAGGTTGGTGGCAGCAACTATTCTAACATTTGTTTTTTGGACTTTTGAGGAGCCTACTTTGATAAATTCACCATTTTCCAAAACCCTTAAAAGCCTGACTTGAGTGGGTAGGGGTAGTTCTCCAACTTCATCCAAAAAAATTGTTCCCCCATCGGCAACTTCGAAATAGCCACTTCTGTTGGATGTGGCCCCAGTAAATGCTCCTTTTTCATGACCAAAAAGCTCACTGTCAATGGTTCCCTCAGGGATGGCTCCACAATTGACTGCTATATATTTGGCATGTTTTCTAGGTGAAAATTGATGAATGATTTTGGGAATGTTTTCCTTTCCAACTCCACTTTCACCGGTCACCAAAACAGTGATCTCGGTTGCTGAAACCCGCAATGCCTTTTCTAAAGCCCTGTTGAGTCCGTTGTCATTTCCTATGATTCCAAAACGCTGTTTGATGTGTTGAATTGACTCCATATGATTATATTGATTGGGAGATACCTACTGCTTTTCCAATCAGTGTCGCAGAAGTTACTTCTTCAATTTTCACGTCAACAAAATCTCCAAGTTTATAATTTTCCTTAGGAAAAACAGCAACTGTATTTTGTCCTGTTCTTCCACTCCAATAATCATTGGATCTTTTGGAACTTTTATCGATCAATACGCATACCGTTTTCCCAATGAATTGTTTGGTTCTGAATTCACTGTGTTCTCTCTGTAGTTCAATGATCTCTTGTAACCGTCTTTTTTTTATGGGTTCAGGAATATCATCTTCAATATTTTTTGCGGCCATGGTTCCTGGCCTTTCAGAGTAGGCGAACATGAATCCGAAGTCATATTTTACATATTCCATAAGACTCAAAGTATCTTGATGATCCTTTTCTGTCTCCGTTGGGAAACCCGCGATCATGTCGTGTGAAATCCCACAATCGGGTATTGTTTTATAGATGTTATTAATCAACTCAAAATAGTCCTCACGAGTATGTTGACGGTTCATTTTTTTCAATATGGCGTTGCTACCAGATTGCACCGGGAGGTGAATGTAATTGCAAATATTGTCATGTTTGGCCATTGTATTGATCACTTCCAAAGACATGTCTTGAGGATTGGATGTTGAAAAACGAATTCGCATATTGGGATAAGCGGTAGCAACCAAATCGAGGAGATTAGCAAAATTTACAGCAGTTTTTTGTTGAAGCGCACTTGCTTTTTTGAAGTCTTTTTTGAGGCCACCCCCAAACCACAAATAACTGTCAACGTTTTGTCCCAACAAAGTAATCTCTTTATAACCCTTGTTTTTCAATTGAGCAATTTCCTCCAAAACACTTTTGGGATCC
>JAQCBK010000067.1 GCA_027621505.1 Bacteroidota bacterium | reverse complement strand
TCGCGGAATCGAGGGTTCGAATCCCTTCCTCTCTGCTCGTATAATCCCTATTACATTTTAAATCAATGTTTTAGGGATTTTTTATTTTATTTATGTACGGTATTTGTAAGGCGATCATATTTTAAACCCAAAAACTTTCCTACCTATCTGATTAGCTGACTGTGGGGTGGGTTTTGTAGAATGGTATTCCATTTGAAGAAAAGATGCCTGATTTATCAGCGACTCTAAAAGAACAAATGGAAAAAGAAGCAATGCTAAACCAAGAAATTAAAGAGCAACTTTCTAAAATTGGAGTGAATCTGTAATTATGGGAGTTGAAAACAACATACCAGAAGGTTGGGTTGATACTACTCTTGGAGATTTAATGGCTGACAAAGGCTATATAAGAGGCCCATTTGGCTCAGTATTAAAAAGGGGTGAAATGTTAGACCATGGTGTCCTAGTATATGAACAGGCAAATGCGATTTACAATCACAGAAAGTTCAGATATTTCATCAGCAGTGATAAGTATTTGACTTTATCAAGATTTACTTTAAAACCTAACGATATTCTTATTTCATGTTCAGGATCATTTGGAAAAATAACAATAATAAACGAAGATGATCCCAAAGGAATAATTAGTCAAGCACTACTTATCTTAAGGTCTAAGCCAAAAAAAATAGACACATATTAGCTAAATTATTTTTTAAACTCAAGAGAGGGTAAAATAAGGTTAGTAGGAATGTCACATGGCTCTGTACACGTGGTATTTTAAGATCCATACCCTCTTTTTTTGAGCCAGAGCATAAAGTTTTTTATATTGTTAAAAAATTAAAAATGCCAATCATAGAATATGATTTTGGAAAACCCTAAGAAGTAAATGATTTAGTGCATTTCAAAAATATCTTGAGGAGTACCATTCCTTTAAAGGTAAATGAGATAATAGTGTTCATGTGGAAAACGGTTACTGGTTTACGGTTACGGCTACTTTTTTATGATCGAATCATGGCATTGGAAGTATAAGTCCCAAAAATAAGTCAAGCCCCAATTACTGAACTATTTTAAAACGATTTGATTAATTCAATTGATCATAAATTGAAAAATAAACTTGTGAAATCCATAATCCCAAATCACAGCTTTATTCGATCTTGCCCGTGGATTTTTCCATTGTTGATCTTTTTTTATATCACAGGTTGCAGCCCCGAAAGTTCCTCTGGCGGAAGTGTTTCTACTGTGCCCACATCAGTGCCTGAGGTAGTCTCCCCAGTAACTCAAGAAAAAGAGACCCATCACCCTTTTTTAATTGTCACCAAAGACATGTTTCCATCGCTTATAGAAAAGTCCAACGCAGATCCTTGGAAATCTATGAAAGAAGATGCCTTGGAGCAGGCGAATGGATCAATAAATTCAAACCATTATGGAACTTTGCAAAAGCACATTGGTGCTTTGGCATTGGCCTACATACTCGACCCTTCCAAAAGGCAAGAGTATGCCAATAAAGTAAGAGATGTCATCCTCAACCGATATTCAACCCTAGACATAAAGGAAAGTTCAAACTGGGGAAATGTAGTTCCGAATCTGGGTTCATTTTTTTGCGCTATAATTGCATTGGACATTGTTTATGATGCACTGTCTTTAGAGGACATCAACAGATGTGAATCGTTGATTTCAGAGCGGATTTTTAGGGTCAGTCCAACAGGCTCGTGGAAAACAGCACGCTATGGAACCCATGGTACCTGGCAAATTTATAAAGGCGAGTTAACTACCCCAGATGAACGCTATTATCAAGCACTTCTCAATCAGATTACCCCCGATGGAGTGAGTCCTGTAACCAATACTTATGCATGGTCCCGAGTGGGTGGTGGGGACAGCAGGATTTCTAAATCTGGTTATATGGATGTGCTCGAGTTCACTGGGATAGACCGGCGGTATTACAACAATGACCGCTTACAAAAATTTATGCGTTGGATGTTTGGATCGAGTGTAAACCCTGCAAAAGAGCTTTCCATTATTGGAGACATGCTCCCGACAGAGGGTTTGGGTAACTCCCTTTTACACAGAAGGGTGGTAAACTTTGACCATGAGGCGGCGACCTATGCGGCTTGGTTCCATCAAGGTGTTCCCGCGGTTGGACATGTTTTGACTTATATTCTGCCGCAAAATCCACTGCCCGAACCCGTGGTTCCTTCCAGTAAAATATACCACAATGGAGGGGCCTTTTTCAGAGACGAAACCGATAGTAGCGCTGGACTTCATGCGGTGTTGTACAACATCAAGTCGCAGAGTGAATGGCACACCCACAACGAGGTAAATGGTCTTTCTCTTTCGGCCTTGGGCAACAGGTTGTTGGTGAATGGAGGGCGACTGGGCCCCCCGACCCGACCTGCCCAATTAAACAACACATTGACCATTAATGGAGAGAATCACGATGGATTCCATGGCGCTGGAATTGTTGCAGGATTTACCGCAGAAGGATTTGATTTTGCCCAGGGAGACGAAGGGGAAGCGATTCGCAGCGCTGACCATTCCAGGAATATGATGTTGGTAAAAACCACTCCCCAGGCCAATGGATATTTTATTATTTATGATGAAGTGCTTGCAAGTGCTGGGGATCGCATCAGAAATTACTTTCATCCTGCCAGCCAAAATAATATCACCACCACAAAGGACCACCGGGAATACACTGCTTCAATTGATCATTATCCAACGGAGCCAGCGGGTGAGGTCACTTTCTATTATCTGGATCCCCCAGATGCAGTAAATCTTGAGAGAGAAGCAAGTTCAATTCCCGATCGTTACCCTGACTATCCAGATCACAATCGACTGGAATCTTTATATTCGACCGATAATAGCGGAGAAAAAAATATCACCACACTTATATTTCCCCACAATCATTTGGTGGCCAAGCCCAGTTTTCAAAAACTGAATTCGGACGACTATGAGGGAGTAAAGTTTACTCAAGGTTCCGTAACAGATTATATCGTTTCTTCAGAGCATAATTTCGTGGATTTTGAGGGCTCGACGTTCGTCGGAAAACTCTGTTGGGCTAGGAAAAATGACGCTACCCTAAATTCGTTTTTTGTAAAATCAGGAACAAGTTTTTTAAACGATGGCTATGGCTTTGAATCAAATAGTCCTGTTACTATTTATGTAAAAGGATCTAAAGGAGTAGTAGTTACTGAGGGAGCCACCTTAAAACTAATAGGGAGCCAGTTGGCAAGGGTGAGTTTTGATGTTAATGTAACGGTCATTAATACTACCGAAGATTATACAGAAGTTGTATTAGAGCGCGGGATTTATGCCTTTGAATAATTGTATTAACTCAACTATACCAATTGGTTTTTAAATCGGTTTTTGCTTAGAATGGCTTGGGTGGATATTTAGAGAGAACCTAAATCTAAGAACATACTAAATTGACATTTTTTCACTTACAAGCTTGACCAAGTTTTCTTCATCTGGTTTTTAGATATCAAATTAATTGCTAGGTGATTACCATAGTGGTTTTTGTGAAAGGGACTTTGTGAGGAATAGACTCTTGAGGGGGATAGGGGAGTGTAATTGATTTTCTATAGGGTCTAAAGGGTAAAAGTTAACGGTAGTTGTAGTAAACCACCTTCCCTACATAGCAGTCGCAGGGTATTGAGCTTGTGTTGGTCCTATATGATCCGACATTAACTATTATAAATATAGTTAATAAAACATCAGTTGTTTTAACACAACTTTCTTAGGGTGTTTTGGGAAATGATGGATTAAACGATGCAGTGGTTGATCTTATGGCATTATAGAATTAGATTAACTGCATAAAGATTAATATTTGATAAATTAGCATCAATTGTACATTAATTGACATAAAATAAGCAAATCGATCATGAGTTTAAAAATATTTTACACCCTTTTATTGTCATTGATTATCATTTTTTCCAATGCTTGTAATTTCTCAAAAAAAAATTCTGACCCATCAGAGGGATTGACTTACTCTACATGTAAATCCTGGGAAGAACTTATCGAAAAGGACCATTATCAATATGTAAAACTTGAGCGGATTTCGGATCCAGGTACCAAAGAAAATCCGAGGTATACGGGTTTTTGGTTTTATGATGAATTTCAATTTGACCCTACTGACCGATACCTCTTGGGAATGAAAACCGATTTTACCGATCGAGAGGTTCAAGCCAATGACATTGGAGAAATTGGATATTTTGATCTGAAAAACAACAATGAATGGACCAAGATTGGTGAGACCACTGCTTGGAATTGGCAACAGGGTTGTCGATTACAATGGCGTCCCAATTCAGATGAAATTGTTTGGAACGACCACAGTGAAGATAAGACTCGATTTGTTTGTAGGGTTTATAATTTCAGAACACAATCATACCGCACACTTCCTAGAATGATATATGATATATCTTCTGATGGAAAATATGCTTTGTTACATGATTTTTCCAGAATGAAACACGCTGGTACCAGTTATGCTGGGGTTAAAGACCCCTATGCACATTTAAAGTTTACCCCCAAGATCGCTATAGAAAAGATGGATATGGATTCAGGAGAGGTGGAGAAAATTATCAACCTAGAACAACTTGCCAAAAGGGCTTTTCCTAAAGGATATGATGGAGAAACGAATCTCTATTTCTTTAGAGAAGGATGGAATCCTTCTGGAACTAGATTTATCACATTTTTAAGAAATATGGATTCTCCAAATCGTCATGTGTCCGGTTGGTCTATTTCTGCTGATGGTAAAGACATTAGGTATTTTTTTAACAATCCAAGTCATCATGTTTGGGTAAACGACTCGGTTATTTTTGAGGGAAGATATTTTGCAAAAATTCATGATGACGGCAGCGGAGTCATCCAGCCCCCTTTGGCTGAGGTTGATGCCAATATAGATCCTACTTTCCTGCCCGAACCTTATGAGGATTGGATTTTAGGGGATACTTATGTGCTGGATGGTCTTCAACATTTGTTTTTGTTTCATCAACCCACAAAGCTTTTTGTTCCACTGGCTCGTTTGAAGAATACAGGGGTACCCGGCGGTATTTTCAGAGTAGATCTACATGCCCGTTCCAGTAGAGAGGGCAGGAAGATTTCAATTGATGCTACATTTGAAGGTCTGGGAAGACAGCTTTATGTTATGGATATTGGACATATATTGGATAATCCTCCTAAATAATAAATCCAACTGAATGGTGATTTCAGGAAAACCCTCAACCCAACCACGATCAAGGAAAAACTAAGGAATGATGTAGATTAAAACCCAAAGACAAAGGTCTAAATCGAGGGTATCTTTACCACTGATCTCAAACAGTGATTTCTCATTAACAAATGGCTTTAATCATTGTTAGATAAAATACGAAAGTAATAATACCATAGCCAAACCACACAATGAGATTATTAAGGTCATCAATGACCAGCTCCGGAAGGTGTCTTTTTCCGACAGTCCAAGATAATTGCTTACCAACCAGAATCCACTATCATTTACATGTGACAGAATAGAAGCCCCTGCAGCAATAGAAATGACAAGAAGGGCAGAATGAAAATCTCCTAGAGGAGTTGTGATCAGAGCAGAAGTAATGCCTGCAGCTGTGATCATTGCGACAGTTGATGATCCTTGTAAAATTCGAACAACAACGGCAGAGAGAAAGGCAAATACCAATAAACTCAGACCGATGCTTGAAAAGTAATTTGCGAGCATTTCACCCGCGCCAGTTGTTGTCAACATTTCCTTGAAAACACCTCCTGCACCCGTAAGTAAAATAATAATTCCTGCAGGGGCGAGTGAAGAACTTGAGATCTTGGACAAACTCGACTTCGAGACCCCTCTTTTAACCCCTAAAATATACCAAGCCATTAGATTGGCAATAATCAAAGCAGAAAAGGGGTGACTTATCATTTTAATCCAAGAGTTTGTTTCCTCAGACCAATTCAAGTAATTGCTGAATGGACTATTCAAAAGGGTACTAAAAACAATGAGTAAAATGGGAGTACCAATAATCAAAAAGATTAAACGAACAGGCGGAAAATGCGCATCTTTTTTTTGATCAATTGTTTTTGGTGCAGAGATAAATATTTTTGAAGCAATGAATTTACCAAATATCGGTCCACTAATAATTGCTGTAGGTACACCAACGACAAAGCCGATTAAAATCACCCACCCTAAATCAGCATTTAATATTTCGGCAACAGCCACAGGCCCGGGGGTTGGAGGAATAAATGCATGAGTAATTGCCAGACCAGAAAGCAATGGGATTGCGTAAAGAAGCAATGATTTTTTTGTCTTGCGCTGTAGAGAAAAAACAAGAGGAATCAAGATGATAAAAGCGACATCAAAAAACACGGGAATTGCGATTACGAACCCTGAAATCATAAGTGCCCAAGAAGCTTTTTTTTCACCAAACTTTTGTAGAAAATATTGGGCTAAAGCTTCTGCTCCCCCTGAGTGATCTAGAATTGCTCCAAGCATAGCGCCTAAGCCTACCACTATTGCAACAAATCCTAATGTTGACCCCATCCCTTTTTCTATAGTATTTATTATTTCGAAGGGAGGAATCCCCGCGAGAATGCCAACCAAAATACTTGATATAAGGAGGCCTATAAAGGGTTGAATTTTAAATTTTAACGTCAAAAGAAGCAGAATACCTACTGATATTAAAACAGATAAGACAAGAGAATAA
>JAQCBK010000066.1 GCA_027621505.1 Bacteroidota bacterium | reverse complement strand
GCTTTTCAAACAACTGATTTACTTTACTTCTATTTCTTAGATCGATTTTTAAAAATTCAGGAGATTTACCAGTAATACTTTTGATTCCATCCAAAACTTCTATGGAGCTATTGGAGAGATTATCAACAATAAGGACTTCAAAATCTTGTTGTATTAATTCTACACAAGTGTGTGACCCAATATAACCTAGGCCTCCAGTAACTAAAATTTTTTTAGCGATCACAGTTTAAACTCTTTGGTTGAAACAAAATTAGATTATTATTTTAATTCTATGATCTCAGGTTTCGATTATCCGATTCAAAAACTTAATCCTTCGTTAAAGACCTTTATAAATAAGCGTTTGAAAAGCTACAGTTGAAAATTATAAAAATTATATTTGCGCTCGATAATTCGATTCCATGTCAGATATTAAAAATATTGCAATCATTGCCCATGTAGATCATGGAAAAACAACATTAGTGGACAAGATCATGTTTCATTGCGAATTATTTCGAGATAATGAAAACAAAGGAGACCTCATTTTGGATCACAATGATTTGGAAAGAGAAAGAGGCATCACCATTTTATCCAAAAATGTTTCAGTTCAATACAAAGGTTTCAAAATCAACATCATCGACACCCCAGGTCACGCCGATTTTGGTGGGGAGGTAGAGCGTGTTCTCAATATGGCTGATGCGGCCATTCTATTGGTGGATGCCTTTGAGGGGCCCATGCCACAGACCCGTTTCGTTTTGAAAAAGGCATTGGATCTAAAGTTAAAACCTTTGGTAGTTATCAACAAGGTGGATAAAGAAAATTGCCGTCCGGAAGAGGTCCATGAAGCTGTTTTTGACCTGATGTTTGATCTGGGAGCAGAAGAATGGCAGTTGGACTTTCCCGCCGTTTATGGTTCTGCCAAGAACAACTGGATGGGGGAGGATTGGAAAAAGCCCACCGATTCTATCGCTTCCCTTTTGGACATGATCATAGAACATGTGCCAGCGCCAAAAATTGAATCTGGAAATACACAAATGCTCATTACCTCTCTCGATTATTCTCCCTATACTGGACGAGTAGCCATAGGGCGGCTTCATCGTGGGACATTAAAAAACAATATGAATGTGAGTTTGGTGGATCGCAATGGTGACATTACCAAGTCCAGAATCAAGGAACTTAATGTTTTTGACGGCTTGGGAAGAAGAAAGGTCGACCAAATTGAGGCTGGAGACATCTGTGCCATTATTGGCTTGGAGTCATTCAACATTGGAGACACTATTGCTGATGCCCTTGATCCAGTCCCATTACCTACTATCGCTATAGACGAGCCTACCATGAGTATGCTCTTCACTATCAATGATTCTCCTTTCTTTGGTAAAGATGGAAAATTTGTGACCTCTCGTCATATTAAAGAGCGCTTGGAAAAAGAACTGGAACGCAACTTAGCTTTGCGGATGGAGCCTACCGATTCAGCGGATAAATTTTTGGTGTTTGGTAGAGGGGTAATGCATCTTTCTGTTCTGATTGAAACCATGAGAAGGGAAGGCTATGAACTTCAGATAGGCCAACCCCAAGTCATCATCAAAACGATTGACGGTGTCAAGTGCGAACCCATAGAAAACTTAACCATTGATTTGCCAGAAAATTTATCTGGAAAAGCCATTGAAATGGTAACCCTAAGGAAAGGGGAAATGATCAGTCTAGATAATAAAGGCGATCGTATGTTATGCGAATTTATCATCCCCTCAAGGGGAATCATCGGATTGAGAAATCAATTATTGACCAATACGGCAGGTCAAGCCATAATGAATCACCGTTTTATGGAGTTTCAACCCTACAAAGGAGAAATTCCAAGTAGGATCAATGGCTCTTTGATCTCCATGGAAAAAGGCAATGCCATTCCCTATGCCTTGGATAAATTACAAGATAGAGGAAGGTTCTTTGTCTTTCCCAATGAAGAGGTTTATACCGGTCAAGTCATTGGAGAGAATTCCCGAATGGATGACTTGGTCGTCAATGTTACCAAGACCAAAAAACTATCGAATGTAAGGGCATCTGGAAGTGATGAAAAAGTCAGTTTAGCCCCCCCTATAAAGTTTTCATTGGAAGAGGCGTTAGAGTACATTCAATCCGATGAATATGTAGAGGCAACGCCCAATCACTTGAGACTGAGAAAGGTTTTCTTAGACGAAAATGAAAGAAAAAGAAATGCCGTTAAATAACCCTTTTCTTTTTTTTACTGACACAGCAACATTCAATCGCTAAAAATCAAATTTCTATGTGAATTAAATTTCAATTAAATTTATTTAAATTGAAATACATTTCTTGTGATAAAAGCATTCCAATTCATATGAAAAATAAAATATCATTTGTCATAGTTCTCATTTTGCTATTCCTTGCTTGCCATCCTTCGGACCCTGTTTTACCGAGAATAGCCATTGCTGGTTTGGGGATTGAGTCGAGCACTTTCTCGCCAGCACAAACTAAAGAAGAAGCTTTCCATGCACAGATCGGGTCGGAGATCTTAAACAACTATCCTTTTTTATCTGTTGATCATAAGAATAGAGTCAGAGCTCAATGGTTTCCTGCTTTGAGAGGCAAGTCCTTACCTGGTGGGATTGTAACACGTGAGGCCTATGAATCTTTGATGGAAAAAATGTTATCCGAATTGAAAAAAAACCTTCCTTACGATGGTCTTTTTTTTGACATTCACGGTGCAATGAGTGTGATAGGTTTGGACGATCCTGAGGGGGATATGATCTCTCGAATCAGAAAAATTGTAGGGAAAGAAACATTGATTTCCACCTCTATGGATTTACATGGTAATGTCTCTAAGCAATTGGCACATCAGTCCGACTTGATTACCTGTTATCGAATGGCTCCCCACGAGGATGCCTTGATCTCCAAACAAAGAGCATTGGAAAATTTATTGAACCGACTTGAAAACGGTCTGGGAAAACCATCCTATAAGGCATGGGTGGCAGTCCCCATTCTATTACCCGGTGAAAAAACCAGCACACGTATTGAACCGGGAAAAAGTC
The DNA here is from genome assembly GCA_027621505.1 of Bacteroidota bacterium. Lineage (GTDB taxonomy): Bacteria > Bacteroidota > Bacteroidia > Flavobacteriales > Flavobacteriaceae > UBA8316. The sequence goes on along the minus strand of JAQCBK010000066.1, from coordinate 3,642 downwards.
TGTATGCCAAAGTTCCAGAGGTGGAATCACAGAAGGGGGTTTTGGATGCCGCCATCTGGATGGGATACCCTTGGGCTGATGAACCCAGAAATCATGGGGTAGTGATGGTAACGGGGGATGATAAAAAGGAAGTAATGAAGTGGGCTGAGCTACTTGCAGCATACTTTTGGGAGGTGAGAGATCGATTTGTATTCGTAGCGCCCACTACTGGTTTTGATGAAAGTATTACTTTGGCTTTAGAAAGCAAAGAAAAACCTTATATTATTAGCGATATGGGGGACAACCCTACCGCTGGAGGTGCTGGTGATGTGACATGGACATTAAGGGAAATTCTCAGTCTTGCTGAATTTCAAAATGAAAATGGTCCCGAACTTATCTATGCCTCTATTCCGGGACCTGACTTGGTTGCCAATGCCATTGAGGCAGGAGTGGGATCAAATGTCTCTGGCTGGGTAGGAGCGATGGTTGATGATCGATATGCTGGACCTATTGAATTGGAAGGGAAGGTGTTGGCCATCCGAAAAGGGGATGAACATGCAGCAATCGAGGTCGTCGTTCAAGTTGGAAGTGTTAAGGTCATCGTTACCCAAAAGAGAAAACCTTATCACTATGAAAGAGATTTCACCCAGCTTGATTTAAATCCTAGGGAAACGGATATACTGGTGGTTAAAATAGGTTATTTGGTTCCGGAGCTCTATAATATCAGAGGGGGCTGGAACATGGCCTTGACCCCTGGTGGTGTTGATCAAAATTTAGAACGCCTCGACTACAAAAGAATCAAACGTCCAATGTTTCCTCTTGACACAGCATTTCCCGATTTAGATTTGAGTGCACAATTGATTCCGACTTCGGACCTTCCATTGTATTAAATTTAAAATGATGAAAAAAAATTAAATGATTTTCATTGTTGTTCCAATCATTTTCACTTGTGTGCTTGCCTTCGGCATTTTTAGTCAGACTTAGTAAGGATTGAACCTCCTTCAAACATTTATAAATATAGTTAGCAACTATGCCAAAATGCGTTTGTAATGGAGCGAAACTAAAGTGTTCTTTTGGGTCAGGACCCAAGTCAATGATGGTGTTGCCCCTCAATCGAACCACCACTCAGATGGCCAAACCATTGGCCAATAAATTGGACATGATCCCTTTTGTCAATATCCCTGCATTCGGACAATGTAAATCTCCACCCAATCCCATGAATTGGAAAATGGCTGGTCCGGTTCCTGTTTTTGTTCCTTCTTCCTGTATTCCCGTTCCTGTAATGCCATGGAATCCTGTCGCGACAAAAACAAAGATTGGAAGTAACCCCGCCTTGATCGAAACCAGTAAAACCATGTGTGTTTGGGCTGGGTCAATTGAAGTGGACGACCCCGGATCAGAGAAAATTGATATCAACTGAAAAAAAGTTGGTATAGGATCGGGTATCCCAAATGGGTTTGAAAATTGAGAAAAAACAAACAGCGATTGTGCATCCAATCTCCAATTTAAATAGGTATTCAGCCGACCCTTAAAGCCTGTATACGACTTTTACTTGCATTTGCCTTGCCAACAGATAAAATGGAATACGCTTGACTACAAAGACGGAAATGGTCTTCAATTATACTTTATTGCGATTGTTCATTTATAGAAATGTAATGGCATAACCTTCTTTTCCTGCTCTGCCTGTTCGTCCAATCCTATGAATGTAACTTTCCTTGGAGCTTGGAACCCTGTAGTTGATCACATGACTAATGTTGTCTATATCGATTCCTCTGGAAGCCACATCTGTCGCAACCATAACATTAATGTTTCCCGATTTGAATTTTTGAATCGCTTTCGAACGGTATTGTTGAGATTTGTCACCGTGAATTTCATCCACATTGATATCGAACTTTCTGAGAATACGACAAAGCTTGGAGACTTGTCTTTTGGTCTCAGAAAAAATAAGCACTTTTTTGAACTCTTCTTTTCTCAGCAGATCTACTAACATTTGATTCTTTTCAATATCGTCTTTGGTTTTGATGACCTCCTGATAAATATTATCTGTGTTGGCTTTTCCTTCTGACACCCTGACCTTTTCATATCCCTGAATAAGATTGTCAATGATATTTTGTTGTTTTGGATTTTCTGTTGCAGAAAATAGAATGGTTTGATTCCTATTGTGCAATTGCTCAATAATTTTTTTAACCTCATTTATAAAACCCATATCCAACATGGTGTCAAATTCATCTAGAACCACTTTGGTGAAATCATTTAATCTTAATGCTCTTCGATTAATCATATCATTGATTCGTCCAGGTGTTCCTATGATTACATGATTCAACCGCTTGAGTTTATCGATGTCTTTATTGATACTCGTACCTCCGATAAAACAACTACTAAAAATTTTAAGCCCTTTACTGAGACTCTTGAATTCTTGTTCTACCTGTTGAGCCAATTCCCGTGTTGGAACCAATACAATGGTTTTATTTTTATTTTTGTTTTGCAGTAAATTGTTGATAATGGGAATCAAAAAAGCCCCTGTTTTTCCTGTACCTGTATTGGCTATACCGATTACATTTTTACCTTCTGAGACGATTTCAAAAGTCTTGTCCTGAATTTCAGTAGTTTTTTCAAAACCTTTGTGTTTGATTCTTAACTGTAGCTGGGGGTCAAGGACCAATTCCTCAAAGGTTCGGGTTTGAACTTCCGCCTTTCCTCCAATCAATTTGATGGTTTTGTTGACCATCATATTTGGATCTAGATCTGATTTTTTAAATTTTTTTCCACCTCTTTTTTTGAAATCGGTGTCTCCTTTTTTGAATTTTTCTGTAGCCTTTTTTTTCTGGTAGGATCTTGCGTTTTTGTTCCTATCGCGATCTGAAGATTTGCTTTTATTCGCTGAAAAGTTCTTCTTTTTTTGTGAATTTGACTCTCCGTCTACATTCCTTTTTTTCTTGTTTTTTTTTCTTGGGGAATAGCTTTTTATTTTATTTTCTCTCATATGATGGTAAAATTGATACCACTGTATTAATATTAATTAATTACAATAACTTAAAATATTGTTCTTGTCTGAACAGAAAACGGAAAGATGATGGGTGAATTATAAAAACCTCTCAATTTTAAGGACGGGCAAATTTAGTGTTTTATAATGGATTCAAGTTGTTAAACCTTAATGTAACTATAATTCCCTCCATTTATAGGACAGATATTCTTTAAAAACAGGCACTTCCATTGGGTAATCTGGGTCGGGTAGAGTCAGTACTTCCTGTCCAGTTCCTGAATAGTGTTATTTTCCGACAATACCTCAAGTCCGACCCTGAGCTGAATTCCGATGTAAACTTTCTTATGCCCATTTTACAGTGAATTTAAGGCTAAAAGTCTAACTTAATTTTCTGTCCTAATATTGGGGAGAATTGTATTCTTTCCCTCCCCCAAATTTTTGAGATCCAACTAATAGAAGGTATTAGGATAATGCAGGACCCAACTCCAAATACTCCAAACATTGACACCCAGATACCAATGGTATCGACATCTTCATTAAATAGTTTAAATACGATGACCTATAAAGTAATTGAGGCTAATGTATTTAGGGCATTACCAATAAAAAAACAAATAGCTTAAAAAAAATGCTAAAAAAAGTTTATTGAAATACCCTTATATAATCAATTTCCATAGATGAAG
>JAQCBK010000014.1 GCA_027621505.1 Bacteroidota bacterium | reverse complement strand
TAAAAGGGGTAATGTCGAGAAAATGTACAACAACAACTTCAAAGAATGGCATGAAGCCCCTCAGACCGTATTATTTGAAAAGTAGTATATTTACGACCAAAACAAAGACCAACTAAATTAAAACCATTATTAACTAAATTTTAAAAAATTATAGGATTTTAGGAAACAATATTTAACCAATATTATATCTAATGAAAACAAAAAAACTATTTAAGGGATTAAGTTTAATGAGCACTCTGCTCATGATGAACTTTATTTTCGCCCAAACAACGATCAACGGTTCTGTTGTCGATGAACAAACTAACGAGCCCCTTCCGGGAGTCAACGTTGTTATCAAGGGGACTTTTTCGGGAGTTTCCTCCGATTTTGATGGAAATTTTAGTATTACCAGCGAAGAGCAGCTTCCTATTATTTTAGAGGTAAGTTACTTAGGGTATGGAACGAAAACGGTAGAGGTAACTTCTTCGGTTGATCCGATCAGCATATCACTTACAGAGGGGAGTGATGCTTTGGATGAAATTGTCGTTTCTGCTTCAAGATTCGCTCAAAAAATCTTTGAGTCTCCGATAACAGTTGAAAAGTATACCGCAAAACAAATTAGTCAAACACCCTCTGCAGATTATTTTAATGGTCTGGAAAATGTCAAAGGAATTCAACTTCAACAAGGTGGGCTATTTATAAATCAAGTAGTTACTAGAGGATTTGCAACGGTGTACAATGAAGGATTTGTTACTTTGGTGGATATGATGAACAATATGTCCCCATTGTTTGGTTTTGCAATGGGTAACTTGGTTGGGCTTAATGAGCTTGATGTTCAAAGTGCAGAGGTTATTCCGGGTCCTGCTTCCGCATTGTATGGAGCTGATGCTTACAAAGGAATTTTGTTTTTGAACAGTAAAAATCCTTTCGAACACGAGGGGATTAGTGCCTATTACAGAACAGGTGTTACAGAACAAGAAGTTGCAGGTCAAAACACTTTCACGGATATTGGTGTGAGGTTGGCCACTAAACTTGGGGAGAAATGGGCCATAAAAGCATCATTAAACCACAAGAAAGGAACCGAGTGGATGCCTGGGGAGTTCGCTCATCAGCCTATTGTTGGTCAAGAAATAGATCCAAATTATTCAAAACAAGCACCAGATTATAATGGTTTAAATATTTATGGAGAGAGAGCATTTCCCAGTGCCTTTACATGGGGTTTGGTGGGTCGATTAAACCCTGCTGCTGGTATACTTGCGGCAGCGGCTCCAGAATATTTTGACACTGTAATGAGTACAGGATATAAGGACAGCGATATGGTATCAAATAATGCTGAAAATTCCAGAGGTTTATTTGCAATACATTTTCGCCCAAATTCTAAAACAGAAATAAGCCTTTCATCATTAATTGGTGCAGGGGATTCTCCATTACAAGGTTTTGGAAGATATGCAATTAAAGGGTTTCAAATTGAACAACACAAACTTCAAATCGACTCTGGTAGGTTGAATTTTAGGGCATATTACACCAGGGAAAAAGATGGGGATAGTTATCAATTGTCTGCAGCGGCTGCAATTGTTGCCAATCACCCTACTTCAAATACAGCTGACTTATCTGCTGCTGGTTTAGGTACGTTGAATGGCTATCAAGGTTGGTTTGCAAACTATAACTTAACATACATGGGAGCTTTAGCACAAGCAAACGGACTTCCTGGTAGTTTATTAGGTATTGGAGGACTCATTCAAAATGTGATTGCTCCTCATATTATGATGGGTGGGACTTCAATCAATCAACTAACGGGCTTACCCGGAGGAAACACAATGTTTGCCCACAACGCGGCAAGACAAGCCGCTAACCAAGGAATGTTAATGCCTGGAACTTCAGCATTTGAAACCGCATTTAATGGTGCAATTAATAACAATCTTCCTGTTGTAAGTGCTAATCCTGGAGCAGGTATTTTTGATGATACAAAGACTTACAACTATGAACTAAATTATGATTTGTCCGGTTTGTCTGAAAAGACAGATTTTTTAGTTGGAGGATCAATGAGAAAAACTGAACTTAATTCGAAAGGAACCATATATTCCGATCAAGATGGCCCAATTGAGTACACCGAGCTAGGTGCTTATGGCCAAGCGGTGACAAGGATATTTAATGATAAAGTGAATTTGACAGCTTCATTAAGAGTTGATAAGCACGAATTCTTTGATGCTAACATTACTCCCAGAATTGCAGCACTCATCAAACTAGACCAAAACCGTAACTTTAGAGTTTCATATCAAACCGGATTTAGAAATCCTACCAACCAAGATCAGTACATTGGTTTATTCGCTGGAGACGTAACCTTATTTGGTACTTCACCTGATAACATTGGTAGATATAAGGGAGCAGTTGTACTGTCTAATGGAACACCATTCCAGTTTACTGGAGATTTTGTCTTCAATAATGCATACAATCGTCTAGGTCAAGCCGTTAGTTTAGATAATGTTCATGCTGAGAAAATTACCTCATATGATGTTGGTTACAGGTATCAGAAGTCTGGATTTAGTTTTGATATTTCAGCATATTACAGTATTTACAACGATAAAATTGGATCTACAGATGTTTACGTTCCCGCCATTGGTTTGCAAGGGGTAACACTTCAAAACTTCCTTCCAACAGGGAATTTTGCTATCTATCAAGCGGATTCTAATGCAGATGTTGATATGAAAACTTATGGATTAAGTGCTGAGATGATCAAGAAACTATCCGACAAGTTTACGATGAATGTGATATATGATTACAACAAACTTGATTTCAACCCAGCTATTGGATCTACTTTTGAGGCCGGATTTAACACACCCGAACACAACCTTAAGGCTGGAATTCTAGGAGATTTCAATAAACTGAGTTTTAATTTATCTGGTCGTTACACCTCTGAATATCTCTACGAAGCTTCATTTGTAGACGGTATGATCGATGCCAGAACGGTTTTAGACGCTCAAGTCTCATATGATGTTCCCTCCTTGAAAGCAACATTTAAAGTTGGTGGAAATAACATTACTGGTAAGGAATATTTCAGTGTATTAGGTGGGGGTAAAATTGGCTCTCTGTATTATGCTTCTATCAATTTTGACTTTTAAAATTTAATACAAATCAAATTAAAGGCATTCAATTTTGAATGCCTTTTTTTGTTGGTAAAATTAAATGTTCAATACTACTTTTTACAGTATATTTGCAACTGAATTCGAAAATTTTACCAAAACATAAATTTAAAATATGGCTAAAACTGAGGGTGTTGTTTCACAAATCATCGGTCCAGTAGTAGATGTAACATTTTCAGGAGAAGACAATGTGCTTCCCAACATTTATGACTCCCTTGAAATTTCAAAATCTGATGGCACCCAACTGGTACTCGAAGTGCAGTCCCACATAGGGGAGAATACCGTCAGAACCGTATCGATGGACTCTACTGATGGTTTATCTCGTGGAACGAGCGTAAAAGCCACAGGAAGCCCCATCCAAATGCCAATAGGCGAAGAAGTTTACGGTAGATTGTTCAACGTTATTGGAGATGCCATCGACGGGCTTGGAAACTTACCCAAAGAAAAAGACAATGGACTCCCCATTCACCGCCAGGCTCCGGCCTTTGAAGACCTTTCGACGTCTACCGAAGTGCTGTTCACAGGGATCAAGGTCATTGATTTGATCGAACCCTACGCCAAAGGAGGAAAGATTGGCTTATTTGGTGGAGCTGGAGTAGGAAAAACTGTTTTGATTCAGGAACTCATTAACAACATCGCCAAAGGACACGGAGGACTTTCTGTTTTTGCTGGAGTAGGCGAAAGAACCAGAGAAGGAAACGACCTTTTACGTGAGATGTTGGAATCTGGTATTATTAAATATGGAGATGATTTCTTGCACTCCATGGAAGAAGGGGGTTGGGATTTGACCAAAGTGGACAAAAAAGCCATGCTCGATTCCAAAGCCACCTTTGTATTTGGACAAATGAATGAGCCTCCTGGAGCGAGAGCGCGAGTTGCACTTTCTGGTTTGACCATAGCAGAATATTTCAGAGACGGTGCAGGAGATGGACAAGGAAAAGACGTGCTTTTCTTTGTCGATAATATTTTCCGATTTACCCAAGCCGGTTCAGAGGTTTCCGCCCTGTTGGGACGTATGCCCTCGGCGGTGGGATACCAGCCGACTTTGGCCACAGAAATGGGCGCCATGCAGGAGAGAATTACCTCCACCAAAAAAGGGTCAATCACCTCTGTACAGGCCGTATATGTTCCAGCTGATGACCTCACCGACCCTGCACCAGCAACTACCTTTGCGCACTTAGATGCCACTACCGTTTTGTCCCGTAAAATTGCAGAGTTGGGAATTTATCCCGCAGTAGATCCTTTGGATTCTACCTCCAGGATTTTGACCGCAGATATTTTGGGTGATGAACATTACAAATGTGCCCAGAGGGTGAAGGAATTGTTGCAACGTTACAAAGAACTTCAAGACATCATCGCCATTTTGGGAATGGAGGAGCTTTCCGAGGAAGACAAACTGGCTGTATCCAGAGCAAGAAGGGTGCAACGTTTTCTTTCACAACCCTTCCACGTGGCAGAACAATTTACAGGGATTCCTGGAGTATTGGTTGATATCAAAGATACCATCAAAGGATTTAATATGATCATGGACGGGGAATTAGACCACCTGCCCGAAGCCGCCTTTAACCTGAAAGGAACCATCGAAGATGCCATAGAGGCCGGTGAAAAAATGTTAGCCGAAGTATAATGCACTTAGAAATTGTATCCCCCGAAGCCACTCTATTCAGTGGTGAAGTAGAGTCGGTAATCGTTCCGGGAACCTCTGGTTCTTTTCAAATGCTCAATAACCACGCTCCCATTGTATCGACCCTAAAGGAAGGAACCGTTAAAATTTCAGGAAAAATGGATTTGGACGAAACTGTCAAAATCAAGTTCAAGCAACAGGATCCCAATACCACATGGTTTGAAATTAATTCTGGAACCGTTGAAATGAGAGACAATAAATTGATTCTCCTCGCAGATTAATTTTCTCTTGAAAAGAAATCAAGTCAATATACCTTTTTGCCTTGTTATGGTTGGTCATTTGCTTTTTGCTCAAAACAGCAAGCCCACTGACAGCCTTTCCACCCAACAACTGAACGAAATCATCCTTTCTTCCAACCGATTGGAGACCCCTTTTACCCAAAATTCCAAAACTGTTCAAGTCCTAACTGCTGATCAAATTCGCCAGAGTGGGGTTACCCATGTGGTCGATCTTTTGCAACAAGTAGCAGGAGTGGACATCAAAAGAAGGGGAGCAGGAGCAGCGCAAGCCGATCTTAACATTCGTGGAGGTACTTTCGACCAAACCCTTTTGCTGATTGACGGAATTAAACTAGACGATGCTCAGACGGGTCACCACACCCTTAACTTTCTCCCCCCTCCGCAAATGATTGAACGCATTGAAATCATCAAAGGACCTGCTGCTAGAGCGTATGGTCAAAATGCCTTTACAGGAGCTATAAATATAGTTACCAAAAAAGACATTCCTCAAACCTTCACTCTTGATTTACAAAAAGGAAACTTTGATCAAACCAATGGTTCCATTTTTGTTGGAAATACTTCCGAAAGAACCAGTGTGATCGGATTTTTGTCTCAAAACACTTCCGATGGTTACCGCTATAATACGGACTACGACCACCATCAATTCTTCGTCAAATCCAGCTTTAACCGTCATAAAACCCCACTGGAAATGATCGCCTCTTTCTCGGGGCGTAAATTTGGCGCCAATGGCTTTTACGTCTCCCCATCGGCAACAGAACAATATGAGGAAACCCAAGCCAGTCTGATTTCAATTTCCCAAAGACGCACCAAAGGTGCTTGGATTTTCAAGCCAAAAGTGTATTGGCGGAGGGGACAGGACATGTACGAATACATTCGCAACAAACCCGAAATATACCGCAACCTCCATGTCACCAATAAAGTAGGGGCAGCTTTTGATACCTCTGTAGCATCGGATTGGGGATTGACGGGTATGGGTGTTGATATTTCTAAAGTCAGTATCCGAAGCAATAATTTGGGGAATCGCAACCGAACCATGATGAACTTCTTTTTGGAGCACCGCTTCTATTTATTGAACAATAGTGTTGACATTACACCAGGGATTACAGCCAATTATTTTTCTGATTTTGGAACCCACAGCTTTCCTGGGATCGACTTGGGATGGCAAATCAACCCCAAGCTCAGGTTGTATGCCAATGCTGGGGCTACCTTTCGTATTCCTACATTTACCGATCTCTATTACTCAGACAGGACCACTTTGGGTAACCCCGATTTAAAACCTGAGAAAGCCACTTCCAATGAAATAGGGCTCCGTTTTGCCAATCCAAAAGTCACAGCTTCATTAGCCTTTTATAACCGCAAGGCTAAGAATCTTATAGATTTTGTTAAGAATAGTGATGACGAGAGCACTCTATTTAGGGCAGAAAACATACAGCAGGTCAATACCCGTGGAATCGATTTGGAAATCATGCATCGAATTCCGGTTAGGACGCTTACCCATGAGTTTAAATTAAGCTATTCCTACTTGGAAAATAGCTTGGAAGATAGCGGCTATAAATTTTCCCGCTATTCCATTAATAATGACTTAAAACACCATTTCATTGCTGGCTATTATTTCCCCCTTTATAAAAATTTTAGCACCTATGTTGTCTTCAAGAATGTTATTAGAACCTCAGGGGATGAATACGCTGTAATAGATGCTTCTGGCAGATGGACCTTAGATCAATTGGAAGTGAGTGTCTATTTTAACAACATTTTCAATACTGAATATTGGGAGTCCAATTTGGTTCCGATGCCCAAGGGGAATGGACTATTGGGCTTGCGTTATTCCTTTTGATGCTCCAACCGGAGGATATGCTCCATGACGATTTCGGTTTCCCAACCCCTGTACTGCATGGCATTCCAAACCTTTTTCTTTTGTTCCTCCAATGGGCGATTTCGATGGGCTTCCCAAAGCTTTTCTGTCAAGGCACGACCGCAATCTCGATAGGCGGTATCAGAAATTTCTTTCAATGCATTTTGGATGTTCCATTCGGAAATATTGCGTTGTTTGAGCGCTCTGATGAGTCGATTTTTACCCCATTTTTTGATGCTAAACTTTCCGCTAACAAAGTGCGCTGCAAAACGGGTCTCGTTGAGATAATTTTGTTCGATCAAGGATGAAATCACTTGATCTGCAGGGGTTCCGTACACCCCCAGTTGTTTTAGCTTTTGTTCCACCTCTTGATGACAACGTTCCTGATAGGCACAATAATGTTCCAGTTTTTTTTGAATTTCTGTCAATACCAAGGGAGGATTAGGCATGTCCAAAATTAATAAGTTTTTGGGCTTGAGAAACAGCTCCACTTTTATTTAATTACATTAAGACGTTAAATCTTAATGAATGGGCAAAGGAGACAAAAAGACAAAGCGAGGTAAAATCATTAAAGGGAGCAACGGAGTTCGTCGACCCAAAAAGAAAAAGCTCGGGGGATCCCTTTCCAGTAAAGCATAAAAAAACCGCCTTGTTTGCAAGGCGGTTTTTGGCTATTTGGTTCGGAGAAGTCTTTTGTTTTCATCCAAAAAACGGAACTCCAGATACAAGAAAGCATCTCGGGGTACGATACGCACCCACTTTTTGTGTTTAAAATACCAGCTGTTCCGGATGGAGGGGAATCCGCTGGTTAAATAGGCAGCGATAAAGGGATGAAGGTGCAAATGCAACTTTTTATTTTTATTGTGCCTGTTCTCGACGATTTTGTCGAGCTCTGTGTTGATTTTGTCAATTAAAATAATGGGAGCCTCTACCTCTCCATTTTTATTGGGGTTGGGCTCACGTGTTTTAATATTCATCTCTGGTCGAACCCTCTGACGAGTAATTTGAATCAGTCCAAAACGTGATGGAGGCAGAATTTTGTGTTTGGTTCTGTCATTCTCCATCTCTTTACGAAGGTGATCAAATAATTTTTTTCGATTTTCGTTGGTATTGAGATCAATAAAGTCAACGACTATTATTCCTCCCATATCTCTTAATCTTAATTGTCTTGCAATTTCACTGGCTGCAATAAGATTAACTTCAAGTGCCGTTTGTTCTTGAGATTTGGCCTTGTTAGAACGGTTACCACTGTTAACATCTATGACATGAAGTGCTTCAGTATGTTCGATGACCAAATAGGCCCCTTTTTGCATAGAAACGGTGGTACCAAAGGACGTTTTAATTTGTCTCTCAATGCCAAAATGATCAAAAATAGGGATGGCTTTGTTATTGAAATGCTTTACAATGGATACCTTATCGGGAGCAATGGTTTTGAGGTACTCCTTAATTTCTATTTGCATTTCAAGATCATCGACGTGTATGCCGGTAAATTCGTTATCGAAAATATCTCTAAGTAGAGATGAAGACCGATTGATTTCACTGAGAATCTTGGTTGGAAATTGGTCAACACTGATAAACTTTTGACACAAGTTTTTCCACCTAGATAATAAACCTTGTAAATCGGCATCCAATTCTTTGACCTTTTGGTCTTTGGCTACTGTTCTTATGATAACGCCAAATCCTTTAGGGCGAATGCTATTCACCAGTTTTTTTAGGCGATTTTTTTCGGCATTGCTTTCAATTTTTTGAGAAATGGAGACTCTGTCTGAAAAGGGAATGAGCACCATAAATCTTCCGGCCAATGACAGCTCGGAGCTGACTCTAGGGCCTTTGGTTGAAATCGGCTCTTTGACAATCTGAACAAGAATATTTTGCTGGGGTTTGATGTAATCTTGAATAGACCCGTCTTTGGGGATTTCTTTTTCGAAACGAAAATTCTTTAATGAATAATCTTTGGTTCTACCTGAGTTTAGTTGTTTGAAAAATTTTAATAAAGAAGGAAGATTGGGTCCCAAATCATGGTAATGTAAAAAACCATCTTTTTCGAAACCTACACCAACAAAAGCGGCATTGAGTCCAGAAATGGGCTTCCTGATTTTGGCGACATAGATATCGCCTACAGAAAACTTGTTATTATCTACTTCTTTGTTCAGCTCAATTAACTTTCCATCCTTGAGCAAGGCAAAATCAACAGCAGAGGAATTCGATCGTATAATTAGTTCTTTATTCACTCTGACGAATTTTAAATACGACTGGCATAAAGCGAGTCGTTGTTAAACAATAAATTTTCAGGATTTTCCTGAAGATACTGGCTATGCAGTATCAATTTCAATGAACTTTGGAGAATCTTTTAAGTGTGTATCCAAACACTATTTTTTCTTGTGGCGGTTGGCTCTTCTACGCTTTTTACGTTTGTGCGTGGCTACCTTATGCCTTTTTCTTTTTTTACCACTTGGCATAGTTAAACTTTATGTATGAATTTGTAATTTATTTTATGCAACTTCCACCTTAGATTTTACACCATTTAAAAAAACTTTGGCCGGTTTAAAGGCTGGAATATTGTGTGCAGGAATTTTTACCGCTATATTCTTGGAAATATTTCTCCCCGTTTTTTCAGCTCGGGTTTTAATAATAAAACTACCAAAACCTCGAAGGTAAACATTTTCACCGTTTTCTAGGGAGCCTTTTATTTCTTTCATAAACATTTCCACTGTGGCTTGGACATCCGTCTTATCTATCCCCAGCTGATCAGATATATTGGCAACGATATCAGCTTTTGTCATTATTGATTTATTTGTATTTGTATATAGATTAAAGGATTGCAAATATAAAAATTTAAATGATAATTCATTCAGTATTACCTTTTTATATTTGTTTGCCTTTTTGGGTCATTATTATATATAAATCTGTTGAATTTCCAAGAAAAAATTTTGTCATGGTTTGATGAGAATCGAAGACCATTCCCCTGGAGGGAGAACAAAAATCCTTACAGTGTGTGGCTTTCAGAAATTATCTTGCAACAGACCAGGGCCCAACAAGGACTGCCCTATTACCAAAAATTTATTTCAACCTATCCCGATGTTCAAGCGCTTGCCAATGCACCTGAGGACCATGTTATGAAGCTTTGGCAAGGGCTTGGGTATTACTCCAGAGCCCGAAATTTGCATGCCACTGCAAAAATAATTTCAGAACATTACGGCGGAAAATTTCCTGATGACTTTCACCAAATCAAGCGATTGAAGGGTATTGGCGATTATACGGCCAGTGCCATTGCCTCCATTTGTTTTGGTCAGGAGCAAGCAGTAGTTGATGGGAATGTGTATCGGGTATTGTCCAGAATTTTTGGAATGCATCATCCCATAGATACTTCAAAGGCACATCAATATTTCAAAGCAAAAGCACAATCTTTAATGAAGGGGGCTTCTCCAGGGGAGTTTAACCAAGCTATGATGGAATTTGGTGCGCTTCAGTGTGTGCCCAAAAGTCCCGATTGTGAGGGCTGTCCATTCAAGAACGAATGCTTGGCCTATAAGCGTGGAAAAGTAGACCTTCTCCCCATTAAGGCCAAAAAAGTAAAAATAAAAAACCGTTACTTCCATTTTTTTGTATTGGTTGACAGTGCTAATAACACCCTTTTGGAGAAAAGACATGGAAAAGGTATTTGGCAAAATCTTTACCAATTTCCACTGATTGAAACGTTTAAAAATCAAAAGAAATTTACCCAAAAGGAATTAAAAAGCTTGTTGGATCAATTCGACATCAAGTCTGATTATCAGTTGAAAAAATGGAATAAACAAGCGATTTTACACAAACTTACCCATCAACATTTGGAAATTAATTTTTGGATTGTAAAACTCAGCAGCAGTGAAAACTTGTCCATTACCATGAACCAAATAAGCGACTACCCCATGCCCAAAGCACTCCAAAATTTTAGAGATATTTTTTTTTCCAACTGATTGTGATTCATTACATTTGGATAACTAATCCAAAAATCTTTTATCATGAACGGCACGTTAAACAAAGTTATGTTAATTGGCCACCTCGGTGATGATGTAAAAATGCATTATTTCGATGGTGGAGGTTGTGTGGGAAGATTCCCACTTGCGACCAATGAAGTTTACACCAACAAGACCTCAGGAGAAAAAGTCACCAATACAGATTGGCACAATATTGTATTGAGAAACAAGGCGGCTGAGATTTGTGAAAAGTACCTTAGTAAAGGGGACAAAATCTTTGTAGAAGGACGGATAAAAACAAGAAAGTGGCAAGATCAGGAACAAAAAGATCGCTATACCACAGAAGTAATCGTAGACGAATTTACTTTTTTATCAACCAAAAAGAATGACGCTCCTAACGATTCAAATCCAGCTTCTACTCCTCCTGTTGTGGAAGATAATCCCCCGGAAAGTGATCTTCCATTTTAAAAAGAAGCAAATAATTGGATCCTGACCCTTTAAGTTTACTGACTCTTTTCCTTGACGTCCAAGGGCCGATGTTGATTCAGTTTGCTACGCTTTTATTGTTATTGGTAGCCTCAGGGCTGGTTTCTGGTGCTGAGGTTGCTTTTTTTTCTCTTACCCGAGAGCAATTAGAATCGGAAGAACAGAGCAAATCTCGACGAATGGAAATCATCCAAAAGATGCTTAAATTCCCCAAGCGCCTTTTGGCGACCATTCTGATCACCAACAACTTTATCAATATTGCCATCGTATTACTTTTTGCATCAGTAGGGGAGGAACTCTTTCATCGGATCGAAAACCCTCTGGTGGTGCTTTTGATTGAAATTGGTGTTGTTACCTTTTTGATTCTATTTTTTGGGGAAATCCTACCCAAGGTTTATGCCAACCGAAATGCGCTGAATTTCTCCAAAACCATGGCCCTTCCCATTTACTCCATTGATCGTTATTTTTTATTTTTTCTCACCATCCCCATGAGTAAGATCACTCGATTTATGGAATCGCGATTGGCTCAAAAAAACAATCAGTTTTCTGTAGATAAATTGTCTCAAGCTTTGGAGCTCACCAATGAAGAGGATACAACTAAGGAGGAACAGAAAATTTTACAGGGTATTGTAAGTTTTGGAAACACAGAAACCAAGCAAATCATGTGCCCAAGAATTGATGTCTTTGCATTATCAGAGGAGATGGGCATGAAGGATATTGTTCCGATGATCCTTGAGAAAGGATTTTCCCGTGTTCCAGTCTATTCTGATAATATGGATCATGTGGTGGGCATTCTCTACACAAAAGATTTATTACCTCATTTGGAAAAGTCAGGGTTCAAATGGCAAAAGCTTTTAAAACCGGCATTTTATGTGCCTGAGAACAAAAAACTGGACGATTTGTTAAAAGAGTTCCAGCTGAAAAAAATCCATTTGGCCGTGGTGGTCGATGAATATGGAGGGACCTCTGGAGTGATCACCTTAGAAGACGTAATCGAAGAGATTGTGGGGGACATAAGCGATGAATTTGACGATGATGAATTGATTTATTCCAAACTAGACAGCCACACTTATGTTTTTGATGCCAAGATCAGCCTTAAAGATTTTTATAAGGTCATTGAATTGGAGGAGGAAGATATCTTTGAAAAAGCCAAGGGGGAGTCTGAGTCAATTGCAGGCTTTGTATTGGAGGTGGCGCAAGCTTTTCCCAAAATAGGACAAGTCATTCAATTTAAAGGGTATCAGTTTGTCGTAGAATCTGCAGATCGCAAAAGGATCAAAAGATTAAAGGTCATTTTACCCGAAAAAGCATGAGGCGAAGCCGTCCTATCAAAGTAGTTTATATTCTCTGGGCCATTATTGGGGTGGGTTGCGAAAGTTTACAACAGCCCAAACCCAAAGCCCTGTTACGACTCGATTATCCCGACCCTTCCTACACACCAATTTTACCGAGCTTTCCCTTTACATTCGAGTACAACAGCAGTGCAAGATTGAAAGGCCTAACCCAAACAGCCCCCGATTTGTATTACCCCAAAATGAAAGCCACTTTGTATTTATCCTATGTGGCGGTTGATGAAAATATTGATTCCCTACTCAATGATGCCTATCAATTACCGGGAAAACACATGATCAAGGCGGAGGAAATCCCAGAAAGGGTTTTTATGGCTCCTGAGAAAAGAGTGTATGGGACGCTATTTTCGGTGGTGGGGAATGCTGCCTCTCAGTTGCAATTTTTCCTCACCGATTCCACCGATCATTTTTTGATGGGTTCACTCTATTTCTATTCCCGCCCCAATTACGATTCCATCATGCCTGCCGCAAAATACATAGAGCGAGACGTGGTTCACTTAATGGAAAGCTTGCGCTGGAAAAATTAGTCCAACAGTTTAAAGTCTGTAACCGTATAAGCGTCTCCAGTATTGAGGACGACCTGAGTCACTTCTTTGGGACTGAGTAGGGCCGCATCAAAAATTAGGGTTGCTTTTTTGGTTTCAAAATCAACTTGGGCTTCTTTGATACCTGCGGTTTTGTTAAGATTTTTTTCAATCACTGCGGCACAACCCATAGCGCATACCATGCCTTCGATACTCATGGTCATGGGCTGGGCTTTTTGGAAAGAAGTCTCAATGGTCTTGGCGGCACTGCTTGCCACCGTAACGGTTTTCGGACTTGTATTGTTTTTACAGGCGGCGAAAACAACCAATCCGATCAACAGCAATAGGTTTAGTGGTTTTTTCATAGGTTAAAGATAATACTAATTAAGGTGATGGAGCAACAGCTTTTCGATTCTCTACATAGGTTTTATAAGGTCAATTATTTTTTAGTTTTTCGGCAACTTCATCGTAATATTCTTGTGTAACTACTTCAGTCCAAGTCGTTGGTTGTCCGCCACCATATAAAGCCAAATAGGTAACATCACTAACTTTGGTTGATGAATGCCAGTGTTCCGTATTCTTTTTGCATTGAATCACATCCCCTTTTTTCAGAATTATGGGTTCTTTTCCTCTCTCCTGATAATAGGCTTGTCCATCTACAACTATTAACACTTGTACAGAACCGTGTTTGTGCCAATCCAAGGTAGCGTTGGCTTTAAAAGTTGCTTTAGTGATATTATAACCCAATTCAGCATCGTTGTGGATAATCGCATTCAACCAAGCTTCTCCGATGTAATGCGTATTGGGCGCTTTAGTCCCTTCTGTTAGGTATGAAGACACTTTATAGTCGGAATTTTGAGAAAATACTGACAATGAGACGAGTATTAGCCATAATAAAACGGAATATTTCATTTAATTTAAGTTTTTAGTTTCTAACCATTGATGCATTAAATCGGCAATTATTTTATTGTTTAAATCTGACATTGGGAAATGAGTATTCCCTTTTATTCCTTTTTCAGGCAAATGGACAAGAGTAACATCTCCACCATATTTATTAACAACGGCTGTCCATTTTTTGGCCATTTCCAAGGCAGCACGCCATTGTTCTTGGCCAGGGTTGTCGAATACTCTCTCGCTTGGAATATAGTCGCCATAGTAGATCACTATTGGGATTTTAGTCAATTTTTTGAAAACGTTCATTGTAACTCCTCTTGCAGACAGTTTTCCACCAAGATAAGGAATTGAATTTGGAACTTCATTTTCTGGAAAAACAAAGTTGCTCCCTGGTTCAAAACATACGATAGCCTTTATGTTGTTATTTCTCAAGGCTGTGAGCCAACCTTGTCCGCCACTGTGAGAGTGAGTAACCAATATACCAGGTCCTATCTTGTCAAATAATATTGATATTGTGTTTATATTTAATTCAATATCCAATGGGCCTGTATCAGGGGTGATTTGACGATAAAATTGATTGAGAGCTTCAGGGTCTTTAGAGAATTGAATGTCAGGATAAAAATCATTGTTAACGCCAAGCCTAAAGATCCCAAACCAAAGTTGATCGTCAGTATTTGCCGACATTGTTATGGGTTTAGTGCTCCTTCCGGATTGTCCACGTCTTGGCTGGTCAACTAAATAAACGGAGTATTTCTTTTGTAAGAAAATGGATTGGAATACTTTTCTATCGTCTGGCGTTGTCTGCCACGTTCTCATTGATTGACCATATCCGTGCCAAAACACCAAAGGAAAATTCTTTGCTTGGGTTGGTATTTGATAGAAAACCGTAGCGTGGTCTCCGTGAAGTGTTTGTCCCGCTGTGGTTTGATTTGTTGGATTAAAAAATCCGTGTCCTACGTGGTCAAAAGTCCCTGGACTTTGTATCACTTTTCCTCCGGTATTAAAATCATCTTCCCATACCAGTTGCCATTCGGCGGATTGATTTCGTCTTTCCTCTTTTTGAATATATATAACCCTCGGAAAGCTGGCAGTTAGGAGCATCACCATGACAAACAGCAAGTGAAATAAGTACTTTATGTTATCCACAAACAATAGATTCATTCATCTTGATCTTATTTATTTTCTGTGGCTTCTAAACTCATACTTCATGGTATAAAAAAAGCTGTTTTTTAAAACAGCTTTTTTTAGTGTGGGTGAAATTTTATTTAAACAAACTGTCTTCCATTGGTTCGTTAAGGAGGATTGATTTTACTTGAAAATCCATTTTTTGAGGCCCCATATTCTGTTGAACGGTATGGGGGAAGCTTATGCCTTCAACAGCCTTATAATTACTAAAGGAAGTGGTAGAGGATTGAACTTGCCCTCCCATTTCCATGGTTTCAACCATTTGAATTTTTAGAAAATCATCGACCGCATAATAATTACTTTTATTGTCCGACCACTGAATTTCATAAGCGTCTTTACCGTCAACGACAGCAATACCTTTTAAAGAGATTTGGTTGGGATCTACTTCCAATTCGGGAAATAAGGCTGCATCCTTGAGCGCATTCTCAAACTCTTTCCCTTTGAGCTCTATTTTTTGTCCTTGCATTTCATTGTAGCCTTTGGAAGAATTGATGACCATTTTTTGCATGACATTGCCCATCATGCTCACCTCCACCCGCATTTGCTTTTTGGCGGTTTGCCGGTTGGATACCTGTATGGTCATTCCTTGCATACTGGCTTCCGAAATGGTGGCCTTGGTTTTTATCGCTTCCAGTCTTGCCCTTCCGCCAATGGCTTCGATATAGCCGTCCATCACACTCTTGGCGGTGATGCCCTCTGGCAGGGGTTTGGAAAATTCGGGTCGGTCCGTAGGCTTGCCGTATTTGTCATAATAAAGCACTTTTAGCTTTTGGCCATTGAAGGATACATTTTCCAATGGGGTCAAAATATCACTCCCTTTTCCAGTGACAACTACCTGCATTGAAGCGGGGTTAAAGTATTTTTTGGAGACATTGGAGATGTCTTCTATTGTTACCTTTTGTATATTTTTTAAAAGGTTGTTGTAGAAATTGGGAGGTAAATTTTGTGTCTTGGTGTTGTAGGCGAAGTTGGCGATGTTCTCAGGATCCTCCATGGAACGGATCAGGGAACCAGCATATTTTTCTTTGACCAGTTTCAGTTCTTCTTCGGTCACCATTTCTTTACTCATCCGATCAATTTCATAGAGTAATTCTACCACAGCACTATCGGTGACTGCATTGCGCACTGCAGCAAAAGCCCGCATTCGGGATTTGGTTTTGTGGTTGATGTCAAAACGGGAATAAGAACCATAGGTATAGCCCTTGTCTTCTCTCAAATTGAGGAACAGCCGAGCCTCTCCACCGCCCCCCAAGATTTGGTTGGCTATGGTCAGTGCATAATAATCGGGATTGTTCCTATCCAAGTTGGCAGTACTGACGACCGAGACCTCAGATTGGACCGCATTGGGCATTTCAACAAAGGCAATTTGCGTTTGGGAAACGTTTTCTGGCTTGGGAAAAGACGAAGAGGTGACTGTGCCTTTGGCCCATTTGCCAAAATATTTTTGGGTGAGTTTTTTTGCAGTTTGAAAATCGATATCTCCTACGATGGTGATATAAGCATTTTGAGCGTGGAAGTTTTTTTGATACAATTTTTCCAAGTCATCTATGGTAACCCTATTGATACTTTCTTCCGAAACATATTCTCCAAAGGGATGGTCTTTGCCATAGGAAAGAAGGTTCTCTACCCTTCTTGCGGCAGTTTTAACATCTTTTTCAGAAGCTTTTAAACCCTCTAAGGTTTTGTCCACCTCTTTTTGAAATTCGTCAGCGAGAAAATCGGGATATAAAGTAGCATCGGCCATCATCTCAAAGACCCTTGGAAAATAGCGTTTTAATGAATTGGCATAGGCTCCTTCTGAACTTACACTTAAACTTGCTCCCATAAAATCGACTTCCTCATCAAAATCATCTTTGGGGATGTTTTTTGATCCTTTTCCCATCATACTGCTCAAGAGTCCTGATAAGCCTTTTTTTTCACCCTCTACATAAAGGGGATTGTCTACCCTGAGGGAAACAGAAACTTGAGGCAATTTGTGATTTTCAACGACCATCAAGGTCAGCCCGTTTTTGAATTGGTGTTCTTGGGGGGTACCGAAGTTAATTTCGGGAGCAGGCCCTGGCTGAGGTTGGACGGATCGGTCCACTTGTGCTTGGGTGAGGCCAAAAAAGGCAACACTGGTCAATAGTATTAGGGCTTTTTTCATTTTTCTTCTTTTTGTGGTTCGGGGAGATAGCGTAACTCCAATCGTTGGTTGGGACTGAGGTATTTTTGAGCTACGGTTCTGATCTCCTCACGGGTGATGGATTTGTAGAGATCCAATTCTTTGTTGATGAGGTTGGTGTCACCATCGTAAAAAACATAGTATTCCGCCAGTGAATTGGCCACTCCTTCGATGGTAGCATTGGAACTTACAAAATCACTTTCAAACTGATTTTGTAGCTTTTGGTAGTCTTTTTCGGAGATCAGTTCTTTTTGAATTTTTTCGACCTCCTCATCGATTTCAGTAACCAAAGTTTCAAGCTGGGTTTCGCCCAGGGGCAAGCTTAAAATGACATAGGTACTGTAGTCCTCATCATTCATATTAAAGGCTGCGACTTGAAGAGACATCTTTTGATCGTCCACCAATTTTTTGTAAAGCTTGGAGCTTTTTCCTTGGCTGAGGTAGGTAGAGATGACATCCAATACCCGGGCATCCCTAGAATTTCGCCCTGGTGTTCTGTAGGCCAAAAAAATAGCGGGAATTTGAATATTGGGATCAAAGGCTTCTGCCTTGATGGTTGCTGTGATGGGATTTTCTTTTGGAAATTTTCTTACAATTTCTGGTCCTTTGGGAATGGGGCCAAAATAATCGTCGATCCATTTTTTGGTCTGAGGAATGTCAATATCTCCAGCCACAGTCAATACAGCATTGTTGGGGATATAATATTTTTTGTTGAAGGCCATAAATTCCTCCAGTGTAGCAGCATCCAAATGTTCCATTTTACCGATGGTGGTCTGGCGGTAGGGGTGAACTTTGTACAAATAGGACTTTACCTCCTCGTTCCATTTACCATAGGGACTGTTGTCGTAACGCATGCGTTTTTCCTCTTTGACCACTTCGTTTTGGGTGTCCACTCCCCCTTGGTCTATGATGGGGTGGAGCATACGTTCCGATTCCATCCAAAGTCCAAGTTTCAGATTGTTTGAAGGAAAATTCTCATAGTAGTAGGTAAAATCATCCGTGGTGTAGGCATTGTTGGAACCACCATTACCAGTGACGAGACTGAACCATTTTCCTTTGGGAATGTTTTGGGTCCCTTCAAACAAAAGGTGTTCAAAAAAATGAGCAAAACCAGTTCTCTCCGGATTTTCGTCTTTTGAACCCACATGGTACAATACGGAGGTAGTTACGATGGGTACGGAATTGTCTTGATGAAGAATCACATGAAGCCCGTTATCGAGATCGTATTCTTCAAAAGCTACTTTCTGTCCGTAAATGAACAGACAGCCCATCCATAGGATGAAGAAAAGGCTGAGGTTAAATTTTTTCATATAAATATTGAGGTTAAATTTAGTTCAATTTAATAAATTTAAAGACGTTTGAGCTCTTGTAATTTCCAAACTTATAAAAAATCCCATAATGAAAAATAACATCTTTACTTTTTTTGCACTATTCTCTCTCATTCATCAAGTTGCCTTGGGACAAGTTTTCTCCTATCAAACTTTTGAAAATGGACAATCGATCAATCACCGTATTTTGATGGATGACGTTTATTATGTAGAAACACAATTTACCACCAACTCCAATCAATTTATCAAAACCGTGGGAGGGTTTTACCAAAAAAAGGGAGATCAATTGGAGGTTGATTTGGAGTTCAATTCCAATTTTCCCAAAGACAGCCTAAAAAATATTGTGATTGAAAAAACAGATCATTGGAAGAGGGTCTCCGAAAAGGCATTACCCCTAAATGGTAAATGGTTGATGGCTGGCCGGGTTATGGGAGATCAAGAACGGAGAAGAGATACCGAACGGCCCAGAAAAACAATGAAAATATTGGTAGCGGGCTATTTCCAATGGATTGCATATGATACAGCTACTTTTTCCTTTTATGGAACAGGCGGTGGCAGATACACTGCATCTGATGGAACCTATACCGAAAACATAGATTATTTTTCTAGAGATGACAATAAAGTAGGGATCGTATTGGATTTTGAGTATCAAAGGAAAGGAGCGGATTGGTATCACAAGGGTTTTAGCAGTAAAGGAGATCCATTCCACGAGATATGGACTTCCAGAACACAATAATCCTTGAATATTTTTAGATACATACCAGGGGCTTTTCCTTGGATTGTTTTATCAGCCTCTTGCTTGGCCTTGTACCATCCCCCTATTTTTACATGGTTTTCGGGACAATGGATTACCCTTGGCTTGGGGGGCATCATGTTAGGAATGGGGCTTAGCCTGAGGTTGGAGGATTTTCGTCGGGTAACCCAAACGCCCAAATGGGTGCTTACTGGTTTATTGTTACAATTTTCTGTGATGCCTTTTTTTGGCTGGCTTTTGGGTATTTTATTTGATCTACCCCCTTTTTTTGCTGTTGGTTTGATCCTGGTTTCTAGTTGTCCTGGAGGGACAGCCTCTAATGTTATTGTATATCTGTCGCGTTCCAACTTGGCACTTTCTGTTAGCTTGACAGCACTCTCCACCATGGCAGCCATCGTGATGACCCCTTTGTTGACCAGCAGTCTCTCCGGCAATGAAATAGACGTGAATGCGGTGGGGCTGTTTTACAGTACCCTTAAGGTGATTTTGGTTCCTGTTGTATTGGGTGTTTTCCTCAATGCACGATTGACGCATCACACTCAAAAGATTCAGTTTTATTCACCCTCATTGGCAGTGATTCTGATTTCACTAATTGTAGCCAGTATTATCGGTCAGGGGAAAGAAATCATTCTCAGTTCGGGATTATCATTGATTTTTTCCATCATGATTTTACATTTGATCGGATTCCTTTTAGGTTATTTTTTGAGTAAAATTTTACTGAAAGATGAAGCCGTAAGCCGAACGATTTCGGTGGAGGTGGGAATGCAAAATTCAGGTTTGGGAGTGGTATTGGCCAAAGAAAACTTCGTCAATCCTGCAGTGGCCATACCCTCCGCCATCTCCAGTTTGGTTCATTCACTTTATGGGAGTCTTTTTGTGGCTTTGTTCAGTGGAAAATCCAATGGCGCTTCTGCCGAAAAGTCCATTCAATAGAATAATTCATTGTATATTGTATTGAATAGTTGTTTAAAATACAAAATGTCAAATCATGAAAAGACAAAACTACAACCGACGTCAATTTACCACCCAACTCATTGGCGGTGCCATCAGCATGGGTCTCGCCCCGAGCTTGTTTGCTCAATCCACCCTAGTGACCCTTGAAGAGATCAATTGGTTTGACGTCAAGGAAATTGGGGTTGAAGGAAAGGGTTGGACAAACACCAAGCGTTTTTTTGATCGTTTGCCCTCGAAAGCAGAAGGTGTGGTAAGGGATCCCGTATGGAATTTGTCGCGCCATTCGGCGGGGATGTGCATGCGTTTTGTCAGTGATTCGCCCAATATCTATGTTCGTTATAAGCTATCCTCTGAAAGGTTAGCAATGCCTCATATGCCTGCCACTGGAGTGAGTGGTTTGGACCTCTATGCAGAGGATGGCCAGGGGATCGACCGATGGGTAGCTGTTGTTATGCCCGACAAGCAAAAGATGGATACTGCCATCGCTGAAGGTTTAAGTCCTGGAACACGTCGATATACCCTTTATTTGCCATTGTATAATGGAATTGATGATTTGGAAGTAGGGGTTCCTAAAGGGAGTAAGTTTTCCCCACTGGCTCCACGACAGGAGCGTCCCATTCTGTTTTATGGCACCTCGATCATGCACGGCGCTTGTGCCTCAAGGCCTGGGATGGCTTTTCCTGCCATACTGGGGAGAAGGCTAAGACGACCCACCATCAACCTTGGTTTTTCCGGCAACGGACGGATGGAAATAGAAGTTGCCTCGCTATTGTCAGAGTTAGACCCTTGTGCCTACGTAATTGATTGTCTCCCCAACATGAATGAAACTACTGTTTCAGAACGAGCAGTTCCACTGGTTAAAAAAATCAGGGCGTCCCACGACAATACCCCCATACTTTTGGTGGAGGATCGAAGCTTTACCAACACTTCGTTTTTTCCCAAAAGAAAAATCCATCACCAAAAAAGCAGAATGGCACTCAAAAAAGCCTATGTTGCATTAATGAATGCAGGGATTGGAAATCTCTATTACTTGGATGGTGATTATCTTTTGGGTGAAGACGGAGAGGCGGCCACCGATGGTTCTCACCCCAACGATCTCGGCATGGTGCGTTATGCCGATGCCTACGAGCCTGTTTTGAGATCCATCTTAAAGCAGTATTAAACAGTCAGATTCAATGGATTAAAAATGATCTTTTGATGTATGGATAAGTTTATTTGGGTAATTTTACTGTAAGTAAAAGCAGGAAAAACACCGTCGAAAAGAACAGAAGACAATCTGATATATAAATGAGTGTGCAATGATAAAAAAGACGAATTGGCGTCCGTTGCCCGAATTTTTGACCATTAAAGAAAGCAAAATTGAGGGGCTTGGGGTATTTGCTACCCGAGATTTACCAAAGGGCTTTGATTTGGGGATTTCCCATATTTTTGACAAACGCTTTCCAGATGGATACATTCGATTACCTTTAGGGGGATTTATCAATCATCACGAAATTCCGAATTGCAAAGCTATCGTTTCAGAAGAAGATCAACAGATGGGAAAGCTGAGTCACATTCGGATTCAGGCGCTAGCACCCATTGCCAAGGGTGAAGAAATTACCATTTCTTATATTATCAACCGATTGGATGATCCCAATTGGGAATTTGAATACGAGATCTCTCAGTAATTAAACCTACCCAATAAAAAAACCCGCCATGTACTACCTAAAAAATGACGGGTTAAACCAATTAACCAAAAAAAAATGAAGCTTATTAAAGTGTTGTAGTAAAAGTAGTCATTGAATTGTTAAAGAATTGGTAAAGAGAGGTTAAATGGAAGTTAAAATTCAAAAAAAGGGCACCAAATAAAAGGTGCCCTAATATTAATCATAAATCAATTCAAAGAATTAATCAATACCCAAAACTAATTCAAAATTTTTAAATCCAACGACCTAAGCCCCTCTAATTATGAAGATTTTTTGATTTTTTTAGAAAAAAAGCCTCAAACTACTTACTATATTAATTAGACCTTGTTCCATGTCTTTTAAAAAAGTCAATCCATTGCTTTTGGAACAGCTCAGGTTTTAACATACTGTACAATTTATGGAGTTTCTGCCTGTCTTTTGCAAGTTTTTGGTGTTTCAAGTGATCTATTGCATCTGGATAAAATGCCTTGAGGCTTACGGCTATACATTTATTTGGAATCTCGGTATGCCATCCCGAGGGATCAATCAAGGGTGAAAAAATGGCAAAAGTGGGTTTGTCGAAGCCTTTGGCAATATTGATGGCTCCTCCTTCATTGCCAACAGCGGCTTTACAATGGTAAACGGTTGCCATATAATCGCGAAGTGAATCGGGGGTAAGGGCCTTAAAAACTGCTTTTCTGGTGGCGGGTTGAAGTTTTTCCATCAATTGGTTGATCTGACCTTCTTGATCGGGGCGATAATTGAGAATAAAAGGCAGTTTGGCGGTATCAAAAGCCATATCCATTAGTTGTGCCAAATAGTCAAATGGGTAGGTTTTGTTGCTACTACTTCCTATGGCAGAAACCATTATGGCTTCCTTTCCTTTGCCCAATACAAGATCCATTTTTTTTCTTGCGGCTGATATTTCCTCTGGACTGAGATGAATTTCTACTCCGCTATTCTTAGGATGTTTTCCCATTATAGGCTCTAACAATCGTAGCCTATTTTTAATAGACAATTGGAGGCCATCCTCTTGAACTTTCAAAATTTTAATGCATTTGTCATAAATCAAGGAGGTATGGATTTTTTTATAGCCTATTTTTAGGGTGGCGGGTGTGAACAGGCAGATCAATAGACTTTCCAGTTTCCCATAGGCATCAATGATATAATCATATTTGAGTTTTCGACCTTGAAGTAAAAAACGGAAAAGTCCCATCTTATCTTTTTTGAAATGATCCTCAAATATGATGATTTCATCTATGTAGGGGTTGTGACGAATAACATCCAAGGTGTGTCGATTGGCCACAAAATCAATATGGATTTTAGGGTTCCACAACTTGAGATTTTTGCACAACAAAGTACTGATCAGTACATCCCCAATCATTTTTTGTTGGATGATCAATACCTTCATTTCTTTTTTTTTCATCTGCGATGGGTCGGAAGACGGGTTCATTGTTGACTTGGTATTTGGTTTTTCAAAACGACTTTACATTCAGTTTAAATAAGCAACCATATAATGATTTTGAATTAACAAATCAATAAAATTCTGATAACAGAACGGCCTCAATCCAAATCTACTTTTGCGTAAAATATAATCATGAAAAAAATACATCTTTTATTCTTATCCGCTTTTTTAACAATAGGTATTACTCAAGCTCAAACCAACCTTATCAAAGGTAGGGTTTTAGACAAAAACAATTTCCCCCTGCCCGGAATTAAGGGATGTATATGGAATCACCTTTTATAGGGGTGAGCGCCACAAGTATGTATTTCTCAGTGATAAAAAAGGAAGAATCCAGCAGTGGATGTTTGTACTCAAAGGCGACCTGCCCGACTTAAAATTGTTGAGAACACTCAAGGTAAAATCCATAGTAGAGGGCATGGTGGCGGATGAATACTATGGAAAGCTCTATTTTGCGGAGGAGAACGTGGGTTTGTGGGAAGTCAATGCGCATCCATGGAAAGCTGAAGCGTTTCAGCTTTTGATTGCTACAGACAACGATCAGTTATTAGCGGATTTTGAGGGTGTTACTCTGATGGAAAGACCCGATGGTGAAGGAATGATTTTCATATCAATTCAAGGGAATAACGCCTATGGTATAGTGGACAGAAAATCCAAAAAGTTTCTCGGTGGATTCAGAATTGGTAACTTTAATGGTGTAGATGCTGTTGAAGATACGGATGGTATAGACCTCAGCACCTTTTCATCTGGGCTTTTCCCCCAAGGGATTTTTATAGCACAGGATGGAGATAACGGTACCGAAAATCAGAATTATAAATTGGTTGATCTCGGTCTAATATTAGATTATATAAGCCCCAAGCCATGAGTAGTAACCCCAAAACTTCCGTCTCATTTTTTAAGGCGCTAAAGGAAATTGATACCCTAAAAGGATCGAAATTGTATTCCATTTTTATTTTGGTTTGGCTTTTGCCCTTGGGTTCCATTTTGTGTGTGATTCTGTTGTTTGTAAGATTTTATTTACAAGTCAAAAACCGAATTTAATGCCTCTCCCAATGAATTATACCCACCAGAATTTATTTTATCGAAACTTTGCTTTTTGCCTACCGTTCTTTATTCCCCTATTGCTATTGCCCAAGGGAACCATTGAGCAGCGGATCAATTTATTTGAGTTTCCATCCCTGTTTCCATTTTTCAAATGGATTACCCTGTTGGGGGATGGATGGATCATGTTGATTGTTTTGGCTTTACTGTGGACGAGGTATCTCATGCGAAAAAGCAGAAAAATCCAAGAAGAGTTGTTGCATTTTCTATTTTCTGCCTTGTTTATGATTGTGGTGGTTACGCTAATGAAAAACCTTTTTTTCTATGCGGCTCCACGTCCAGTTGAATTTTTCGGAATAGAATCTGGCAGTTCCCTTTTGGAACGTTTTGATATCCGTTTTCATCACTTTAGATCATTTCCCTCGGGGCATACGGCTACAGTAGCAGTGGTAGGTTTTTATTTTATGCGTTATTGTAAACACGAGTTTTTTAGAAGACTACTTTTTGCCGTGATTTTGTTAGGCGGTTTTTCTAGAATATTTCTTTTTCAGCATTTTGTGGCAGATGTCATTGTGGGGATCAGTATTGGTTTGATATCAATTTTTGTCGGAAAATATATAGCCGATCGGATCATCTATCGAAAAACTAAAAAGAGGGTAGCGATTTTCCCTAACATGCTCCATGCGTCTGAATAGACTGAATCCCAATTATGCTTTTGAATGGATCATTTTCATGCTCCTGATCTTGATTCAATTCGCTTTCCTGAATGCTTCCCCAGTCTATATTTTGGACGAGTCAAAATTTGTTGAGGCTGCCAGAGAAATGTTTGTTTCTGGGAATTATTGGATCCCAACTTTCAACGGTTCCTTATTTGTGGACAAACCTCCCATGCAGTACTTTTTTATGATGCTGGGGTTTAAAATTTTCGGGATCAATGCTTTTGGAGCCCGGTTCTTTTCGGCGGTTTTTGCCCTCCTTACGGTTTTCTTCACTTATAATTTCGCACATGATTTTTTTGGAAAAAAAACAGCCAGAGCAAGCTTGTATGTTTTGGTCAGTGCTTTTTTCTTTATGCAACAATTCCAGTTGGCAGTCCCTGATCCCTACCTCATCTTTTTTTGCAGTGTTGCACTATTTAGTTTTTTCCGCTACTACAAAACCCGAAAAAGCCTTTATTTGTTCTCCTTTTATTTTTTGCTTGGGTTGGGCGTTTTGTCCAAAGGCCCCGTGGCGGTTGCACTTCCGGGATTAGCCGTTGCCCTTTTTCTGATTTTTAGGGGAGAACTCAAAAAAGTGTTTGATTACCAACCCATTACCGGACTTTTGGGGGTACTTCTCATTGCGCTCCCTTGGTATTGGTTGATTCATATTGAAACGGACGGTGCTTGGACGCGGGGCTTCTTTTTGGTTCACAATCTCCAACGTTTTTCAGAGACGATGGAAGGTCATGGGGGTCCTTTTTTTGTTACCCTAGGATATGTCCTATTGGGTCTAATGCCCTTTTCTTTTTATCTGCCTCAGGCCATTCGATGGGCTTTCCGAAAAGCCAAAAACCCCATTTTTCTCTTTTGCCTGATTGTCGGAATGGTATTCATTGTTTTTTTTAGTATGTCCTCCACCAAACTTCCCAATTATACCATGCCCTGTTATCCTTTTTTGGCCCTTCTATTGGGGAATTATTTCGATAAAAAGATAGATCGAGTTGACCAAGGTTGGAATCGACTCAGTTTGATTTTATTAATGCTACTAACACTGAGCCTTCCGTTAGCTGCTTTAATTGGACTACAAATGGATTCCAATCTCAAACAGGTCTATCATCTGGGATATGCCTTAGTCCCAACGGCGATAATTAGCCTTTTGGCTTCGCTTTTCTTGATATTCAAAAAACACAAACAATGGTTTTATACCCTAGGTTTTGGTTGGATGATACTGGCAATGCTCCTCTTTGGCTACGTTTACCCCCAATTGAACGAAATCAATCCGGTGAGTCAAGCCACAAAATTATTAGGAAAAAACCAGGACTTTTTTGTTTATCAGCGCATGGATCCTGCCTTTCCATTCAACTACCAAAGGACCTTTCCAGTGGTCAATGATACCGATGAAATTGAAGCATATGCGGCCCAACACCCCAATGCTTACCTTTTGACCAATATCAGAAATACCGAAGTACTTGACAGTCTTGAGAACTGGGAGTTGATCTTTCAAAAAAAATCGGTCTTTGAATATCATTTTACCAAGATTTATCAAAAAAGAGATTGATCCTTTTTGCCCTCCTCTATACTTATTTACTATATTTATTAATCTTGAAATCATTTTGTTTTTTTAATACTGTAAACGAGTGGGGTGGAGGAGAGCGTTGGCACTTGGACATCGCACTCTACCTCAGAGAAAAAGGTCATCGGGTGATGATCATTACCCTTCCAGGAGCTGTTCTGGGAAATCGCGCTGAAGCAGAAGGAATTCCTGTTTTTTACATCGTCTTAAAAAATCTCAGTGTGCTCAACCCTTTCGTTTTGACCAAATTGGTCAAGGTATTTCAATCCCAAAAAATTGATACCTTGGTTTTGAATCTTTCTCGTGATCTAAAGTGTGGGGGCATAGCAGCAAAATTAGCAGGGGTAAAAAATATTATATTTAGAAGGGGGAGTGACCGAAATGTCAGGAATTATTTCATTAACCGATACCTCTACCAAAAGGTGGTTACTGGGATTTTGACCAACTCACAAGCCACCAAGCGAGCCATTTTGTCCAACGGTTCCTCATTGGTAGACCCGAATAAAATCAAAGTGATCCCCAATGGTATTGAAATTCAAGGCTTTTTGGATAAGGGTTTTGAACCCATCCAACCCAAGGATAAATCCTCTATGGTTTTGGGGGCTTTGGGTCGTCTGGAGCCGCAAAAGAATTTTGAGTTTTTGATTCCCGTTGCATTGGCGTTAAAGAAAAAAGGAATCCCCTTTGAAATCTTGATTGGGGGAAAAGGTGCTCAGGAGTCCTTGCTCAAGTTTGCAGTGGAAGAAAATCAATTGGAGGAACAGTTTCGTTTTTTGGGATTTTTGGACAATCCCAAGCGTTTATTGATGTCTTCCGATGTGTTTCTTTTGCCCTCACTCTGGGAGGGATTTGGCTATGTGATTGTCGAGGCTTCCTTGTGTGAACTTCCCGTTATCGCATTTGATGTCAGTAGTAACAGAGAGGTAATATCCGAAGCAAGTGGTTTTTTGACTCCCCCCAATGATGTAAGAGCATTTTGCGATAAAATTGCCTATTTATACGATCAGCCCGATAAGAGAAAAGCGATGGGTAAAGCTGGCAAATCTTTTGTTAGCGATCAATTTGATTCCAAAAAAATATTTGAGCGTATCGAAACTTATTTGGTGGGACAATAGTCCCTCAGATCTTGATTTTATAGAGGATTGGATAACCAATGCCCTCGTCTTCACTGGTAATCCAAAAGGTGTTTTGATCGATGATTTTGATGGCTTCAATTTGTTTTCCATCCAGCGGCAGTCGATATTTTTGAACTTGAACTTGATCCATCGACTCCAAATTGAAGCCAGAGAGGGTATATAAGAATTGTTCTCCACCAAAGTTGTAGCCCACCAGTGCAACCATTTGCAGTGTGTGGTTGTAATCGCCGCCGGTGATAAGGGATTGCACATCAAAAGATTTTAATGGACTCAGTATGTAATTTCCACTCATTTTGGGAATGGAGTACAATTCGGTAGTTTCGGTGGATCTGTTTTTGGAAAACAAAACCAGGGCCTTTGGAGTAGCGATAAGAGCCTCAGCATCATAAGGATGTCGCTTTTTCTTATCAAAATTTTCTTGGTCACGATAACGGAAAGCAATGCTCCCTACTTTTTCAAAATCATTATCAGGATTGACGATCAGGATGTTCAGATTTTTTCTGTTTCCCTGGTTGTTTCCACTGTCTGAGATGTATATAAAATTTTCATCTTTTGTGATGTCCTCCCAGTCGTTGTTTTCAGCATCGGCGATATTGTATTCTTGCAATATTTCCCCCCTTTGATTAAACGCATAGAGTGTGGGCGAACCTCCTGAGTCATTGTGGGTGAGAAAGTGCTGATTGAAAAATTCTAATCCAGAGGTTTCGTTAATTTTTCTAGGCAATTGTACTTCGTCAATAATGGTTTGGGCTGAAAGGGCATTGTTGTCTTTGGAGCAATAACTCAAAAGCAGCAGGGCGAGGATGTAAAAAATAGAGGGTAAAAAACTATTGGGTTTGAATTTCAAAATTTAAATATTTTTTCTTTCCAACAATGCCATTGAGAAGTTCAAAGGGCAGTTTGATAACTGATTTTTTTTCAAGTGTTTTGATGAGTAAGTTTTTTTCACCGTAAGCTTCAATCTCAAAAACATCACCGTCTTCATGAAAGGTAAAGGGCCCCTTATATCTGAGAAGAAGGGGATTGGCCGAGTGGTTTTTCAATGTCACTTTTGCGATCAATTTATCATCTGAATATACAGGAGAGGAGGCTGTTAGATTGGAAACAATTACTTGTTTTAGGTGCACTTCCTTTCCAATCAATAAATCTTTAAACCAAATCATGGTTTTCCCTTCAAAAAGTGCCTTTTTGACCTCCGCTTCACTTTTGTTTTTAGACAAAACAAAAGTCATGGGACGGTGCCCTCCTTTTGGTATTTCAAAATCCCAGGCGGTTAATTTGTGTATGTCTGAAGTTCCAACCATCGTCAGACCATTTTCTAGGGCTATTTCAATGGCCTCTTCAGAAAAGGTGGTGAAATTAACTACTTCAATGCCGTGCAAGAGTTTTTTTTCGATCAGTTCTTGGTGCATGGGATCCAGCCTTGCAATACCGTCTTTGCGATGGGCCTCCCAATTGGGGTGGTTCCAAAACACAAATGCTTTTTGGCGATTGGCTTCTTCAATGCCTGCTAAGGGGTCATCGGGAAACAAAAGGCGATTGGCATCTTTGATAAAAACGGCATTGATATGTCCAGGAGGCATGGATCGGGTGATTTCAGCCCCTCTTATCACGCTCAGTGCATTACCCTCGGCGGTTTTGTTTGCAATATCATAGGAGCGATTTCTATCCGGGTTGGGCAAATCGGATTTATGGGGTTGGTACTCCAGGTGATCCGTTATAGAGATCAAATCCAATCCCTCCTTTAAGGCTTCCTCTACTCTGATGTTGGGCCAAACGGAACCATCTGAAAAAGTAGTATGGATATGAAGATCGGTACTGACGAGTGAGGTATCCCCTGGAGCCTTAAAAAAGGCTTGATCTTGGGAAAAAGAGAACAAAGGGGTCGCAGAAAGCAATAGCAAGATTGCTTTTGAATATAATTTGAGCATATCAAAGTTTTTTACCAGTCATTCAAATCATGAAGGAGCGTTTTCATTGAAGTATCCAATACTTCCTTATAATCGTCCTCCATTTCGTCCGAATCCTCATAAGTTATTTTTTTCTTTTTGCAATAACTCTTGAATTCTTCCCTCAAAAGATACTCAATCTTTTTTTGAATGGCAACGTTATTTACCAAGCAGATCTTGTAGTGAGCAATATCGATTTTCATTTTTAAACTTTTATTCAAAGCAACAATATTGGTGTTAACTAAAAATAAAATGAATATCAACTTTAGGGTTAAGTTTCAACAGTCTATGAACAAAATGTTCAGGATCAGCGACCGAAGTCGTCTTGAAGCCTCACGATATCCTCTTCATTGGAGGGATGCTTGGGATCGGTATGCTGCCAAATTTCAGCGACCAAGGCCAATTGGTCCAAGCCAATGAGCCGGTGACGCTCTCCTTTTTGGAGTTTGACTTGATCACCTTCTTTAAGAGTGATCAGTGGATTTTGATTGTCATCATGTGATCGGATGATTCCAACAGTGCCTTGATAGACTCTCCAGATCTCTGCACGACGATGGTGGTATTGCCACGAAAGTCGGGCATTGGGATTAACAATTAGGATTTTGGGACTGAGTTTTCCTCCTATTTTCAATTCTTCAATATCGATTCCTTCAAAAAATTGATCTGCAAATTTTTGTGCTTGATTTTCGTCGATGACCAAAAACCCTCCCCAGGGTCGATCGAAATCGAAATCCTCCATACGGTAACCAAATGATTCAAAGTGATTTTTAATGGGAACGAATTTCTCAGTATGATTCATGGCTCAAAGATAAAACAGGAATAACAAATGGAGTTGTTATTCCTGTTTAAGTGTAATATTTAAAAAAAGAAAATCAAATGGGGAGTCCCCATCCTTGACGGTATTCTTTACTTACAAAGGCATTGGCTTCTTCCAAGTTTTTGATTTTCATGTTCTCACCATCCCACAGAAGTTTCTTTCTTCCATAGTATTTGATGATCTCTCTTCCGTTATTTCGGGTGCCAACAACTTCTCTAAGATCTCTACTGCGAAGGGCAAGGTTCCCCATAATTACAGTTTCTGTAAAGGGTCCTGAGTAATCAAAGGATGAAGTGAGCGCTTTGTGCTCTTTGCTATTGAAACCAGCCTTACAAGCTTCGGTCCAGGCAGCAGCGTGTACATCATTTACATTGGGTTGATTGTTGGTGTCAAATACTACAGGATCTTCACCTTTTATGTATAAGGTGGGATTATTGGCGTAAATTTCTGTGGTAATTACTCCTTTGGCTCCTATCATCATGATTCCGCTCGAATTTCCCATATCAAAGTCCATGATGAATTCCTCTTCTATTTCTTCGGGAATGGTGGGAGTAAGTCCACCATCCATCCAAATGAGCTTGATACCATCTTTATTGTGAGGGGAATTTTTGTATTCCAAAGTAACCATAGATGAGATCGGACAGCCCTCAGGGGTGTACTCTGGCGTCCACATTTTTTTGAATACATTGGTAGCAGTACATTCTACACTGCTAGGATAACCCAATTGTAATGTTTTGTATGGCGCATCAAGGGTATGGCATCCAATGTCACCCAATGCGCCAGTTCCGTATTCCCAAAAACCTCTCCAATCGAAGGGGTGTAAGCCAGGAGAGTAAGGTTTAGATTTTGCAGTTCCCAACCATAAATCCCAGTTTAATGAATCGGGTTTTTTGGCAACGTTGGCACTGGGATGATTGATCCCTTGTGGCCAAACGGGACGATTGGTCCACGCATAAATGGTATGTACCTTACCAATTTTATTTTGATCGATCCACTCTTGAACTTTGGGAACGCCAATACTGGATCCTCCTTGATTACCCATTTGGGTAACAATTTTCTTTTTTTCAGCGGTTTGCGCCAGAAGTCTTGCCTCAGCGATGGTATGGGTAAGTGGTTTTTGAACATAAACATGGATTCCCCTGTTCATGCAGTCGTAGGCAATTTTGGCATGATTGTGGTCAGGGGTTGAAATCGTAAGTGCATCGATATTTTTTTCTTTATCGAGCATTTCCCTGTAATCCACGTACTTGGGGGCATCTGCGTGTTTGGT
Organism: Bacteroidota bacterium; assembly: GCA_027621505.1. GTDB lineage: Bacteria > Bacteroidota > Bacteroidia > Flavobacteriales > Flavobacteriaceae > UBA8316. Next base: position 4,141 of record JAQCBK010000014.1, on the reverse strand, counting down.
ATAAGCACTTTTTGCTCTTTCAGGATCTACATCACAAAGGGCAACCACCCTGTTTTTTCCATTTTGGTAGGCATTGCTAATGTCTGAAGTTCCCTTTCCTCCAGACCCTATGGCAGCCAATGCCAACTGATCACTGGGGGCAGTGAAACCTTGTCCACCCAGAACGTGACGAGGAACAATAAATACCCCAGTTCCAATCATTCCTGTCTTTTTGATAAAATTTCTTCTTGATTTGGATTGATTTTTCTTCATTTTATTTATTTTTCGATCTTTAAAAATACTTAATTTTTTGATTCAATCACAGCTTGTTGTATGAATTAAAGCCCAATGAACTTTTTTTTTAAAACTAGAGGGAAATATCGCGTTTCCACGGGAGAAAATCGAACTGCCTATTGAGGGAAGCTTTGGTAATAATTTCTCCACTGGCCACTTTGATAATGAACTCCAGCAAATCTTCCGACAACTCATCCAGAGACTGGGAACCTTCAATGATAGTACCGGTATTGAAGTCAATGATATCCTCCATTTTGTGATACAAGGCAGTATTGGAGGATACTTTAATAACAGGGGTTATGGGATTACCCGTTGGTGTTCCAAGACCAGTAGTAAAAAGGATCAAGTTGGCACCGGAGCCAGCCATTGCGGTGGTACTTTCCACATCATTTCCCGGGGTGCAAAGCAAATTCAGTCCCTTGTTTGTAAAATACTCTCCATAATCTAAAACATCAACAATAGGAGAACTGCCTCCTTTTTTGGCTGCTCCTGCCGATTTCATGGCGTCGGTAATGAGTCCGTCTTTGATATTTCCAGGTGAGGGATTGGCACTAAAGTCAGTTCCAGAGATCATGACCTTACTTTCGTAGCCCTGCATCAGGTGAATGAATTTTTTTGCACTTGAAAGCTCGGTACACCGATCCACGAGTTCTTGTTCGACTCCCCTTAGCTCGGGAAATTCGGATAATATGGCGCTTCCCCCCTCGGCCACTAACTTATCTGTGGTGGCACCCAAGGTGGGATTGGCAGAAATACCTGAAAAGCCATCGGAGCCTCCGCACTCTAAACCTATGGTAAGCTGAGAGAGCGGGGTTTTTTCTCTTTGGATTTTGTTGGCTTTTTCAATTTCAACCAATGAGTCCTTGATGACCGTTTGGATTAGATTTTGTCCGTTCCCAACTTTTTGCTGGTCAAAGATCAGTAGCGGTTTATCAAAATTTACATTGATGTTTTTGAGCTGCTCCATAAACAGGTCGATTTCCAGGTTTTGGCAACCCAAGCTCAAGAGCGTTGCCCCTGCTACATTGGGATTGTTGACATAACCTGCCAATAATTTTCCCAAAACGGTGGCATCGGCTCTGCTTCCCCCACAACCACCATGATGGGTGATGAACCTTAACTCGACGTTTGGAAAAGGATTTTTGGGTTGCGGGATCTCTATTTCATCCGATTTTCCCTGAAGAATCGTTCTCAAAAAATGCTGATGTTCTGAGAGTTGATCGGGATAAAATTCTCTTTCGAAAACCGTTTTGAGGAGCTCTACATTTCTATTCTCACAAAAGACCAAAGGGAAGAACAGCCAAATATTTTGGGTTCCTACGCTCCCGTCTTTACGGGGGTAACCCATAAAGAACCGCTTTCCATTGGCGTTGATTTTAGGGCTAAATTTTCCTGTTTTTTCAAAGCTTATATCATCATTGAAAGCGTTGTCCATATTTTTTGTGGTCAATGCCGCTCCTTTGGAAATCTCTTGATTGGCAATCCCAACTTTTACCCCATACATGATCAACACCTCCCCCTTATGTATTGCCCTTTCGGCAAATTTATGTTTTTGTTGGATGTCTTCAGAGAGCGTAATTTGTTGTTGATCCAATTCAATTACTTCACCTTTTTTAAGATTTTCTAAAGCGACGATAAGATTGTCCTGTGGGTTGATTTTAATGGCTTTGTTCATGACTTATGATTTGATGTAAACCTCGTAGGCTTCACTGATTTTGAGATTTGTGGAAATGGCCTTGAGTGAGAGGCTGACTTGATCTTTGATGGGTTTTATTTTGGTCAAATCCTGATCCCAAAGCCCCGTATTGGATAATGTTTTTTGAACGATGTTATCGATGGAATTGTCTTTCCAAATTTCATCAAAAAATGAGAGGTTAGCCGCATCATCTTTCAGGGAAAAGGAATGGCCCGAAACTTCTTTCCCATAAAAATAAATCAGCGCTCCCAAAGCAAAAGAAAGATGTGCGGGGGGCATTCTATTTTTTTCATAATAGGACAATAAGCTGGGTAAAACCCTAACCTTGAATTTTGAAATGGAATTCAACGCAATCGATTCCAATTGGTGGTTAATGAAGGGGTTCGAAAAACGTTCTAGAACGGATTGAGCATAATCCTCTAAGGCCTGTCTGTCAAAATCCACGCTGCGAATGATCTCTTCAAAAAGGGCTTTGGTAAGGAAGTTTTTTAAAAAATCATCTTGCAATGATTCAGATACTGTTAGGACTCCGTGGAGCAATCCCACTGGCACCAATGTGGTGTGACTACCATTGAGGATGCGAACCTTTCGAGTTCGGTAAATACCCAAGTCGGGAACGACCTTCACGTCGATGTTTTCCAATTGATCTACAGGAAAGATCTCTAATAATTTGTTGTCTCCTTCTATTACCCAAAGAAAAAAGGGCTCGCAGGTGACCATCAGTTGATCGTCAAAGCCAGCGGCTTTTTTATAATAATCCAAATTTTCTTTTGGGAAACCTGGTACGATTCTGTCCACCAATGTATTGTAAAACTGATTTTCTTTGATCCAAGACTTAAACTGATCCTCCAGTTGCCATTCATCACATAGGGTCAGGATAATTTCTTTGAGTCGGGCACCATTTTTTTCTATCAATTCGCAAGGGAGAATATGCAAAACTTTTGTAGGGTCGCCATTGAATTTTTGATAACGCCGGTATAACAATAATGTCAGTTTGGCAGGAAAAGAGTTGGGGGGATGGCCGGCAAAAAGGTCATCGGTATCCAAAGCAATTCCTGCTTCGGTAGTATTGGAAAAGATAAATGTCAAATGCTCATTTTCCCCAAGTTTGAGGAAAGATTCGAAATCCTTATAGGGATTGATCATTTGCCCTATACAATCGATTAATTTGGTTTCTCGGATAGTTTTTCCACCCTTTACCCCTTCTTGAAAAAGATGATATTTACCACCCTGTTTTTGCAGGGTTTCAATCATTCCTTGAGGTATGGGTTGAACCAAGTCTACCCTACCAGAAAACGATGGGTTTTCATTGAGTAGTTGAATGCAATAGTCTACAAATGCTCTCAGAAAATTACCCTCTCCAAATTGGATACTGTCAGTTTTTTTATTCTTCATTTAATAATTCTAAAACCAAGGTGTTCGGTTAGTATATGGGTTAATTCGCTATTTTTGTAAAAATAATTTTTTTATTGATGGACCAGCATCATTGGATGGAGATATTTGTTTTTTAATGAGGTTTTATTATTTGATATTGGTGATCCTTTTGTTTTCCTGTGCAAAAGAAAAACAATGTGATATTATTCGTGATAAGCAGGAGGAGAGAGGAAATTTTTACTTTTACTTTCGAGCCAATTACTACGCCACTCCACAAGCCAACAATATAAACACCGTAGGATTAAATAGTAACTATGTTTCAGGAAAAGTTTCTGAGGAGATATATAAAAGCTATGAAATTGGTGACGAATATTGCTACTAGAAAGTACATTTAATAAAAAAGCCAAAATTTTTAAGATATTTTTAAAAGCGTAAGCCTGAGTTGATGATTTATTTTTGTGTAATTTGCGTTAAAATTTTATTCATTGAAAGCCTCTACAAATATTAAAAATTCAGCCACGAAGTATTTTGTGCTTTTTTTGATATTGGGTCAACTTTCCAATGCTTTTATGCTTTTGGACTCCATCGCAGACAGCGATCAAATTGTCATGAGCAGCGATATGGACAACAATTCCAAAGAGGATAAAAACAATAGTGACTTTGAGGAGGAAATTAAAATCTTTGAAAACTTCCTCCACAATTTTTACATTTCTTCAGATTATAAAATTTATAATTTCTTTATTCAAGAATTTTCGGATGTTTTGAATACCGAAGATTTTCCGCCTCCAGAGCTTTCAT
>JAQCBK010000065.1 GCA_027621505.1 Bacteroidota bacterium | reverse complement strand
ACTGGAAATATGGTGGGCAGTAGATTATATCTTAATCAAGGTAATTTTAAATTTAAAGAAATTGCTCAGGATGCAGGAGTTTTTGCTGAAGGACTATGGAATACTGGTACCACCATGGCCGATGTTAATGGTGACGGTTTAGTAGATATCTATGTATGTCGTTCTGCAGCGAGTAATCCTAAAAAAAGAAGGAATCTGCTATTTATTAATAATGGAGATCTGACTTTTACAGAGATGGGTAAGAAATATGGAGTTGATGATTCGGGTTTCACTACGCAGGGTGCTTTTTTTGATTATGATAATGATGGAGACTTAGATCTTTATGTGCTAAATCATTCAGTTCTAGAATATTCAACACTTGGAAAAATGACTAATTATCATAAAAAAGTAAAAAATTATGCATATTCTGATAAATTATTAAGAAATGACAACGGTAAATTTGTTGATGTAACTGACGATTCGGGATTAATTTCTAATATTCTCGGATTTGGATTGGGTATTGCTCTATCAGATATTAATAATGACGGATTCGCTGATATCTATGTTTCGAATGATTTTAACGAACAAGACTATTTATATCTGAATAATGGAGATGGTACCTTTACAGAAGGATTGGAAGACTATATTGGCCATACACCACTATATTCAATGGGTTCTGATATTGCTGATTTTAATAATGATGGTTTTACCGATATTATGGCCTTAGATATGCTACCTGAAGGAAATCATAGGATTAAAATGACATCAGGTCCGGATAATTATGAAAAACTTAATCATCTCAAGCAGAATGGTTTTTATAATCAGACGATGAGAAATATGTTACAACTCAATCGAGGAGGAGAGTATTTTTCAGAGATTGGACAGTATTCAGGTGTTTCCAATACCGATTGGAGTTGGGCTTCGCTTTTTACCGACTTAGATAATGATGGTTACAAAGATCTTTTCATCACCAATGGTTATTTAAAAGATTATACCAACATGGATTTTTTAAACTATATAGTTCAAGAAAAAATTAATGAAAGAAAGAATAATGTGAAAATGAAACTTACTGAATTAATTGATAAAATGCCTTCTATTTTAGAGGAAAACTATACCTATAAAAATAATGGTGATTTGACATTTACCAAAATGAATAATGATTGGGGTATTGACCAGAAAACCTTTTCAAATGCTGCCGCATATGCAGATTTAAACAATGACGGAGATATGGATCTGATAGTTACAAATCTTGAAAATCAAGTATTCATCTACCAGAACAATTCAGAAAAATTCACCCAAAACAATCATTTAAAAATTGCTTTAAAGGGAATGGGAAAAAACACTATGGGCATAGGGGCCAAAGTGAAGGTAACCGCGGGAGGTATGACTCAAATTCAGGAAATGTTTAACACAAGAGGTTATCAATCCTCTGTAGATTTTAACCTAAACTTTGGGGTTGGGAAATCTAAGATTATTGATCGGGTGGAAGTCATTTGGCCAAACCAAAAAAAGCAGATTATAACGGCAGTTCAACCCAATCAAAAATTAACTTTATTTCAGAAGAACGCCACTCTTGATGTCAAAAGGAGCAATCCGCCCAAAAACAAACTTTTTGAGGAAGTAAAAGCTGTTGACTTTACGCATAAAGAAAACAATTACAACGATTTTAAAAGAGAGATCATGCTTCCACATATGCTTTCTACTTTGGGGCCAAAACTCGCTGTTGGCGATGTCAATGGTGATGGATTAGAGGATGCTTTTATCGGAGGAGCTAAGGGTGCCGTTGGAGGAATTTTCTTACAAATCCAAGGTGGTTTTGTCAGATCCAATCAAATTGATCTTCAAGTCGATGCTACCTCAGAAGATATGGGAGCTTTATTTTTTGATGCAGATGGTGACAAAGACTTGGATCTCTATGTAGTCAGTGGTGGAAATGAGTTTGAAAAAACAGATACTGCCCTTAAAGACCGACTTTATATCAATCAGGGAAAAGGAAATTTTGTCAAATCAGAAAACAATTTACCTGATTTTACCTCCAGTGGATCTGTCGTAAAAGCCGTAGATTTTGACAATGATGGCGATCAAGACCTTTTTGTCGGCGGGAGAATCCTACCCAATGAATACCCCTATGCACCCAACAGCTATTTACTCGAAAACAATGGGAAAGGAGTATTCAAAGACGTCACTGAAAATAGGGCCAAAGGCCTCAAAAATATAGGGATGGTGTCCGATGCCCTTTGGACTGATTATAATGGTGACAAGCAAATGGATCTAATGTTGGTAGGGGAGTGGATGCCCATCACCCTATTTTTGAATCAGAATGGGAGTTTTAATAATGTTTCAGAGGAGCTAGGATTAAAAGATACCGATGGTTGGTGGAATTCCATCGCTCAAGCCGATTTCGATCGTGATGGAGATATGGACTATGTGGCTGGAAATTTTGGACTGAACTCACAGCTAAAAACTTCCCTAGAGCACCCCATTAGCATATATGCAAAAGATTATGATAAAAATGGTTCTGTTGATCCCATTCTATCTTGTTATGATGAAGGAAAAAATTATCCCGTATTTTCCAAAGACGATATTCAGCAACAATTGACCATTTTGAAAAATAGATTTGTCAAGTACAAAGAATACGCCGATTTGACCATTGAACAAGTCTTTACCCCCGAGGAATTAAACGGCTCTAAAGTTCTATACGCCAAAACCTTTGAGACCAGTTATATAGAAAACTTGGGTAACGGCCAATTTAAAATTTCTGCACTTCCCAAAGAGACTCAGTTTTCACCCATTTATGGATTGACCACTGGGGATTTCAATCAAGACGGGAACCCAGATATCATCATGGGGGGAAATTTTACTGCATCAAGGGTAAAGTTTGGTCACTATGACGCAATTAAAGGGATTTGTCTCTTGGGTGATGGCTCAGGCGGATTTATTTATTTGGATGCATCTGAGTCGGGTTTGATGGTTGGTGGAGAAGTGAGAGACATTCAAAAGATTATCACAGCCAATGGGGAAGAACACCTAATTTTTAGTAGAAATAACAACAGCCCAAAGATTTATAAAAACAACTTAAATTAAAATACCATGATTACCCCCAAACAAATTTTATCTTTTGAAGTCGAAGGTTTTTTGGCAGTAGAAAGTCTTCTGAACTCAAATGAAATGGAGTTTTACTCTAATACCTACAATGCATTCATTAATAATGAATTCGATATCTCAGATTTACGATCTGATCTCTCTGGAGCTGAAGATCAAAAAGTGGAATACATTACCCAAATCATGCTTCCCTCAAGGGTTTATCCTGTTTTACTCGATCGACCCATGCATCAAAGGGGTTTACAAATCGCAAAACAACTTTTGGGAGAGGACATGGTTTTGGATTTTGATATGTTAATCAATAAGGCCCCTCATACAAACAAACCTACTCCATGGCATCAAGATGCAGCCTATTGGATAGACATGCCCGATAAAAGAGCCTTGAGCATCTGGTTTGCCATCGATGAGGCTACCCTTGATAACGGTTGTATGTGGTATACTCCAAAATCCCATAAACTGCCTTTAAGGAAACATTTTCAGCCCGTAGGCAAAGGAGCCTTAAAGTGCAAAGGTTCAGAGGAGGAGAGTGTTGCTGTTCCACTACAACCCGGTTCTTGTGCCATTCACCATGGACACACATTGCATTATAGCCGTGGAAATTCTACCGCTAATAACCGGAGGGCATTCATCCTAAATTTCCGACCAGAAAAAATGGTGGAACTTGAAAGAGCCCAAGGTTTCGACCACTCTGGTAATAGAGAGGTAAGGGTCTAAATCCTTAGTTAGCCTGGAGGGCAGCATCCAAAATATGCCCCCTAATGCCGAGACGATATAGGTTTTTCTGTTCGCGTGTTGGATAAACCCGATTGGAAAGAAAAACCATAAAACACCGCTGAACAGGATCTACCCAGACCAAGTTTCCTGTAAATCCGCTGTGGCCATAGCTCTCAGGACTGCATTTTTCAGAGGGATAGCGTTCCGAAGCAAGGCTGTCCAGGGAAGGTTTGTCGAACCCCAAACCGCGACGGTTGTCGGAAAGGGGGTAGGCCCGAGATGTAAAAAGCCTAACCGTCTCTGGCTCCAAATATTTTTCACCTTCAAAAGTACCCTCGTCCAGGAATAGCTGTAATAATTTGGCCAAAGAAGTGGCATTGGCAAACAATCCGGCATTTCCGGATACCCCCCCCATGAGAGCTGCCGCTTCATCGTGAACCCAACCTTGCACCAAGGTTCTCCTAAATAGGGAGTCTTTTTCAGTAGGAATAATCTCCCCTTTGGAATATTTAAAACTGGGATTAAATGTCAGTCGTTCTATGCCCATGGGCTTGTAAAAATGACTGTCCAGAAATGCTTCAAAGGACTGTCCGCTCATTTCCTGAACCATACCCGGTAAAAGAAAAAATAATAGGCCTGAATAACGGTATTCCCCAATTTTTTCAACCGGAGTTCTTTTAATTCTTCGCATTATTTTTTTCTCATATTTCCTATGGATAAACAGGGAGTCGGAAAGGGGATCAGGGTATCGTTTACTTTTTGAAGGGGAAAGGGTTCTGGCTCTAAATTTCCCATTTTTACGCCGTACCATATTTTGGTGCGTGATATAGGGCAACCATCCGGCTTGATGACTGAGGACCTCCCGAAAAGTGCTGTTTTTTTTATTGCTGTTTTTGATCAGTGGAATGTAGTCCGCAACCTTACGATCCAAGTCAATATCGTAAAGCTCATACAATTTCATAAAGGCCAGGGTACTGGCCAATATTTTGGTAACGGAAGCGAGGTCATACAGATGATGGTTTTCTACCCGAACAATGGAATCATAAGTATGGAAGCCATAACTTTTATTCAGTCGAATACCATCATGTTTATAAATTAATACTTGAGCCCCAGGATAGGCCTTTTGTTGAATTCCCATCTGGACAATGGAGTCAATTTTGTACTCCAAAGCGTCACCGGAAGGGAAGTAAAGGGAATCTTGAGCTTGAAGCCCAATAATCCACAGCATTGAAAAAAGGAAAATCACTTTTTTCATAGGGATTGTGTTCTATTCAATTTCGACGATGAGATCAATCTCCACCGCAATATTGAATGGCAATGATCCCATCCCTACTGCAGCACGGGTGTGCTTTCCCTTTTCGCCAAAAACAGCAACCATAAGGTCTGAAAAACCGTTTACGACACTGGGTTGTTGTGTAAAGTCGGGAGAGGCATTCACCATGCCTGTTACCCTTACGATTCTTTTGACTCTACTGAGATCTCCAAGGGCGCTTTTGAGAACTCCTAGTTGATTGATACCCGTAAGTCGAGCAGCTTCATAACCTTCTTCTATGGTTAAATCTGCTCCCAGTTTGCCAGTGATGAATTTTCCATTGGCTTTTAAGGGACCATTACCGGAGAGGAAAAGTAAATTACCTGTCTGAACAGAGTTGACAAAATTGGCAACGGGAGTGGGGGGTTGGGGGAGTACAATTCCCATGCTGTCCAATTTGGCCTCGGGATTGTAATTGGGATCAATGGTAACAGTTTTCTCTTCAGCTTGGGGAACATTACAGCTCCCTATAATTAACCCAAAAGACAATGAAAGAATATAAAAAATTGATTTCATTTTTAGATTTTTCATACAGCTGATGATAAAATTTCTTTCACCCGCTTGGCTACAATACGCTCTTGACCGGGAACCATCATCCAAGTGGTTATGCCCACGCTTTTGGAATCTCCCACGGTTTGAATGGATGGATGCCCATCTCTGAGTTGGTTTCTTACTTCAGTTGGACTTATTTTCACCTTTTTTTCATCCCATCTAATCCTTAAACTGGGTACATGATTTGCGTATTTCGGTACATGAATTTCGGTTTCTACTCCTGCTATTGAGGTGGCGCTGTCGCTGATCAATTGAATTTGTGATTCCCACATTTTCCATTCTTCATCATGGTCTTTTTGTAAGTATAATTCCAGCGCAGCCAACATGCCCAAGACTTCTTCTTTGTTAACCTTCATTCCCCTTCCAATAGTTTCTCCGCGAGGTGGGGTGTGCATTCTTGCGGCTTCGATATACTCTCTTTTTCCCAAAAGCAAACCAGCACTTTGTGGCCCTCTCAATCCTTTACCTCCAGAGAAAGCCACCAAGTCAAAACCCATTTTGGTAAAGCGAAATAGATTTTCGACAGGCGGCACATCTGCCGCACAGTCGATAAAAGTAGGGATGTTGTGTTTTTTACCAAGGGCAACAAACTCCTCCCATTTGATTTCTCCCTGATCCGTATGCGCATTGAGGAACCAAAGCATACAGGTTTTGTCGGTAATCGCTTTTTCCAATTGTTTGGCGGTTCTTACTTTGACCACCTTGGCACCGACATTGGTCAATGCTTGGGCATAGCCAATGCTGTGAGATTCTTGCATGATGACCTCATTTTTCATTCCCTCAGTATTGGGAAGTTGTTTTACCTTTTGAGGATCTTTACCGGTGAGTATTCCCGCCATACCAATACTCATGGCACCAAAACAACCCGAGGAAACCGTAGCGTATTCACAATCTAACAATTCTGCGATGCGTTCTCCCACTTTGTCTTGTAAGTCATCTAAGTTGACGTATTCATTTGCTCCATAGCTAATGGCCTCAATAACCTCTTTGGGCATTAATGAGCCAGTCATGTAAGTATAGGTTCCAGCGGCATTG
>JAQCBK010000064.1 GCA_027621505.1 Bacteroidota bacterium | reverse complement strand
TTATATATCCTTATATCAAAGAAAAATCTAAGTGGCCTTACGAAAAAGATATTTTTATTTGGGAAGAGTGGCCTGTATGTCATCCAGCTTTGTTATTTGGAGCATTAGCATATAGCGATTTAAATTACTTAGAATCATATCTCAAATTAACTAAGTATCCATCACATTCAGAAGTAATTCGTAACCTACCTGTTAGGCATCCACTAATCTGGATTTTAAATTGATGGTTGTATTAACCTAAACATTTTTGATGCGCTTAATTGGCGATTTTAGGGGGTATGATTTGAAGAAATATTCCTGATATACCCTCCCCCTATTATTCAAAGTTGCAGTACAAGTATGTCTATTTGTGATTTTATTTTTTAATAGAGAATAGATTATAAATTTTTAGGATATAACATTGAACAGATGGATATTTTAAAAATTGCAATCGATTGGGCAAAAGCGGAATTAGTTTCTACCTCATTTTTTTCCTTTTGGGGATCATTTTATCTCTTGATTAAGCAAATCAGCGTCTGGGTTACCCTAATAAAGTTCCTGTTCCAGTCTTTGGGTCATACAAAAAATGGACTATTAAGGATGATTTGATTTTTTGGTAATTTTCTATTAATTTAATCTTTCTTGTATATTTAAATTTGAATGACAACAATGATAAGATTACTCTCCATTTTTATGATACGCCCTATCCTGATATTTTGTACATGTTTTTTTGCTCATGTCATGCAGGCTCAGCAAAACGATTTAGAGATCATAAAAAGTAGGATTTACAATCAGATTCTTGATTCCTACTCAAAGGACAAGATCAATCCCAATGCGAAAGGTTTTGACGATTTGATAATTGATCAGATATTGGCTGATTTTGATGGCGAAAAATGGGCTCATATCCAATACAGTGATGTTTCTAGGGAGGGTTTTGATAACCGAATACACCTTGATAACTTAGTGAGAATGGGTGTTGCATACAAAACCCCCTTATCAAAATATCATGGGGACAAGACTCTGATTAAAAAAATAACAAAGGGACTTCAATTTTGGTGTGAAAATGATTTTATTGGTGAAAATTGGAAGAATAATCAAATAGATACTCCCAATAGTATGGTAGAACTGATGTTGATTGTTGGTGAAGAATTACCACAAAAACTCATCAATCAATCTCAGGTAATGATCAATCGTGCTGATATTCATAAGGGAGGTTCACGACCTGGAGGCGACCGAATTAAGGTTTCGTCGATTGCTGCAAAAAATCAACTTTTTTTAGGAAACAAACAACAGTTTGAAGAGATCATCAAAATCATTGAAAATGAAGTCAAGTATGTAGACTGGATCGGAAGCGAATTTGGCTACACCTATTCCCAATCTAATACGGGTGGTTTCATAGAGTTTCTGAAAGCCAATGGAAGAGGTTTGCAATATGACAATAGCTTCCATCACAGAACCGATGGAGTGAACAATACCTTGTCTTATGGGTTAAATTGGGCAAGTGCTTTTGTAGAGTGGGCCTATTATTCAAGAGGGACTCAATATGCTTTTTCTGATGAAAAAACTAAAATATTGGTGGATTATTATTTGGATGGGGTTTGTAAAACCACCGTTTTTGGAATAAAACCTGATTATGGAGCCAAAAACAGAAGTATTTCTAGACCTGGGGCAACAAAAAAATATGACAACAAAATTCCCCTTAAAATTATTGCTCTGACCAATTATAGAAAAGAAGAAATGAATGATATTATAGGTTTGAGATCGGGTCGAAAATCAGATAAAATGATTTCCCATGCTACCTTTTACTGGAACAGCGAGCATTTTACCTTCCAAAGATCTAATTTTTTTACTTCTATCCGACTCTATTCTTCTCGAAACATGAATATGGAAAGCCCGTATAATAGCGAAGGACTATCCAATCATCATAGGGGAGATGGTGCGAATCATATTTACACACACGGTGATGAGTACGATGACATTTCTCCTGTTTTGGATTATCAAAAGATCTCAGGAACTACTGTAGTTCAAAAAGAAAATTTACCCCCTCCTAATGAAATAAAAAAATTGGGATTAACCGATTTTGTAGGTGCGGCTACCGATGGTCTTTATGGGGCAGTAGGATTTGATTTTAAAAGCATACACGACCCTTTGGTAGCACGGAAAGCTTGGTTTTTCTTCGATGAGCAATACGTTTGCTTGGGGTCGGGGATTTCTTCAAAAGCATCCAACCAAGTCAATACAACCATAAATCAGAGTTTATTGAATGGGGAGGTTACAATTTCTTCAATGAAGAAAAAACAAACCCTTGAGCGAGGTTCCAAAGTTTATCCTAAGGTAGATTGGATTTATCATGATGATGTGGCTTATTTACTTCCCAATTCCATTGATGTTTCAATACAAAATGATGCTTCGACTGGATCGTGGTGGAATATAAGTAAGCAAATTGATTCTTCTAAAGAAACCATTTCTAAAGAGATTTTTAAAGCTTGGATCGATCATGGTGAAAAACCTGATAATGATTCATACGAATACATTGTTTGGCCCAACATCACTTTGGATCAATTGAATACCAAAAACCTACTTCAACCGATCGAGATTTTATCCAACACGCCATATTTACAAGCGGTTCGCCATAAAGAAATCGGACTATTACAAATGGTGTTTTACAAGGCGGGAAAATTAGTTGTAGGTGAGAATAACTTTATAGAAGCAAGTGCTCCCTGTATAGTGATGATTCAAATGAATGAAGAAAATCAAATTGAAAAAATTACAGCCAGTGACCCCAATCGCGAGCTGAGTACATTACTTTTAAAAGCTTCTAAAAAGTTCGTAGGATCAAGCCCCAACCATCAATCTTTTTGGAATTCTGAAAAAAACAGATCTGAAATTCTCATTGACTTGCCTCAAGGAGGATATGCAGGTCAATCAGTAGTTGTTCACTCTAAAGGTGTGAATTGATCAATTCATTTCACTTGTATGTTTGATGTTGAAGAATCTTTCAAGCAAGCCATAGTTCATTGATCCCATCCCCATCTGGAGAAAAGGCGTTTGGTATACTTAATTCGGGCAATATGATTTCAAATAATTTTATACCTAAAGTCATAAGAGTTTTCATTGTTTATTGTGACTTAGTCTAACGATTTATAATCCACTGAAGTTGATATGGTTTTTTGTTCTTTCCTAGAGCAAGAGAATAAAATAACCAATAGGGCAATAAAATAATTTTTTAATCATTTTGCGCTTTAAAACATTAATAAATATAGTAAACAATTAAAGTGGAATTATAATTTCCTTAAACCAAAACACAAATGACCTCATGATTAGATTGAGGCAGTTTCTTTCCACTCAAGTTAGCCAAACTAAAGTCTTTTATGGAGTGGGCCATTATAAAATGCACTAGGTTAAAGACAATGAGAAAGCCTGAGACCATTTATTGAATCAATTATTTTTTGAGTACCATTTAATTAGATTTTTTTAATCTTTTATTGATGATTACTTTCAATTGACCTGTGGTATTTTACATTTATTTGTTTTTCTATGGATAAACCCAGGCAAGTTGATGTGTTGGTTATTTCGGATATTCATTTGGGAACCTATGGATGTCAAGCAAAAGAACTGCTCAGGTATTTAAAATCAGTAGACCCAAAGGTGGTGATTCTTAACGGCGATATTATTGATATTTGGCAGTTCAATAAGAGCTATTGGCCCAAGTCACATATGAAAATTATAAAGTATTTTTTGAAGTGGATTGTGGAGGGAAAAGAAATTCATTATTTGACCGGTAATCACGATGAGATGTTTCGAAAATTCAAAGATTTCAAACTACGGAAGTTTAAGATTTCCAACAAAATCGTTTTGGACTTGGACGGAAAAAAAGCATGGTTTTTTCATGGGGATGTTTTTGACGTTACCATGCAATACTCTAAATGGCTCACCCGTTTAGCAGGGATTGGTTATGATTTTTTGATTTTATTAAACAGTTTTATTAATTCTGTACTGTCCAAGTTGGGTAAAAATAAATTATCACTTTCGAAAACGATAAAGAACAGTGTAAAAGGGGCTGTGAAATATATCAATCGTTTTGAAAAAACCGCTGTGGATATCGCCATCTCTAATGGATTTAAGTATGTAGTTTGTGGTCATATTCATCATCCCAATATAAAAGAATACAAGTCGGGAAATCAAAGCGTTACCTACCTCAACTCGGGTGATTGGGTAGAAAACCTGACCGCCCTAGAATACAATAAAGGAAAATGGTCAATTTATAGATACAACCATAGCCCCCTTATTGAGGACAGTCTTAAGACCGAAATGGACAAATCAAATAAGGAACTTTTCGACGAAATGCTCAATGAATTTAATATGATGAAGAACTGATGAAAGTTTTATATGCTATTCAATCAACAGGAAACGGACATATAAGTCGAGCTAAAGAGATTATTCCTTATTTGGAACGCCGGTTCCAGTTTGACGTCATGTTGAGTGGACCAAAAACACAGCTTGATTTGAATTATCCAATCAAACATCATTTCAGAGGCTTGACTTTTTATTACAATAAATCTGGAGCGATCCATTGGCGAAAAACGCTCATAAAGAATAATTTTTTTTACTTCATTAGAGATATATTTTCACTCCAGGTAAGAGATTATGATTTGGTCATTACTGATTTTGAACCTATTTCTGCCTGGGCCTGTAAAATCAGGGGAGTACTTTGTTTTGGAATTAGCAATCAAGTCTCTTTATGGCAAAAAAACGCTCCTAAACCTAAAAAGAAAATTCGCACTTCTTTGAACTACTTGAAATATTTCGCCCCAACAAACCAAGAATATGGCTTTCATTACCATAAGTTTGGCCGTCAGATTTTTTCACCGATCATCAATTCTAAATTAAGAGAAATTAAAGTTTCCCCAGGCGGTGGGATTGTAGTTTATTTACCCTCTTACCATCTGATCAATATTATCCACTGTTTGAAATTTTTTCCAAAAGTAAAATGGTATGTTTTTACCAAGGAAGCAACTAAAAAAATCAAACAAGGATCCATAACGATAAACCCCATTAACGAGAATCTTTTTTTAAAACTTATGGCTAAATCTGATGGCGTTATTACCAATGCTGGATTTACAACAACCTCAGAGGCTTTGTATCTGGGAAAACCACTACTCGTTATTCCCATGCGGGGTCACATTGAACAAAATTCTAACGCTTTCGCTTTGAAGAAAATGGGGGTAACCGTAATCAAAAAATTAAGCGTCAATAAAATCGACCAAATTGCAGACTGGTTAAATAACCCAAAAGTTGTTCAATGTAAATTTGAAAATGATTTGAAATATTTAGTGGATCAAATAACAATTGATTTCATAAAAAATAAACTCGACAATAAAATTATTTTCAATTAGTGGGGCACGGCAGGGTCTAAGCTCATAGCTATTGATGGATGGGTGTAAAAGCGATTAATTCCTAACTAAATGGACCAAAAACAGAGCTTTCCTAACGTATTAATGGTACAGTTCAGCATGTAATAGCCGTGATAAAAACATTAAATACAATAGCTTTAATTTCAAAACAATAGCTATTTCCATGAATGATTAAGGGGATCAATTTGGGTATTTTTTACTTCTGCTGAAATCTTTCTGAGGAGCTGTTAAAATTGAAAGAACTTTCTTCATTGACTTATGGCATTGGAGTAAGTTTGAGCAATTGGTCGGGCTTATTCGTTAAAACCCATATTGCCCCATTGGGTCCCATCTTAACATCCCTTACACGACCGAACCCTTTTAAAAGAATTTCTTCCTCGATGATGCGGTTGTCAACCAACCTAATTCTTCTAAGCTCTTGCTCTTTTAAAGCAGTAATTAGCAGGTCATTATTCCATTTTTTAAAGAGCTCTCCCGTAACAAACTCTGCAGCACATATCGCTATTGATGGATCATAGTAATGGATGGGCTGTTCCATTCCCTCTTTTTCTGTCAATGGACTGATAACGGTTTTGTTGTAATTCAAACCGTAGGTTATAATCGGCCATCCGTAGTTTGCCCCTTTTTTTAAAATATTAATTTCATCTCCACCTCGGGGTCCATGATCTGTGAAATAGATCATGTCTTTAGTTGGGTGTTGGGCCAAGCCTTGTACGTTTCTTGTTCCCCATGCAAAAACACTAGGTAAAACATTTTTTTTAGACCTCAGGGGATTGTCCCTGGGGATCGATCCATCTGGATTAATTCTAAAAATTTTTCCCTCTGCTCTGTAGGCCAATTGGGGATTGTTCCCATACTGAATACTCTGTTGCATATCTCCTATGGTGAAATATAATAACCCCTTTCTGTCAAAAAGAAATCGACTTCCCCATCTTTTACCGCCTTTGACCAGAATCGAGTCCGATGCCTCAAAAAGGGTTTCTTCATCCACCCAATGATTATTTTTGACCTTGCCTCTAACAATTTTTGTCATTCCTGGAGCATTAGGATCTTTTGTGCCTGTTGGAGTATGACTGAAACTTAGGTAAATCCATCCATTTGAAGTGTAATTGGGATCCAATATAATATCCATCATGCCCCCCACCATATCATAAGCATATACCTCTGGTAAATTTTTGATTTTGGAATCGTCTAATTTGCCATCCACTATTTGGTACAATTCTCCTCTGTTTCCTGAAATGAAGGCCAGTTGATCATCTACAAAATCAATTCCCCAGGGGTGGTTGATCCCCGTTCCGATCACCTTTTCGATCTTTAATTTGTAGTCATTTGTAAGTATAATGTCAGACTTCCAATTCAGCAACCAGCGGGACAACCTGGGGATCAACTCCAGACTGCAGTGGCGTTTTGCCCCCTTAT
>JAQCBK010000063.1 GCA_027621505.1 Bacteroidota bacterium | reverse complement strand
GGTCCAAGGACGGGTAATCAATGTCATTATTTTAGGGGAAAGCTGCAACCAGCTTATGTAGGCACTTATGGCGGTATTCATTTTTATATGTGCATATACTCCTGATCAGGAAATCCGCTTTTTCTTTATCAATCTAAAATTAAAGTATCTCGGACTCGCTTTCTTTTTTTTGGATGTGATCCAAATTCCTTATGGTAATGCTGGCGGGCATTTGGCTCATATTGGAGGTGCCCTACTTGGATTCATATATGCAAAACAGTTGAGTTCAGGGAGAGATATCGGTTCTGGATTTCAAAACCTATGGCAAACTATTTTTACTCCCAAAAAAATGAAAACCGTTTATCGTGCTCCGAACAAAAAAACTCAATCGACCAATAGGCAAACTGATTTGGGACATCAAAATAAAATTGACGATATTTTGGACAAAATCAGCAAGTCGGGTTATGATAGTTTAAGTAAAGAAGAAAAAGACTATTTGTTTCGAGCCGGAAAAGAATAGTCTCGATTTTAGTGTAAATCCTTCTATCATGAAATTGAATTTTATCTCAAAAATATTGCTGCTGATCAACACGTTTTTTTTGGTGCTTCAGCTTCTTTTGATGCAAGTATTTTGGGAATTTTATCATTATCCGTTTCTGAGCTTGATGGTTCCAGTCATAGCCTTTGTCAACCTATTTTTTTTTATTTTTTGGATTGTAAAGTTCAAGTGGCCCTTCATTCTTTTCGTTTTCTCTATTTTAATTGGATTCAAAGAGTGGGGAAGACTTTATAAGCTTCCCAACAATGCCATCCCGATTTCAAGCGGACTTAAAGTGATGAGCTTTAATGTCAGATTATTCAATAGTTTCCAATGGATTGATGCAAAAGATATTCCTCAATCGATAGAAAGCTTTATCCAGCAAGAAAATCCAGATGTTGTTTGTTTACAAGAATATTCAAAACAATTCAGTCCAAAATTTAAAAATTATCCCTATCAATTCAATGCACCCACATCGAAAAAAAGCCAAAATGGACTTTGTATTTTATCCAAGTACCCCCTTAAAAATAAAGGTCTTTTGGATTTTGAGAATTCTAATAACAGTGCCCTCTATGCTGATTTTTTCTACAAGAGAGATAGCATTAGAATATACAATATACATTTGGAATCATTGAGGATTGACCTTAATGATACCCTTTTTACGCAGCAACATTCTCAAAAATTTGTGGAAAGGGTTAAATCTGTAGTTCAAAAACAGCAAATGCAAATTGAACGATTCGAAAAAATTGATGATAAGAACAATTATCCCACCATCATATGTACTGATTTGAACAACAACGCTTTTTCAAGCGTTTATAATCGTTTAAAAGATGACCGGATGGATGCTTTTGTGCTTTCAGGCGATGGCTTGGGAACAACCTACCAATTGGCTTATTTTCCTTTTCGAATCGATTTTATTTTTACTGATCCAAAATTTAAGGTGATCAACTTTGCAGTTCATGATGTTAAGCTCTCAGATCATCAACCCATATCTGCTGTTTTGGAGTGGAAATAGCATCAATGACTCATTTCAATAAGATAATCATGACTTTGAGGACCTAAATTGAATAATAAATCCAATATACTCAGATTGTGGATAAAACCATATTTTGATTGAAAAACTTGATGGTAATGTGGAATTTCTCTGACTTGATCTTGTTTGGCAATGATGAGGTTTGAAAACTCATCAATGTCCTTTTCTTTTGTCAATATTTCTATTTCTGCTCCAATTAAATCAAGTATTTTTTGAATCAACGAGATATTATAATCCATTAATTTATCCTCCCTTTGATGGTAAAATGGGTGAAATTCGTCCTCATAAAATTCAAAGTAAGGTGAGGATCGATAGGCGGCTTCCAAGGATTTCCAATGGTTTTTTTGCCACCCATTTTCATAGTGGATAGCCACCTCACCATCAACTTGTCTGGTTTGTGATCGGTTGTGCACTATCGGTACCGTTAACTTTAACTTTCCATTGGCACCGAAGATTTCTGTTCGATTGCGGAAGGTTTGTTTTTGATAATGGTTATGGGTAACGAATGCAATTTTTTTTTGTGCAACCAGCCAAGCCATATAGTTAATATTGGGCAGATAGGCAGGACAAACTCCAGGAACCATTAAGCTTGATTTTTTCTTTTCCTTTTGCGGTAAAAAACATAGCCTTGCCAGAGCGCAACAATTGCTGCAAAGTAGGGAAAATAGGATACCCGTTCACCCGATCCGCCAACAGTTGTAAATACCCTATCCCATCGTATTTTCCAATTTTTAATACCATCGTTGATGCCATCAATACTAAACCAAATAAAGACAGGTTTTCCCACGATATGATCTTCGGGAACAAAGCCCCAGAATCTACTGTCTTCTGAACGGTGACGATTATCGCCCATCATCCAATAATAATCTTGTTTAAAAGTATATTGATCAGTTTTTATATTGTTGATCAATATTTCGTTGTTGCTGGTGGTCAGACTGTTTTTTTCATAGTCTTCTATGATTTTTTTGTAGAGTGGTAAATTGCTTAGATTTAAATTTACATTTGCTCCAGCACTTGGGATCACAATGGGACCAAAGTTATCTTGGTTCCAATCGAAGGGAATTTTATTGGGGAAAAAAGAGGAGTTGGGTGTTTTTATTTTTTGATTTCTTTGAACGATACTGTCAATCCAGTTTTGCTCACCCATTTTCTTGGCTTCTGACAGGGTTAAATTCAATTCCTTCTTTTGATCCAATACTTCACTAACTCGCAATCCCAGTGATCTCACCAGGTCGATTGGAAGCCCGGTGTGACGGGTAACCACGGTGAAGTTATTTTGGCTATTACCTCTTGTGCCTACCAGATAGGGGGCGATTTTTTCGTAGCTATTTTGTGAGATGTTTTCAATTCTGTAATGACGATAGAAATCATCAATCCCTAGTTCGATCAATTTTCTGGAAGAGATTCCTTTGTTGCTATAAGCTGTAAAATTATAGAGGACCCTCGCCCTATCTGGGAGGATATTTTTCTTGCCATTGATATAAACAAAGCCATCAATAATTTCGAGTGTATCTCCGGCCAAGCCTACGCATCTTTTGACATAATTTGATTTTTTATCTAAAGGTTTTTTAACCCCCGCTTCTTTAACAAAAAATCTTCGTACCGTATCGGCTGGCCAATTGAATACTACAATGTCATTTCTTTTGATTTTTTGGAATCGTGGTAGCCTTAGATACGGCAGTTGAGGGGTTTTAAGGTATGACCTGGTTTTTAATAGGGGGAGGGTGTCGTGAACCATGGGGAAGGCCACAGTGGTACTGGGAATTCTCGCCCCATAATGGAATTTACTGACGAACAGAAAGTCTCCAATCAAAAGTGATTTCTCTAAAGATCCCGTAGGAATGATGTAGGGTTGAAAAAAATAGTTGTGAACAAATGTAGCAGCTACCACTGCAAAAACGATAGATCCAATCCATTCACTGAGGGCTGAACGCTTAATCATCGAATTGTCGGCAATATACTGTGGGGTATTTTGGTAATTGATGGAGTAGATGTAAAATCCTAGACTTAGGACTGCAAACACCCCCTCTAAGGGTTTGTTTTTTCCAAAATGCTTGACGGTGTCGATCCACAAAATCATGAACATCATTAGGTTGATCACAGGTAAAAACAACAAAACAACCCACCATTTGGGACGATGGATGATTTTGAGCAATACAATGGCATTGTAAACGGGTACAATGGCTTTCCATGAGGGTTCTCCAGCAGCTTTATACAATTTCCATGTTCCTAAAAAATGAACAAGCTGTACAGCCAAGGCAAAAATGATCCACTCCAATCCAGTCATAGTATCAAAGATTTAAAACGTCTTCCATTTTATAGATTCCTTTTTTTCCCACAATCCATTCTGCTGCCACAACTGCTCCGAGGGCAAATCCTTCTCGATTGTGCGCCTTGTGTTCGATGGTAATATTGTCAATGGGGGATTGGTAACTGACGCGGTGGGTGCCAGGGACTTCGCCCTTTCGAATAGAACTTATTGAAAGGGTTTCTGGTCCATTTTCATCCAATTTCCATTGGCTGTAGTCACTATTTTCTATGATGTCCTCAGCCAGAGTGATTGCAGTTCCACTTGGAGCATCCAGTTTATGAATGTGATGAATTTCTTCTAAGGAAGTATTGTATTCTTGATGCTTTTGCATGATTTGGGCGAAAATTTTGTTCAATTTAAAAAAAAGATTGACCCCCACACTAAAATTTGAAGCATAAAGGAATGCTGTATTGTTTTTCTGAGTGTTTTGGACAACTTGGTCATAATCTTCTAACCACCCTGTAGTGCCACAAACTACTGGGACAGAGTGGCTCAATGCCAAATTCATGTTTTCAACTGCGGCATCAGGAACACTGAAAATTATGGCAGCTTCTGCCTCCTCTAATTTTCCCTCCTGATGGTCTTTATCTATTTTACATACAATTTGATGACCTCTTTCAAGGGCAATTTTTTCAATTGCCTTGCCCATTCTTCCGTATCCCAATAAAGCAAATTTCATAGGTTGTTTATAGTTTGACCAATACTTTTAACCCTATATTGGTATCTGTTCCAAATAAATCGGGTTCAAATTTAGGTCTTATACTCAAATTATCCTTAACGTTAAATTGCATTAGATGAGCACTTACATTGGCATCTAAAATATTTAACATATAGGTACCCAAGATAAAGAGAAATGACATATCCCGATAGTTTTTATGAAATTTCATTCCCTCAAGCAGTTTGTTTTTATCGGGAATTAATTTAATGAATTCATCGTCCCTGTACCCATTGTTTCGCCTTTTGTAGGCGCCTCTGTAACGATCCATCTCTTTTTGGTTGTATACATAACCGTAGACAGAAGCACCAATTGCAGCATATACAAAAGGGACTTTCCAGGCTTTTCCTATGTAAATTTGTCCCAAACCTGGAAGTATTGCAGAATAAAAGGCCGCTTTAGAAGGGGTAAGAGGACTTTCAATCAGTCGTTGTTTTCTGCTTTTCTGTTCCTCCTGAGGGAGTTGTTGGGTAAAAACTTGCAGACTGAATAGGATAAAAATAGATACAAAGATTTTAATCTTCACTCTTGATTTTTTTGAGGATCGCTTTGAGGTCTTTTTCGGATTGGAAAGGGATTTGAATACTTCCTTTTCCATTTTTATTTCCTTTGATGGCTACTGAAGTATTTAAAAAGCTAGCAAGCTCATGGCCAATCTCTTTATAAATTTCAGTTGGAGCGTTTTTTGTTTTTTTGAAAGCTTGTCCTTGTCTTGTTTTTTGAACCAAAAGTTCTGTGTCTCTTACAGATAAAGACTGAGCAATTATTTTTTCGTAAATTTCTAATTGATCATACGAGTCTTCCACATTGATTAGGGCCCTACCATGTCCCATCGAAAGAAAACCATCGCGGATTCCTGTTTGAATAATGGGATCCAATTTGAGCAAGCGCATATAATTGGCAACCGTAGATCTTTTCTTACCGACCCTTTGACTTAATTGATTTTGAGTGAGTTGAATTTCATCGATTAAACGTTGGTATGATAGCGCAATCTCAATGGGATCCAGGTCTCTTCTTTGTATGTTCTCCACCAAAGCCATTTCAAGGGTCTCTTGATCATTAGCAATTCGAACATAAGCGGGTATTGTGTCAAAATTAAGAGATTTGGCCGCTCGGAATCGACGTTCCCCTGAGACCAACTGATATTGATTCCTACCCAGCTTCCTTACTGTGACGGGTTGTATAATTCCCAAAGCTTGAATCGATTCAGATAGTTCTCTTATTGACTCTTCATCGAAATGGGTTCTGGGTTGAAAGGGATTGACCTCTATTTTATCGATTTCCAAATCAATAATATTTCCCACTACCTTTTTGGCATCAAAATCACTTATGGACTGGATTTCTCTTTCTGGATCATCCAGTAGTGCTGCGAGTCCCCTTCCTAGAGCTTGTTTTTTATTTTTTTTTGCCATCGACTATTTTTTTTTCTTATTAATGATTTCATTGGCCAGTGAAAGGTAGTTTTTTGCCCCTCTACTGGTCGCATCATAATCGATTATACTTTCGCCAAAACTTGGCGCCTCGCTTAAACGAATATTTCGTTGAATAATGGTTTTAAAAACCATTTTCCCAAAGTGTTTTTGAACTTCCTCTACAACTTGATTGGAGAGTCTTAGTCTAGAGTCATACATGGTTAACAATAGCCCTTCAATGTCCAGATTTTTGTTGTGAATTTTTTGAACACTTTTGATGGTGTTCAACAGTTTACCCAACCCTTCTAAAGCAAAATATTCGCATTGTATGGGGATAATCAAAGAATCTGCGGCTGCCAATGCATTCAGGGTAATTAGCCCCAAAGAGGGAGCGCAATCAATGATAATATAGTCATAGCTGTCATTTACAGGTTTTAATGCTTTTTTAAGCATGTATTCCCTGTCTTTTTTATCGATCAATT
Source organism: Bacteroidota bacterium (assembly GCA_027621505.1). Taxonomy (GTDB): domain Bacteria; phylum Bacteroidota; class Bacteroidia; order Flavobacteriales; family Flavobacteriaceae; genus UBA8316. The sequence goes on along the minus strand of JAQCBK010000063.1, from coordinate 521 downwards.
CAATTTCAGTAGCTACTAGGTCTATATGAGATGGAATCAAATCCATGTTTGGTGTTTCAGTGGAGATGATACTTTCCTCAGCTGTGGCCGTATGTTCTAGTAATTGATAGGTTCCCAACTTTTTACTTTTGACATCAATTCCAACCCCTGAGGTGGCGTTGGCCTGAGGATCCGCATCAACCAGTAAAATCTTTTTTTCTAACACCGCCAATGCAGCCGCAAGATTGACAGCGGTGGTGGTTTTCCCCACTCCCCCTTTTTGGTTGGCGATTGCAATTATTCTAGCCATTTTGTGGTGTTGAAATTTTTATAAAAATACAATATAAATTATGGCTTAAAAAATAATACCAAATGAGTTTAATCAAAAATTAATTAAACTATTTTGACTTTAAGCTGTCTTGAAAATCGATGAGGAAAATGGTTTCGCCTTCTTTTTTATGACCATAGTTCTCCCGAGCAAGGCGCTCCAAACTGTCTTTGTTACTGAGTTGTTGAATTTTTGTTTTATCCTCGTCAATCAA
>JAQCBK010000062.1 GCA_027621505.1 Bacteroidota bacterium | reverse complement strand
CCACCCCCATTTTAACTTTCATAAACAAAAGATAGATTTTTTAAACTTCTCCTCCCAAGCGCAATTCGATATCCTATATTATGATGCTTTTGGTTACCATGCCCAATCGGATCTTTGGCAGACAGACGCCCTTCAAAAATCTTATGATCTGCTCAGACCTGGCGGCGTTTGGGTAAGCTATTGTGCCAAAGGTACTGTCAGGCGTAGCCTTCAGCAAGTTGGTTTTCAAGTGGAACGGTTGGAGGGTCCACCAGGAAAGCGAGAAATGTTGAGAGCCATCAAGATGCTTTAGCTTATTTTTGTTAAAAATTGCAAGTGATACCTCTAGGATTAAAATTTCATTAACCATAACGGACCAACCAATATTTTAATTTTAAAGTGACATCTGATTTAAAAAGCATTAAAAACAAACCAATGAAATTACTTATAACCGGGGCTACGGGAATGATTGGAAGAAACATCATGGCACTGGCGAAAGAAAAAAACATAACGGTTCATTTTTTGACCACACAAAAGCACAAGAGGATGGATACCGATAAGCGAAGAGGCTTTTATTGGAATCCCAAAACTGGTGAAATCGATGAAGAGTGTTTTGAGGGTGTTGATGCGCTGATTCATTTGGCCGGTGCAAGCATTTCTAAGCCTTGGACTTCTAGAAACAGAAAAGAGATCCTAGACAGTCGGATTTTGAGTACCCGCTTGCTAAGAAAAGAGATGGAGCGCCAAAAAATAAAGCTCAAAAATATCATCTGTGCTTCTGCTATTGGTATTTATCCAGACAGTTTGGTTGAAGTTTTTGATGAAAAATCTCAATTGGTTCAGGATAATTTCTTACAAAAAGTTACCGCAGCATGGGAAAGAGAATCCCACACCTTAGCGGCGTTTGGTGATCGCCTGAGCATTTTGAGGATTGGATTGGTTTTGGCAAAGGGGGAGGGTTTATTATCTCAACTCACTCTTCCAGTCAAGCTTTTGGTTGGTGCAGCTTTTGCTTCGGGAAAACAATGGCAAAGTTGGATTCATATCAGAGATCTTTCTCGAGTCTTTATCACAGCTATAGAAATGGATTGGAATGGAACTTTTAATGCCGTGGCCCCCCACCCAGTCTATCAAAGAACACTCATCAATACCCTAGGAACAGCATTGGGGCGTCCTGTTTTTTTGCCTAATATTCCAGGTTTCCTCATGAAATTGTTGATGGGAGAGCGCGCTATTCTTATTTTGGGAAGCCAAAAAATTAGTTCACAAAAGCTTCTTTCCAATGGATTTTCGTTTGAATACGATACGTTAAATACCGCGTTAAAGCATATTTTTAAAAAAAAGAATGACATTTTGACATAAAACTCCGCTTGGCAATAATTTTGAAGAATCATACTAAACAATGAATATGGCAGAAAAACAGTCCAAACCCAATTCAAAAGCGAAAGCAAAAAAATCTTCTGCTGGGAAAAACCCAGTCAAAGACGACCGCTCTCAAATGCTAGAGAAACTAAATGAAGAGCTCAAGAATGAAAAAGACAAATACCTCAGGTTATTTGCGGAATTTGAAAACTTCAAAAAAAGAACTGCCAAGGAGCGCATAGAACTTTTTAAGACTGCTGGCCAAGAGGTTATCGGTGCTATACTGCCTGTCTTGGATGACTTTGACCGGGCGATAACACAAACTCCTGAGGAAAGGGCCAACGAAATCGAAGGTTTTAAATTGATTCAAAATAAATTGAACGATGTGCTAAAAAGCAATGGTTTAGAAGTTACAGAGACGAAGATTGGAGACGTTTTTGATGCCGAAATTCATGAAGCCATAACCTTGATTCCCGCTCAAAAAGATTCGGAAAAAGGTAAAATAATAGACATAACAGAAAAAGGCTATCAACTTGGTGATAAAATCATAAGGTTTCCCAAGGTAGTCGTAGGTCAATAGTATATGAAAGAAGACTATTATGATATATTAGGATTATCTAAAGGGGCATCGGCTTCAGAGATAAAAAAAGCCTATCGCAAAAAAGCCATTGAATTTCATCCCGATAAGAATCCAGGAGACAAACAGGCTGAGGCCAATTTTAAGAAAGCTGCCGAGGCTTATGAAGTATTGAGCGACCCGCAGAAAAAATCCCAATACGACCAGTTTGGTCATTCCGCCTTTGAATCTGGAGGTTTTGGTGGCGGTGGCATGAATATGGAAGACATTTTCAGTCAATTTGGTGATATTTTTGGCAGTGCTTTTGGCGGAGGTGGTTTTGGTGGTTTTGGACAGTCCCAAGCCAGAGGGAAAGGAAGTAATCTGAGGATTAGGGTTCAATTGACCCTCAATGAAATTGTAAATGGTACTGAAAAGAAAATTAAAGTCAAGAGAAAAGTTCAAGCCCCTGGGGTAAGATATTCAACTTGTGGGACTTGTAATGGTCGTGGTCAAGTGATGCGGGTAACCAATACCATTTTGGGGAGAATGCAAAGCGCTTCTAACTGTCCCAAATGCAATGGGTCAGGTCAAACCCTCTCTGATCGACCCTCCGGAAGCGATGCCAACGGAATGATAGAGAATGAGGAAACCGTATCTATCAAAATACCTGCTGGTGTAGAAGAAGGCATGCAACTAAAAGTCTCCGGCAAAGGGAATGAAGCTGCTGGCAATGGCATTTCTGGTGATTTATTGGTGTTGATCGAAGAAAAGAGTGACGATCAGTTTGTCCGAGAAGGAAATCACCTACACTACGATTTATACATTAGCATAGCCGAGGCAGCCTTGGGCGTGTCTAAAGAAATCAACCTGCTGGAAGGAAAAGTGAGGATCAAATTGGAATCTGGGATTCAATCTGGAAAAACCTTAAGGCTTAGAGGTAAAGGCATCCCCGACCTTAATGGTTACGGCAAGGGAGACCTCCTCGTTCATGTGAATGTTTGGACCCCAAAAACACTTAATAAAGAGCAAAAACAGTTTTTTCAAAAAATGTTAACGGATGAAAACTTCAAACCGAATCCCGATAGGTCCGACAAGTCCTTTTTTGAAAAAGTGAAAGACATGTTTGCTTGATAAACATTCATATCAGAAAAAATATATATATTTGAACAACACTAATATTTAGTGTTATTTCTTTTTCATAGCAATTTTTTTCCCATCCCTTGTGAAAGGGATGGGTTTTGTTTTTGTATTATCTTCGTAGGGAATATTAGTCATGGATAAATTATTAGATTTTTTTAATTATCAGATCAAAATTGGTAACGACATCATACTGACTCCTAAGTCGATTGTGGTTATTATCATCGTATTTTCTTTTACTTACCTGTTTCTCAAGCTCTTCCGTAAGATTGCATTTAGAACCCTAAACAATGATACGAAACTCAAGTTCAAGGGAATACTGACCTTTTTTAATTACCTGGTCTATTTGATCGTAATATTAATCACCCTAGACAATGTAGGGGTCAAGGTAAGTGCCATTTTTGCTGCATCTGCAGCACTTTTGGTGGGGATTGGACTGGCCCTGCAAACCTTGATACAAGATGTTTTTTCGGGGATTTCTATTTTGGCCGATAAAACCGTTCATGTAGGAGATGTCATACAAATTGATGGACAAGTGGGTCGTGTAGAAAATATCATGCTCAGAACGACAAGAGCAGTTACGAGAGATAACAAAGTATTGATCATTCCGAATCATAAATTTTTAACTTCCATCCTTTACAACTGGACGGAAAACGGAACCTTAACTAGGGAAATCATTAAATTTGGTGTTGCTTATAATACAGATGTCAAGCTGCTCAAGGAGGCTGTGATTGAGATCGCCAACAACCACCCCAAGGTGCTAAAAAACCCAGAGCCTTTTTTACTTTTCGAAGATTATGGGGACAGTGCATTGATGTTCCAACTTATCTTTTCCATGAACATCAGCTTTGAAGCCAATCTTGTAAAAAGCGACCTTAGGTATAAAATTTTCGAAAGACTCAAAGAACTCAATATTGAGATACCATTCCCACAAAGAGTCGTTACATTTAAAAATAATATACCCAAAACCCAATGAAGAAAATTTTATTGATAGAAGACGAAGAACCTATCAGACGGGTATTGATTCGAATCTTGGAGGAGGAAAACAACGAATACCAGATCACCGAGTGTGAGGATGGTAAGTCAGGTTTTAGCACCTTAAGTAAAGAAGACTTTGATTTGGTTTTGTGCGATATTAAGATGCCCAAAATGGATGGTGTGGAGGTCTTGCAAAAGGCAAGAGGAATGGGAATCAATGTTCCATTTATCATGTTGACCGGTCATGGAAATGTGGCTACCGCTGTAGAGGCAATGAAATCGGGGGCTTTTGATTTTATTCCCAAACCCCCAGATTTGAATCGTTTGCTGACCGCAGTCCGAAATGCATTAGAAATTAAAAACCTGGTTCTAGAAAATAAAAACCTTAAAAAACGAATTGCCAAAAAATATAAAATAATCGGAGAAACAGATCAGATCCATTACATTCACGATTTGATTGAAAAAGTTGCTCCCACCGACGCTAGGGTCCTCATCACTGGGGACAGTGGAACAGGAAAAGAGTTGGTCGCCCATAACCTCCACCAAAAAAGCAATCGTTCTGGAGGACCATTTATCGAAGTCAATTGTGCGGCTATTCCTTCTGAGTTAATTGAAAGTGAGCTATTTGGTCATATGAAAGGCGCTTTTACCTCTGCTGTTAAGGATCGTCCAGGTAAGTTTGAAAATGCCAACGGCGGCACTCTGTTTTTGGATGAGATAGCCGATATGAGTTTGGCAGCTCAAGCAAAGGTACTAAGAGCACTTCAGGAAAATAGGATTCAAAGAGTAGGTGGAGACAAAGACATTAAGGTGGACGTTAGGGTCATTGCTGCAACCAACAAAAGTTTGAGTGAAGAAATTGAAAAAGGAAAATTCAGAGAAGACCTTTATCACAGGTTGGCTGTCATTTTGATTGAGGTGCCCTCATTGAAAGATAGAAAAGATGACATTCCGCTTTTGGTGGATTATTTTTCCAATTATTTAACGGTTGAACAAGGGCTAGATTCCAAATCATTTTCGGCAAAAGCAATGGATCGATTGATGGAATATCCCTGGACAGGGAATATTCGGGAGTTAAGAAATGTGATAGAACGGTTGATGATCCTGGCTTCTAATCCTGTTACAGATAAAGATATCGATCAGTTTGCCTCCAAACCCAATTCATAACATATGTTTAAAAAAGGAGTGTTGATTTTATTTTTTTGCGTTTTTTTAGTTCAGGCGCAACAAAACGATTCGGTGGCACAAGGGATAAAAGATATTTACGATCAAGCCTTAACTAATGGAAAATCCTATGATTGGCTGGACCATTTGTCAAATCAGATCGGTGGGCGTCTGTCCGGTTCATTAAATGAGGAGCGGGCCATACAATGGGCCAAGGAAGAACTCAAAGCCCTACCCATTGATTCTGTATGGCTTCAACCGGTAATGGTTCCAAAATGGGTCAGAGGGACTTTTGAGTATGCCAATATCGAATCCAGTCCCGGAAATACCATTAATGTTAATATTTGCGCCCTGGGAGGTTCCATAGCCACCCCCTCTAGCGGAATTAGGGCAAACGTAATCGAAGTAAAAAGTTTCGATGACTTGGACAAAATAGGTAAAGAAAAAATTAAAGGAAAAATTGTTTTTTTTAACCGTCCAATGGAGGCGGGATTGGTCAATACCTATGATGCCTATGCCAGAGCAGTTGACCAGCGCTATAGTGGTGCGGCTGAAGCGTCAAAGTTCGGTGCTGTTGCAGTCATTGTTCGTTCCCTGAACCACAGATTGGACGATTACCCACATACAGGTGTGATGAGTTACGGAGCATTGCCATTGAGCAATAGAATTCCTGCTGCTGCGATAAGTACAAATGATGCCGAGCTACTGAGTTCCATGATTGCTCTCAACCCCAATCTCAGGTTTTTTATGAAACAGAATTGCAAAAATTACCCGGACGTACAATCCTACAATGTCATCGCCCAAATTGACGGCAGCGAATCTCCTGAGAAAATCATTTTGGTAGGGGCGCATTTGGACTCATGGGATTTGGGAGATGGCGCTCATGATGATGGGGCAGGGGTAGTGCAATCCATGGAAGTATTGAATATTTTGAGTTCAAAAAAATTTCGACCCAAAAACTCCATTAGAGTGGTATTGTTTGCCAACGAAGAAAATGGCTTGAAAGGAGCAAAAGATTATGCTGAAAGTGTAAAAAAATCAAGAGAAACCCATTTAATGGCCCTGGAGTCCGATACAGGAGGATTCACCCCCAGAGCCTTCAGTTTTGATACCTCAAAAAAGTACTTTGAAAAAATTATGAGATGGAAACCTTATTTAGAACCTTATTATATCCATTCTTTTTCCCAACGAGGCAGTGGGGCTGATGTGAGCTTACTGAAAGACAATGCTTTGGTATTGGCTGCATTGAGAACCGATTCTCAACGCTATTTTATTCATCATCACTCAGAGATGGATACGTTCAGTGAAATCAATGAGAGAGAATTGGCCTTGGGAGCTGCCGGCATGACTGCATTGGTTTACCTTCTTGATCAACTCGGTCTTGAATAATTCTTTTTTCGATTATTGACTTTAATGGGTCTGAGCACTTACACAAGAGAATTTAACACCAACCTAAAGTTGGCCTATCCCGTCATTGTCGGTATGCTTGGTCATACCATAGTGCAATTGATCGATAACATTATGGTGGGACAATTGGGAACCGCAGAATTGGCGGCTGTCTCATTGGGAAATAGTTTTGTTTTTGTAGCCATGTCGTTGGGCATTGGATTTTCTACCGCCATCACCCCAATGGTCTCTGAGGCCTTAGGAGGGAAAAATCACACTAAGGTGAGAAATGTTTTTGTTCATGGATTGATTCTTTGTTTTGGAATGGGACTCTTACTGGCCTTAGCAGTTTTGTGGTCACAACCCTTGCTCTCTCGAATGAGCCAACCGCTAGAGGTTGTTTTTTTGGCAAAGCCCTATCTTTTCTGGGTGGCACTATCTCTTGTTCCACTTGTTGGTTTTCAAGGTTTTAGACAATTTGCTGAGGGCTTGTTTCAAACCCGACTCGCCATGTATGCCACACTGTTGGGCAATGTGATCAACGTGATTTTAAATTACCTTTTAATTTTTGGGCTCTTCGGATTTCCCGAATTGGGAATGGAG
>JAQCBK010000061.1 GCA_027621505.1 Bacteroidota bacterium | reverse complement strand
AAAATACAAAATTTAATGACTAATTCAAACTCTATTTTACTACTGTTTTTTTCATTTCTTTTCACGGTTTCTTGCAATCAGATTCGGTCGACAAAAATTCTCCGATTGGGACATGGTTTGAGTACCGGTCATTCTGTTCACCAAGGCATGGTTTTCTTTGGAGAAAAATTGGAGGAGATATCAGGAGGGAGGTTTAAAGTACAGATTTATCCCAGTCAACAACTGGGTTCTGAACGTCAATTGATTGAATTGCTTCAAATCGGAAGTTTAGACATGACCAAGACCTCCGCTGCCGTATTGGAAAATTTTTCTCCCAGTATCAAAGTTTTTGGGATCCCCTACCTCTTCAAAGACAAAGAACATGTTTTCCGAGTTCTTGATGGGCCTGTTGGTAAAGAACTACTGAACGGGACTGAGAAATACTGGTTAAAAGGTTTGGGATATTATGACTCAGGAAGTAGAAGTTTTTACACCCTCGATCAGCCATTGGAAAAGCCAGAGGATCTCACTGGGCTTAAAATTAGGGTTCAGGAAAGTCAAACGGCCATTGATATGGTGAAATCCCTCGGTGGGTCACCTACACCCATTTCATGGGGAGAATTATACACTGCACTTCAGCAAGGCGTGGTGGATGGCGCAGAAAACAACCCCCCGAGTTTTTTTCTTTCAAGACATTATGAGGTGTGCAAGTTCTACTCCATTGATGAACACACCGTTATTCCGGACGTGGTGCTGATGAGCACACACATTTGGAACACCCTAAGCGAACAAGAACAAAACTGGATACAAGAGGCCATGGACCTTTCAGTGATCGAACAAAGAAGACTATGGGAAGCCTCTGAACAAGAATCCCTTGAGGCAGTAAAAGCAGCTGGTGTTCAAGTGAGTTACCCCGACAAATCTTTGTTTGTTACTAAATCAAAGTCCGTTGCAGATAAATACGGACAAGATCCATTGATCAAATCATTCATTGACAAAATAAAAAATACGAACTAATATGAAATTAAGGTCAAAGGTAGATGCTGTTTTAGAAAAAATTCTTGTGGTGATCATGTCGTTAATGGTCGTCAATGTACTATGGCAAGTATTTTCTCGTTACATTTTGTCCAATCCGAGCTCTTTTACCGATGAATTGGCGCGTTATCTCATGATATGGGTGGGTGTTTTGGGAGCCGCCTATGTTGCAGGGAAAGGAAATCATGTGGCGATCACCTATTTTTCTGAAAAGTTCAGTCCGAAAAACTACAAAAAGGTCAAGATTTTCATCCACATCACCATTCTTGCGTTTGCCATTTTAGGGATGTTGATTGGGGGTGCACGCTTGGTTTATATTACACTGGTTTTGGGACAGCTTTCTCCCGCGCTAAAGATTCCCTTGGGTGTGGTGTATTCGGTGATTCCCATCAGCGGAGCACTGATTATTTTTTATAAAATTTTAGACTTAAAAGACCGAAATAATGATTGAATTTTTACCTGTAATCATCTTGATTCTTAGTTTTGTAACCTTCCTTGCCTTGGGGGTTCCAGTCGCTTGGTGTATTGCGATGTCCACCATGTTCACTCTTATGGTTGCCATGCCCTTTTCGGCGGCAACTACAACCGTTTCCCAACGCATTGCAACAGGATTGGATAGCTTTGCCTTGTTGGCCATCCCTTTTTTCATCCTCTCGGGACAAATCATGAGTAAAGGGGGCATTGCCGACCGACTGATTTCATTTGCCAAAACTCTGGTCGGTTTTTTACCTGGTGGACTTGCATTGATCAATATCGTATCTGCCATGTTAATGGGTGCCATCGCTGGTTCGGCCATGGCTTCTGCCTCGGCCATGGGGACTATTTTGGGCCCCGAGATGGAAAAAGAGGGCTATTCAAAGGAGTTTGGTGCTGCTGTAAACATCACTTCTTCGACCACAGGACTGGTGATTCCTCCCAGCAACACCTTGATCGTTTATTCCCTCGCTAGTGGTGGGGTTTCTATCGCGGCTCTTTTTTTAGCTGGATACATTCCAGGAATCCTTACGGGATTACTGATGATGATTGTGGCCATGGTTTGGGCCAAAAAACACAAATATCCCGTAGGCAAGCGTTCCTCTCTTAAAGAAGTCTTTGTGAAATTTATTGATGCCTTGCCCAGTCTATTGCTTCTGGTCATCGTTATTGGTGGTATTATAGCAGGTGTTTTTACCGCAACAGAGGCTTCTGCTGTAGCTGTACTTTATACCATTTTGCTTTCGTTTTACTATAAGGAATTGTCAATGAAAGACCTCCCCAAGGTCATTTTGGAATCTACCGAAACTACTGCCATTGTGATGCTGCTCATCGGTGCCTCAATGGGGATGTCTTGGGTGTTGTCTTATGAGAATATCCCTCAAGACATCAGCAATGCTTTGTTGTCCATCAGTGACAATAAAATCATCATCCTTTTGATGATCAATCTCATCCTTTTGGCCGTAGGTGTTTTTATGGACGCTACTCCGGCTGTATTGATCTTTACGCCTATTTTTCTTCCTATCGTCACTGCTTTGGGTATGGATCCTACCCACTTTGGGATCGTTCTCATGCTCAATCTTTGTATTGGGCTGTGCACCCCTCCTGTGGGTTCCGTTTTATTTGTAGGTGTTGGCATTGCAAAAACGACCATTTCAAAGGTAATTAAACCGCTAATTCCTTTATTTCTAGTGATGATTTTATCGCTATTTTTGGTTACTTATATCCCACAGCTAAGTCTATGGTTACCCAATTTGTTTGGATTATGAATCATTAATCATTAATTAAAAAAATAAATAAAATGTTCAATAAAATTATTTTTATAAGCATATTCATCGGTTTTTTATCGGCCTGTAGTCAAAAACCAATTACAATTCAATTGACCAATCCATTGGATATGGAACGGGTCAATGAAACAGTAGAAATCGATTTAAGTGAATTGCCTACGGAGGTCACTGCTAAGATCGATAAGCTTGGTATTTATGATCCATCAACTGAGAATTTTCTGATCAGCCAGCTGATCGATACCGACCAAGACGGACAGATGGATCAACTTATTTTTCAACCGCAGATGGCTCCCGGATCAGAGATGACCTTTCACTTAAAGGAACAATCCGAAAGAGCTGAAACTTTAGCCTATTGTTTCTCCAGAATTGTCCCCACCAGAATTGACGATTACACTTGGGAGAATGACAGGGTGGCCTTCAGAACCTATGGCCCTGCTGCTCAGGCTTTGGTAGAGGAAGGAAAAGATGGAGGTATTATTTCCAGTGGTATAGACTGTTGGTTGAAAAAGGTCAATTATCCCATCATCAACAAATGGTACAAAGCCAGTGAAGAAGAAGGCATCAGCTATCACGAAGACCACGGAGAAGGCTTGGACAACTACCATGTGGGCATCAGTAGAGGAGCGGGAGGTTTGGCAATCACAGGAGAGGACGATCAGTATTTTGTCTCCAAAAATTTTACTGGGCACCGCACCCTTGCAACGGGCCCTTTAAGAACCCTTTTTGAATTGGATTATGCTGATTGGGAAGGTCCAAAGGGGATGATCAAAGAACAAAAGACCATCAGTTTAGACTACGGCAACAACCTGATGAAAATTGAGGTTTCTCTTCAGGGAACGGATCATATTGCTGCTGGAATATCACTTCAGGAAAATAATGGAGGCATCATCGACAAGAACAATATCCTTATCTACAAACAAGATCATTTTGATACCACACTGAGTAATGTGATTTTAACCCCTTTAAAACATTTTAACAGTCAATACGTCCACAACCCCCAAATAAAAGATCAAAATCATGTGTTTTTAGATTTGAAAGTTTTAGACCAGTCATTGGTTTACTATGTTGGTTTCTACTGGTCTGAAAGCAATCAATTTGCAGATCATGAAGCTTGGGAAGCCCATTTGGATGATCTGGCCATCAAAATCGAAAATCCAATTTTAACGAATATTAATTAATTTTTAATGAAAAAAGTTGTCACCTTTGGTGAGATCATGTTAAGGCTCTCACCTCCTGGTAATTTAAGATTCTCTCAGGCCAACAGTTTTGATGTGGTTTATGGAGGAGGAGAATCTAATGTCGCTGTATCCTTGGCCAATTATGGTGTTCCTGTAGAATTTGTAACCCGATTGCCTCAAAACGATTTGGGGGACTGTGCCATGATGGAAATGCGTAAAAGAGGTGTAGGTACACAACACATTGCCTATGGGGGTGACCGATTGGGGATATATTTTTTGGAAACGGGAGCGGTAAGCCGAGGCAGTAAGGTGGTCTATGATCGAGCCCATTCTGCCATGGCAGAGATCACTGCAGGGATGATTGATTGGGAAGCTGTATTCCATGGCGTTAGCTGGTTTCACTGGACGGGAATTACTCCTGCTATTTCTCAGGGCGCTGCCGATGCTTGTTTGGAAGCAGTGAAAATTGCGAGTGAAAAAGGGATCACCATTTCTACTGATTTAAATTACAGAGCCAAACTTTGGAAGTATGGACAACCTTCAGAGCCCATTATGACTGAGTTGACGTCCTATTGCGATATCATCCTTGGCAATGAAGAAGATGCCGAAAAACACTTTGGAATCAAACCCGAGGGCTTGGACATCACCACCCAAGGGGATCAGGTCAAAGCAGAAGCTTTTCAGTCAGTATGTGAGCAAATGATGAAGAAATTCCCAAAAGCTAAAAAAGTGATTACCACCCTTAGAGGTTCCATTTCTGCTTCTCACAATACATGGGCAGGAATACTCTATGACGGAAAAAACATATACACCAGCCCCGAATATCAGATCACCCATATCGTAGACAGAGTGGGAGGGGGCGACTCCTTTATGGGGGGATTGATCTATGGATTGTTACAATATCCCAATGACGATCAAAATGCATTGAACTTTGCAGTAGCCGCCTCATGTCTAAAACACACCATTCTAGGCGATGCCAATTTGGTTACCGTCGCGGAGGTAGAAAAATTAATGAGCGGCGACGCCAGTGGCCGCGTAGCAAGATAATTATGGCAAAATTCACCCGTTTAGAAGTCGCTGCTAAAATGGCAGAAACCGGAATGGTTCCCCTTTTTTATCACAGTGATATCGAAATTGCTAAAAAAGTACTTAAAGCCTGTTATGACGGCGGTGCAAGATTATTGGAATTTACCAGCAGAGGCGATTTTGCCCATCAAATTTTTGATGAACTCAATCGCTATGTCCTCCGTGAGTTACCCGATATGATCATGGGGGTCGGATCTGTGACCGACGCTGCTGCTGCTTCCCTTTACATGCAATTGGGAGCCAATTTTATTGTTACTCCTGTATTACGGGAGGACATTGCTGTGGTGTGTAACCGCAGAAAAGTATTGTGGTCGGCGGGCTGTGGTTCCCTTACCGAGATTGCCAGAGCAGAGGAACTGGGAGGAGAAATTGTTAAACTCTTTCCTGGTAGCACCTATGGTCCAGGTTTTGTCAAAGCCATCAAAGGGCCACAACCTTGGACCAGTATCATGCCCACAGGGGGGGTCAGTACCGAAGAAGACAACCTCAGGGCTTGGTTTGATGCAGGTGTAACCTGTGTAGGAATGGGCTCAAATTTAATTTCTAAAGAGGTCTTGGCCAATGGAGATTATGAGGGACTCAAGGCCAAAGTTGCAGCAACCCTTAACTTAATAAACAATATAAGAGCGTGATATGAATGAAAATTACCAAGTGCGTTATGCTGTGGGACAGCGTGAAACCAATCAAATGGGGACGCAAGCCCTACGAGACGAATTTTTAATCGAACAAGTTTTTGGAACCGATACAGTAAAATGGGTTTATACCCATTACGATCGCTATATGGCCGGTGGGGTTATTCCTATAACGGAAAATGTTTTTTTGGACACTTTGGAACCCCTAAAATCCGATTTTTTTCTTGAGCGGAGGGAAATGGGCATCGTCAACGTTGGGGGCAAAGGAACGGTTACTGCCGATGGGGAAAGCTATTCTTTGGATTACAAAGAGGCCCTGTACTTGGGCAAGGGTATCAAAACTGTTCATTTTTCAAGCGAGGACGCCAAGACACCGGCTAAATTTTACCTCAATTCTGCTCCTGCACATCATGCCTATCCTGCCCAAAAAGTAGGAAGTGACCAAGCTGAAATCGTCGAATTGGGATCAGCGGAAACTGCCAACGCCAGAACCATCCGAAAACTGATTGTGAATAGTATTGTCAAAAGTTGTCAGTTACAAATGGGGATGACGGAGTTGGCCTCAGGCTCGGTTTGGAATACCATGCCTGCCCATGTTCACGATCGTCGTATGGAAGTTTACTTCTACTTCGAAGTGCCAGAAGATCAGGCGGTATGTCATTTTATGGGAGCCACCGATGAAACCCGACACCTTTGGATGGCCAACGAACAAGCCGTTATTTCCCCTCCTTGGTCCATTCATGCCGGTTCGGGGACTTCAAACTACATTTTTATTTGGGGTATGGCAGGTGAAAATTTAGACTATGGCGATATGGACGGCTGTCCGATTCCCAATTTAAGATAAAAAGATGAGTACTGCGTTGTTTGACTTGACGGGAAAGGTTGCTTTGGTAACCGGAGCCACACACGGACTGGGGATGGCCATGGCCAAGGGTATTGGCCGAGCTGGAGCTACGGTAATTATCAATGGCAACAGTTCACAAGAAAAAATAGACAAGGCTGTAGCGGCTTTTAAGGCGGACGGAATTCAGGCTTTTGGTTACCGTTTCGATGTTACCGATGAAAAGGCTGTAATACAGGCCGTGACCCAAATTGAAAAAGAAGTGGGTTCCATAGATATTTTGGTCAACAATGCTGGGATCATCAAACGCATCCCACTGGCCGAAATGGAGGTCGCTGACTTTGAACAGGTCGTTAAGGTGGATTTGGTAAGTCCTTTTATTGTCTCTAAAGCGGTGGTCAAAGGGATGATCCATAGAAAAGCAGGGAAAATCATCAACATTTGCTCCATGATGAGTGAACTGGGCAGAAACACCGTAGGGGCTTATGCCGCGGCCAAAGGAGGCTTAAAGATGCTGACCCAAAACATGTGTGTGGAGTGGGCGCCCCATAACATCCAAGTCAATGGTATTGGCCCAGGTTATTTCGCTACTGAACAGACGAAACCCATCCGGGTGGATGGGCATCCCTTTAACGAATTTATCATTAACAGAACCCCTGCTGGGGTTTGGGGCGAGCCCGACCAATTGCGAGGCACAGCGGTCTTCCTTAGCTCGGAAGCCAGTAACTTTGTCAACGGACAAGTACTTTATGTAGATGGAGGCATTTTGGCCACCATTGGTAAACCCGCCAATGAGTAATCATTGTATTGACTTGATTGATTTTTTTTCCAATACTGTTTGTCCTAGAGGCCTGTCTGCCTTAATCGTTGTCCTTTTCCGAAGAGACCAAACTCATCCGTACAAACACCTATAAATATAGTTAATAAGTACTGTAACCCCTATTACCA
>JAQCBK010000060.1 GCA_027621505.1 Bacteroidota bacterium | reverse complement strand
CCATTATTGGCTTTCCAACTGTAATTGTTTACCTCTTCCTCCTTTTTGAAGGGATCATAGATCAAATATTTTATGCCTAAAAAATTCTGAAGAAACCCTTTTCTTTCATACTCAATGGATTGACTGGAAATTTTATTGGTTAATTTATCAAACATAAAAGAACCTTGGTAGGTCAATTCCAATCGTTCTGATAAAAAACCCCATCGTACAGAAAGAAAAATGATATTTCCATCAATGGTTGAATTATTGTAATCCTGATGATTGTATTTGCGATACTCCAATCCCCCTTCAAACTGGACGATTCCTTTTCCAACCGCAAAGGCTCCAATGGACGCACCCGGTCGGTTAGAATTGATCTGATCGGTGTATTGAGCCTCGACAAAGACCGTTAAAAAGAGAAGCAACACCCTCAGCCGTGCAATCATTGAGATTTTTTTTTGCAAGATAAATCTAATTTTAAATCTATGAGTTAGCCACTTTCAAAAACAACACAATAGTCATAAGTTTTAATTACTTTTGAGAGAAATACCTATTCAACTACCGTGATCGGACTCCTTAAGTTTTTGGTTATTTTAATGGTCACCCTCTATTTTTTTAGATGGATTTCCCCTTTTTTGTTAAAGTATTTTAAGGAACGGTTGTTCAAAAAAATGCAACAACCTCAAACGGAGGATCAACATCGTTCACCCCACAAAAAATCGCAGAAAAAAACAGAAGAAATGGGAGAATATATTGATTATGAAGAAATTGATTGAACCTTACTTGAACAAAGCTACTGCAATACATATTGCAGTAATTTTTGGCTTTGCTTTGTTTTCAATCTTGTTTTTCTACCCTGTGCTTTCAGGAAAGTCACTCGTTCAGTCAGACATTCAACAGTACACCGCAATGTCAAAACAGTTACAGGACTACCGCGAAAAAAACGATGAGGAGATTTATTGGATCGATAATGCTTTTGGTGGTATGCCTACCTATCAGCTTGGAGCGCGATACCCTTATGACTTCCTGACCCCCATCCATAAAGTTTTTCAGTTGATCCCCCAACCAGCAGAGATTTTGTTTCTCTATCTCATGTGTGCCTATCTTTTTTTGCTCATCATCAAAATGCCCATTCCTATTGCTTTGTTTGGTGCTTTTGCCTATGGGCTTTCCACCTATCTGTTAATCATTCTTCAGGTGGGTCACAACACCAAGGCACAAGCATTGGCCTATATGCCACTTGTAATTGGTGGTATGTATATGATACTTAATCAACGCGAATTAAGAGGCTTTGTACTAACAGTAATTGCCTTGTCCATGCAAATCCGTGCCAACCATTATCAAATGACCTATTATATGTTGTTGCTGATGATGGTCATGGGATTGGTATATGGCATCCATGCGATAAAATCTGGATTATGGAAGCAATTTTCACGTCAATCCTTGCTGTTGGTTTTCGCAGGGATCATTGCCTTGGGACTCAATGCACCGCCATTATTAGCGACTGCAGAATATTCTCAATTCAGTACACGAAGTAAAAGTGAATTAAAATTAAATGCTGACGGAACCGCTAAAGAAAGTACAGGAGGACTCAGTTCTGAATACATTACTCAATTCAGCTATGGAATCTTTGAAAGCCTCAACCTCTTGGCTCCCAGAATTCAAGGGGGTGGATCTTCAGAGGATTTGGGTGAAAATTCGGCATTGTATGATTTTTTGATCCAAAATGGACTACAGCGATCACAGGCCAAAAGCTTTGTTTCGAACGTGCCCACATATTGGGGCAGTCAGCCCATACTAGAGGCACCCGCCTATGTGGGGGTTACTGTAATTTTTATTGCTTTTTTGACGTTGTTTATGGTCCAAGGAAGATTGCGGAATGTTTTATTGATAGGGATTGTATTGTCCCTTCTTCTATCTTGGGGGAAAAACTTTCCTTTGTTGACTGAGTTTTTTATCGATTACTTCCCCTTGTACAACAAGTTCAGGGCCGTGAGCTCCATTCAAGTGATTTTGGAGTTTTGCTTCCCTGTTTTAGCATGTTTGGGGCTTTATCATTTGTTTTTTAGAAAAGAACCACATAAGCCGAAAATATTATTAATGTTGGCATCTGGCTTTGTCAGCTTTCTATTTTTGATTCTTCTTTCTAAAGGCCTTTTTGATTTTTCTGGTTTGATGGATTCCTATCTCCGAGATGCCTATGGGACAGTTTTAATGGATCAAATTATTACAGCCAGAAAATCGATTTTCACTTATGATCTGATCAGGGCAATCATATATTGTTTCTTTGTTTCCCTCGTTTTGTATTATTTTTCAAAAGGAAAGCTATCCAAAAATATTTCCCTCGGCCTGCTTTTCGCCCTTATGCTGTCTGATTTGATGGGGATCTCTCAACGCTACATGGACAGGGATCTTTTTGTATCAAGCCGAATTCAAAATAATTTATTTCAAGCGAAAAAAGGGGATCTCATGATCATGAAAGACACCACACGATTCAGGGTTTATGAACCTGGATTAAAGCTTTCCGGAGCGCGAACTTCCTTCTTCCATAATGCCATTGGAGGCTACCACGGCGCCAAACCCAGAAGATTCGAGGAGCTCTACGATTATTTCAGTACCCATCAAATTTCCGCTGTTATGGATATGCTCAATGTTAAGTATCTCTTAATTCAGGACAAAGGGGAACAGCAAGTAATTGAAAATCCAAACGTTCTCGGAACCGCTTGGTCTGTGGATTCCATTGGTGTGGAACCAACAGCAGACCGAGTGCTTGAAGCCATGAAAAATACTGATTTTACGCAAAAAGCCATTGTTTTAGCATCGGAAATACCCAATGGCCTTGCATTGGAGTATGATTCAAAAGCCCTAAAAAAACTTGAACTTGTCCAAAATCACCCTACCCATCTAAAGTATGAATACGAAGCAGAAAAGCAACAGCTGATTGTTTTCTCTGAGATGTTCTATCCCAAGGGTTGGACCGCAACGATTAACGGAAAAAAGACAGCTATATTCCCCGTCAATTACGTTTTAAGAGCCATTCAAGTCCCTTCAGGAAAATATTCTATTCAATTTGTTTTTGATCCCACCGTAATTCACCAAGGCGTTAAGATCAGATGGGCTAGCTTGTTGATATTTGTTTTGGGGGTAAGTTTTTTTGGATTTAAAAGCTATAAATCAGATCGGAGGGAAGCAGAATGGGAATCATAGCCAAACAATCATTCTTAAACAGTATTAGCATAGCCATAGCGTACCTTATCGGAGCTTTCAACACCGTATTTCTTTATCCAAATTATATGGGGAGTAAGCTTCAAGGGTTGGTGGTTGCTCTTTTGGCCATTTCCAATTTGGTTCAACCCTTTATTTCTTTTGGAGTTCAACACGCTGTGATTAAATTCTACAGCAGTTCTGAAAGTAAGGAGGAAAGAGATAAACTATTGAGTTTATCTGTTTTTTTTCCGATTCTGATCTTTCTTCTTCTATTGATGATTGCTTTATTTTTTCATGAATCCATAACAGATTTTATTGCTTCAGAAAATAAAGAGATTGGAAAATACTCCTTTCTTATTTTGGCGATTGCATTTGCTACTGCTTTATTCGAAGTGTTTTACAATTGGCTGAGGGTCCAACTTGCTTCCGTTTTTGGTAACTTTTTGAAAGAGCTTTTTCCCAGGGTTTTGATTTTCGTTTTACTATTGTTGTTTGCCTTTGAGATGCTTGACTTGGATGGATTCATTATGGCTCTAATTGTGGGGTATTACTTTCGATTGATTTTGGTTGTAGCCTATAGTTTTGCCAAATACACCCCAAAGTTTTCTTTTTCCCTACCGGATCAGTTCAAATCCATTCTCCGATACAGCTTGCTGATCTTTATGTCAGGAACGGCAGCCAGTTTGATTTTGGATATTGACAAGTCGATGATTTCTAATTTTCTTACGGTAGAAAATGTGGCCTATTATAGTGTGGCCGTTTTCATAGCAGCAGTAATTGAATTGCCAGGTAGAGCAATGTTCCAAATTGTAAGCCCTCTGGTAGCAAAAGCCATAAACGAAAACGACGAAAAATTATTAAAAAAGCTTTTGAAAAAAAGTGCCAACAACCTTCTTCTAATTGCGGGATTATTGTTCCTGTTGATTAACTTAAACCTAAATGATTTTTATGCATGGGTTGCTCTAGAGGATTATACCGTAGCGCTGGATGTTGTATTGATCGTTTCCGCTGGTAAACTATTCACGATGTCCATGGGTTGTTTGAACAATATCATAACCAATTCAAAATATTATCCTTATGTTTTTTGGTTTTCAACGGCTTCTGCTTTCCTTGCTGTCCTTCTCAATTTATATCTTATCCAATCTTATGGTATTGTGGGAGCAGCCTATGCCACACTTATGGTAATCGTATTGATCAATATTTTGAAACTGGTATTGGTTCAAGTAAAATTTAGAATTAACCCCTACGGAAGAGAGACATTCATAACCCTTGGAATAATAGTATTGCTATACCTTTTGGTTTCTCAATGGTCCATTAACCATCACCCTTTTTGGTCTTTGGCGGTAAGGTCTTTGGTCATCGCTTTTGTATTTTCGGTTCTGTCCCACTTTCTTAAGCTTACAAAGGACATAAGACAGTTTTTGATTAAAACCTTTTCTGGCAGTAAAAAAACTTAAATCAAAAGTTTTTTGGTGAGATATTGAGCTGTATAGGAAGCTTTCACTAAGGCAACTTCTTCAGGAGTTCCCATGGCAATCAATTCACCACCATTCTTCCCACCTCCGGGTCCCAAGTCAATGATATGATCTGCACATTTGATAAGATCCAAATTGTGCTCCACAACTATGACGGTGTGTCCTTGATCAATCAGTGCGTTAAAAGAAAGGATCAATTTATTGATGTCGTGAAAATGAAGCCCTGTAGTGGGTTCGTCGAAAATAAAAACAATCTTTTCTTTGCTACTGCCTCTTCCAATAAAAGAGGCCAATTTTATCCTTTGTGCCTCCCCTCCTGAAAGTGTTGTTGAAGGCTGACCGAGTGCAACGTAGCCTAAACCAACCGCTTGAAGTGGCTCAAGTTTTTGTACCATTTTACGTTCCCCCTCTTTTTCAAAAAACTCAATCGCTTCGTCCACACTCATTTCTAGCAATTGATCCAACGAAGTCCCTCTGAATTCAACTTCTAAAATTTCTTTTTTGAAACGCTTCCCTTTACAATGTTCACATTCCAATATAACGTCTGCCATGAATTGCATTTCAATAGTGGTGGTTCCGTCTCCTTTACAGTGATCACAGCGGCCTCCGTCCACATTAAATGAAAAATGTTTGGCATCGTATCCACGATTTTTTGACAAGGCTTGTTTGGCATAGAGACTTCGAATTTCGTCATAAGCTTTTATATAGGTCACTGGATTGGACCTCGATGATCTGCCGATGGGATTTTGATCAATAAATTCTATACTGTTTATCTTTTCGAATGGTGCCTTGATGGAATCAAATTGCCCAGGCTTATCATTGAATATCCCTTTTTCGCGCTGTAATGCAGGGTAAAGAATTTTTTTTACAAGGGTTGATTTTCCACTTCCTGAAACCCCAGTTACGACGGTCATACAGCCGAGTGGAAAGTTGACATCTATGTTTTTTAAATTGTGTTCCCTGTTCCCATTTAATGCAATCTTTGAAAGACTTTTTCTTCTTTTTGGAGGAATGGGAATCTGGAGTTCGTTCCTTAGGTATTTTGCTGTTAAGCTCTCTGATTGGGAAATGGTCTCGATGCTTCCTTCCGCTACGATTGCTCCTCCATAAGTTCCTGCCTCAGGACCCATATCAATAATTTTGTCTGCAGCATGCATGATTTCCTCATCATGCTCGACAATAATAACAGTATTTCCCAAGTCACGTAGTTTTTTTAAAACTTGAATCAATCTCTCATTGTCTCTCGAGTGCAACCCAATGGAAGGTTCGTCAAGGATATACATTGATCCGACCAATGCACTCCCCAAGGATGTAGCTAGATTGATGCGTTGAGACTCCCCACCAGATAAAGTATTGGATTTTCTGTTAAGGTTGAGATATCCCAGCCCTACGTCTTGAATGAATTTTATTCTGGATTGAATTTCTTTAAGAATTCGATCCGACACGTTTAGATCCGGAGCATCCAGCCGAAGTTGATCAAAAAACAAGGCCAACTCATCCATTGGCATGTGAAGCAGATTCCCAAGGGTTTCACCCCCAACTTTTACATAATTGGTGTCTTTACAAAGTCTTGACCCTTTGCAACTGTGGCATACAGTTTTGCCTCTATATCTTGAGAGGAGAACCCTATTTTGAATTTTATAGTTTTTGGCATCAATTTTCTTAAAAAAATTATTGATTCCTACAAAATAGGAGTTGCCTTCCCATAAGGTATTGATTTCTTGATCACCAAGTTGATAGTAGGGTTTGTGAATGGGAAAATCAAACCTGTATGCATTTTCGATTAGTTGATTATAAAACTTTCTCATGCCAGCACCTCTCCATGGAGCGATAGCATCATCGAAAATGGAACGACTGGTATCAGGGATGACCAGTTCTGGGTCAATACCAATGATATCTCCAAAACCTTCACATACTTTGCAGGCGCCAAAGGGATTATTGAAGCTAAAAAAATGAAGGTTAGGTTTAACAAATTCTATTCCATCCAACTCAAAACGATTAGAGAATGAAACCCTTTTTAGATCATTGAGATCCATTAAAGAACAAGAACCTTTACCCTCATAAAAAGCTATTTCAATGGCATCTGCTGCACGCTGATAGAAATCTTCATCATCTCTGAAAACCATTCGGTCAACAACCAGTTCATAATCCTCCTCGGGAGGTTTGGAGAGCTCTTCTAAACGTATGATTTTGTCATTCAAAAAAATTCTTGCAAACCCTTGTTGTTTTAAGAGACTTAATCGATCACTTTTACTTGCGCTGTTGGTCAATACCGGGGCCAATAGTAGTATTTTTGATCCCTCAACACAATCTTTTTTCAAATGATTTATCACGTCTTCAACCCTATCACGTTTGACTTGCTTTCCAGAGATAGGGGAAAAGGTCTTTCCAATTCTAGCATACAAAAGTCTGAGATAATCGTATATTTCAGTTTTGGTTCCAACAGTGGAGCGTGGATTACTCGATGAAACTTTTTGTTCTACCGCTATTGCAGGAGCTATCCCTTTAATTTCATCAACCTTGGGTTTATTCAATTTACCCATAAATTGTCTTGCATAGGAAGACAAGCTTTCAACATAACGTCTTTGACCTTCTGCATAGAGTGTATCAAAAACCAAGCTTGATTTTCCAGAACCTGAGAGACCTGTAACTACAGTCATTTTGTTTCTTGGAAATACAGCATCAATGTTTTTTAGATTGTGAAGTTGAGCCCCCCTTACAATAATGTAATTTTTGACATCTAAATCAAGAATTTGCTCCATTGAGAAAAATAAGCATCAAAATTACAACTAATCTGTTCAAACTCTTGACAAGTAAACTAAAATTAGGTGAAATATTAAATTATTTGAATTTTATTAAATTATATC
>JAQCBK010000013.1 GCA_027621505.1 Bacteroidota bacterium | reverse complement strand
ACCTGCTTTAATGACAGGGGAAACCCGTGCCTATCGGAATTCCAAAAGCATTGATTATGAAGGTCGCTATACCGAACTCACCTATGGCTATGAAGGGGATAAAGTTGACTATTTGTCACTTTCTGGTACTGATGAAGAATCCCCAGAGGAAATTCGATGGGTCTCTTTTCGACAACATTTTTTCAGTGCCATTCTGATTCCCGAAAAGCCGATTGATCAGTTAACGGTAACTTCCAATAACCTAGCGGAAGACAAATCATTAGAGGAGGTTTTTACCAAAAAATTTGGGATTCAAATTCCATTGGCATATCAAATGGGTGAATTTGGCAGTCGCTTTGAATATTACTTTGGTGTCACGGACTATCAGACGTTAAAATCTTATGATCGGGATTTGGAATCCTCTATCCCCTTGGGTTGGGGTATTTTCGGTTGGCTCAATCGATTTATCTTTTTGCCTTTGTTTGGTTTCTTGTCCTCTTTCTTTCCCCATGGTATCGCCATTATTGTGATGACCATCATCGTTCGATTGGCCATGTCTCCGGTCACCTATAAGTCCTATGTTTCTCAGATCAAAATGAAAGTCTTGCGACCTGAAATCGAGGAGCTGAACAAGAAATACAAAGACAATGCGGTCAAACGTCAGCAGGAGACCATGAGCCTTTACAATCGTGCCGGAGCCAATCCCATGGCCGGATGTATCCCTGCTTTGTTACAGCTTCCTGTATTCTATGCCCTTTTTACTTTTTTCCCGGTTGCTTTTGAGCTGCGTAAAAAGAGTTTCCTTTGGGCCGATGATTTGTCCTCCTACGACTCGGTTTTGGATTTGGGATTCAACATACCCTTTTATGGTGACCACGTCAGTTTGTTTCCCATCTTAGCTTCCATAGCCATTTTCTTTTACACCCAGATGACCACTGGGCAGCAGACCATGCCCCAACAGCCTGGTATGCCCAATATGAAGATCATCATGTACCTGATGCCATTGATGATGTTGTTTTTCTTTAACAACTACGCCAGTGGATTGAGTTTGTACTATTTTGTTTCCAACCTCTTGACCATTATTTTGATGTTGGTGATCAAGAATTACATCATAGACGACGATAAAATCCACGCCAAAATCGAGGAAAATAAAAAGAAACCCAAAAAAGCGGGTGGGTTTTCAGCCCGTTTGCAAAAGGCGATGGAAGAGGCTGAAAAGCAAAAAAAAGCCCGCGGTAGATAGGTTTAAGCTAAAGAATCAGAATTTAATTTCTTGGCGTAACTTTGCGCTATGAAAAAGAAAAGGGTCATTGTAGGTTTGTCCGGTGGTGTTGATTCCAGTGTAGCCGCCCATTTGCTTATCCAACAGGATTACGAAGTCATCGGCCTCTTTATGAAAAACTGGCACGATGAGTCGGTGACCCTCTCCAACCAGTGCCCTTGGCTGGAAGACAGCAACGATGCCATGCTGGTGGCCGAAAAGTTGGGAATTCCTTTTCAGACCGTCGATTTAAGTGCCGAATACAAAGAACGCATTGTGGACTATATGTTCGATGAATACGCCGCCGGAAGAACCCCCAATCCCGATGTGCTGTGCAACCGGGAAATTAAGTTTGATGTTTTTTTAAAGATCGCCCTTTCCTTGGGTGCCGATTATGTGGCTACGGGGCACTATTGTCAAAAGGAAACGCTTTCTACCGAAAACGGCAGTGTTTACCGATTGATGAGTGGTGCAGACGGTAACAAAGACCAGTCCTATTTCCTATGCCAGCTGACCCAAGAACAGTTGGCCAAAACCTTGTTTCCCATCGGGCATCTTCAAAAAGCAGAGGTAAGAGAAATCGCTCGCAAATTGAATTTGGTAACTGCCGAAAAAAAAGATTCCCAAGGACTTTGCTTTATCGGAAAAGTGAGTTTACCCGATTTTTTACAACAACAACTACAGCCCAAAACTGGCGACATCATTGAGATTCCCGAATATTTTTACGCGAGTAGGGCGCCAGCACAAAGCCTGATCGCGCAATCCAAAAAAACTACCTACCAAACCAGCGATGGAAAAATTGTGGGAACCCACCAAGGGGCGCATTTTTTTACCATTGGCCAAAGAAAAGGTTTGGCCGTAGGAGGAACCCCTGAGCCGCTGTTTGTGATTGATACCGATGTAACCAAAAATGTGGTCTATGTAGGGCAGGGTAAAGACCACCCTGGTTTGTATCGAAAAGCCCTTAAGGTTAAGACCGATGAGGTGCACTGGGTAAGAGAGGACCTACGCCATATTGAAGGAACAGAAATGAAGGTGATGGCCAGAATACGATACCGTCAACCCCTCCAAAAAGCAAGGTTAATTTTACAAGCCGATGGGCTTTATGTGCAATTTGATCAACCCCAATCGGCCATCACTTCGGGACAGTTTGTGGCTTGGTATGAGGACGAGGAGTTGTTGGGTTCGGGGGTGATTGCTTGAACATAACATTTATAAATATAGTTAACAACTGCTCCGACGGCTACCAATACTTTTTAGGATGCATTTATGGCTCCGATACTTCCGAAAACGCTATCTCCACTTGATTGTGCAGGATGTCTTCAAAAGTTTCTCTTTTTCGGATCAAGTGGGCTTTCCCTTCGTGCCATAATACCTCTGCGGGCCGGTAACGGGAATTGTAGTTGCTGGCCATCGAAAAACAGTAGGCACCAGAATTGCGAAAGACCAACAGATCGCCCTCGGTTATCTCGGCAATCTTACGGTTACTCCCAAAAGTGTCCGTCTCACAGATATAGCCGACGACGGAGTAAAAACGTTCTTTTCCTTTGGGATTGGAAAGGTTTTCGATGTGGTGGTGGGAGCCGTAAAGCATGGGCCGGATCAGGTGGTTAAACCCACTGTCCACTTGGGCAAAAACCGTGGAGGTGGTTTGTTTGACCACGTTGACCTGGGTAACGAAATGCCCAGCCTGACTGACCAAAAACTTGCCGGGTTCAAAGATCAATTGCAACTCATTTCCGTATTCTTTGCAGAAAGCCACAAACCTCTTGGAGAGTTTTTCTCCTAATTCTTCGATATTGGTTTCGATGTCGTTCTCATGATAAGGCACTTTAAACCCACTGCCAAAGTCCAGAAACTCCAAGGCTTTAAAATGCTTGGCGGTGTCGAATAGAATTTCTGCGGCGTGGAGGAACACGTCAATGTCTAAAATATCACTACCGGTATGCATATGGATCCCATTGATGTTCATGGCGGTATTTTCTACAATGCGAAGCAGGTGTGGGATTTGATGAATGGAAATACCGAATTTGGAATCGATATGGCCAACAGAAATATTGCTGTTGCCCCCGGCCATTACATGAGGATTGATACGGATACAAACCGGTGTTTTGGGATGGCGCGTACCAAACTGCTCCAAGAGGGACAGATTGTCGATATTGATCTGAACGCCCATTTGGGCAACGCTTTCGATTTCTTTTAAAGAAACGCCATTGGGAGTATAGATGATGGATTGGGGTTTAAAACCCGCAGCCAATCCCAACTGAACCTCCTGGATGGAAACGGTATCCAATCCAGAACCCAACTGCCTCAGCAGTTTGAGGATGGACACATTGGACAAAGCCTTGGCAGCATAGTTGATTCGCAGATCTCCCACATTGCTAAAAGCAGCGGTCAATCTTTGGTATTGCGCAGCTATTTTTTCTGAGTCATACACGTAAACGGGATTGCCAAATTCCGCGGCAATGGCCACTAGATCACTATTTGTCACTTTCGTTCTATTTTTTCAAAGGCGAAATTAAACCCCTCCCTCATAATTGACGATGAAAAGAAACAGATGTTATAAAAATCAAACTTATTGTTTTAAATATAACATTATACTTTTTGGCTAATGGTCTTTTTTTCAGAGGTGATTTATTATTTTTGGGGGATAAAATTCATAGGATGAATCTACACGAATATCAAGGAAAGGAGATTTTAGCGGGCTTTGGCGTAGCCGTTCAAAAAGGTTTGGTGGCCAACAACTCAGACGAGGCTGTGGCCGCAGCGGAAAAGCTTACGGCAGAGACGGGAACCTCGTGGCATGTGATCAAGGCGCAAATACACGCTGGTGGTCGCGGTAAAGGCGGAGGGGTTAAATTGGCCAAAAGTTTGGATGAGGTTAAATCCATTTCTGAAAAGATCATAGGGATGCAACTCATCACCCCCCAGACCCCACCTGAAGGGAAGAAAGTCAATAAGGTATTGGTTGCTGAAGATGTTTACTACCCTGGAGATTCAGAACCCAAAGAATTTTATGTCTCGGTTTTGCTCAACCGATCCACCGGAAATAACATGATCATGTACTCCACTGAAGGAGGGATGGACATTGAGGCGGTCGCCGAAAAAACCCCAGAGTTGATCTTTACAGAGGAGATCGACCCTGCCTATGGACTGCGCGCTTTCCAAGCCCGAAACGTGGCTTTTAATCTCGGTTTGAGTGGCGTTGCCTTTAAGGAAATGGTGAAATTCATTACGGCTTTATACAATGCCTATGTGGGAGCAGATGCTTCCCTTTTTGAGATCAATCCAGTTCTAAAAACTTCTGATGATAAGATCATCGCCGTCGATGCCAAGGTAACCTTGGACGACAATGCCTTGTATAGACATACAGACTATGCCGAACTCAGAGACTTAAGCGAAGAAAACCCTACTGAGGTAGAGGCCCGTGAAGTTGGACTTAACTATGTGGCCTTGGATGGTAATGTAGGCTGTATGGTCAATGGTGCTGGATTGGCTATGGCGACCATGGATTTGATCAAACAATCTGGAGGATCTCCAGCCAACTTTTTAGACGTAGGGGGAACTGCCGATGCTGCCCGTGTGGAGACTGCTTTTCGATTGATCTTAAAAGATCCCAATGTGGCCGCTATTTTGGTCAATATCTTTGGAGGGATCGTTCGTTGTGATCGTGTAGCTCAGGGAATTGTCGATGCCTACAAAAACATGGGGGATGCCATTAATGTACCCATCATCGTTCGTTTGCAAGGAACCAATGCTGATATTGCCAAAAAGTTGATCGACGATTCCGGTCTCAATGTGATGTCCGCAACCGCCTTTGAAGAAGCCGCACAAAAGGTACAAGAGGCGCTTTAATTGTCAATTTGACATGCTTTTTTAGAAAATAACCGACATTTTGTCATCGTTATCTGCTTGGTATGGGATTTGAATAAAGCTTTATAAAAAAGTTTAATTTAAAATCTTAACATCATGAATTTAATTAAAAGACAAAATCCAGTTTTTACATCTTTGATCGACGATTTATTTATCAATCAAGATTGGAACCACATCAGTACTACCGTTCCTGCAGCTAATATCATCGAAGCCGATGACCATTTCAACATTGAATTGGCCGCGCCAGGAAAGAAGAAAAGTGACTTTAAAATCGAGTTGGAGGAGGGGGTATTGACCATTTCCTCTGAAACCGAGACAAAGTCAACTGAAAAAGACGGCAGCTTTACCCGTAAGGAGTTTGGCTATAGCTCTTTTAAAAGGTCATTTAATATTCCAGAAACGGTGGCTGCTGACAAAATCGTTGCCAGCTACAAAGAAGGAATTTTGACGGTCAGTCTGCCCAAAAAAGCAGAGGCACTTCCCCAACCCAAGCAGTTGATTTCCATTAAATAAATGAATTAATTTTGTTTTTGTTGGAAAGGGCTCGGTATTTTACCGAGCCTTTTTTTATTGCAATTGGTTTTGCAATGATTTTATTTCGTCTCTGAGTCTTGCTGCCTCAATAAAGTCCAAGTCTTTGGCTGCCGCTTCCATGGCTTTTCTCGACTCCCGAATTTTCTTTTCCACTTCTTCCATGGTCAAATAGCGATTTTTGGCCTCGGCGGCTTTTCGCTCGCTCAGTTCTTGGGCATAGGTGGCCACTGAATTTTTTGACAATGCATTGTCCAAAGATTTGTTCAATGCGGTGGGGGTCATATTATTTTTGAGGTTATAGGCCTGCTGCTTGTCCCGTCGATACAAGGTTTCATCAATGGTCTTTTGCATGCTTTTGGTGATGCTATCGGCATACATGATGGCCTTACCGTTTACATTTCTGGCCGCCCTTCCCACGGTTTGGGTCAGGGAGCGGTGGCTTCTTAAAAAACCTTCTTTGTCGGCATCCAATATGGCCACCAGTGAGACTTCCGGTAAGTCGAGTCCTTCTCTCAATAAGTTGACTCCTACCAATACATCAAATAATCCTTTGCGCAGGTCTTGCATGATCTCCACCCGCTCCAAAGTATCCACATCACTGTGGATGTATCGGCATCGGATGTTCACCCGAGAAAAATATTTGGTGAGTTCCTCCGCCATTCTTTTGGTCAGCGTGGTCACCAGCGTGCGCTCGTCTTTTTCCACCCTGAGTTGAATTTCCTCGATCAGGTCGTCTATTTGATTGAGACTGGGTCGGATTTCGATTTCTGGGTCGAGCAGTCCTGTGGGGCGAATGACCTGTTCCACAAAAAATCCCTCAGTTTGCTTGAGTTCATAGTCTGCAGGGGTAGCACTGACATACAATACTTGGTTTTGCAAGGCTTCAAACTCCTCAAACTTTAGGGGTCGGTTGTCCATGGCTGCCGGCAATCGAAAGCCATAATTGACCAAATTTTCCTTGCGACTGCGATCCCCACCGTACATGGCGTGCACCTGTGAAATGGTGACATGACTTTCGTCCACCACCATCAAATAATCGTCGGGAAAATAATCCAACAAACAAAAAGGACGCGTACCTGGATCTCTGCCGTCCAGATAGCGAGAGTAATTTTCAATCCCCGAACAATAGCCCAGTTCGCGAATCATCTCTAAGTCAAATTCCGTCCGTTCATGCAAACGCTTGGCTTCCAAAAAATTGCCATTGGCATTGAAATAATCTACTTGTTTTACCAAATCGTCTTGGATTTGGGTAATGGCATTTTGGAGAATATCTGGGGAGGTAACAAACATATTGGCGGGGTAGAGGGTCAGGCGTTCGAATTTTTCTAAGATTCGGTTTTCGATGGGATCAAAAGACTCAATTTCCTCAATTTCATCCCCAAAAAAATGGATTTTGAAGGCGATGTCAGCATAGCCAGGAAAGATGTCTAAAATATCTCCGTTGACCCTGAAGTTTCCCCGTTCAAAAGCTCCCGTTGTTCTGGAGTAAAGGCTTTGCACCAAACGATGCAGGAATTGAGTTCGGGAAATCATCTCCCCCTTTTCTACAGCGATGACATTTTTTTGAAACTCCAAAGGATTTCCGATCCCGTAGAGACAGGAGACCGACGCCACAACCAATACATCTCTTCTGCCAGAGAGGAGAGAGGAGGTGGTGCTCAATCGTAATTTTTCAATTTCTTCATTGATAGACAAATCCTTTTCGATATACAAACCGCTGGTGGGGATATAGGCCTCGGGTTGGTAATAATCATAATAAGAAACAAAATATTCTACGGCATTTTCGGGAAAAAATTGCTTGAATTCAGAATACAGTTGGGCAGCCAGTGTTTTGTTATGTGCCAAAACCAGCGTAGGACGCTGCAATTCTTTAACTGCATTGGCCACGGTAAAAGTTTTACCTGAGCCAGTCACTCCCTGTAAAGTCAAGTATTTGTCGCCGTCGCTAAAACCTTTTACAATCTGTTGTATCGCTTCGGGTTGGTCCCCAGTGGGTGAAAAGTCAGACGTCAGTTTGAATTGCATCTTGCGAAATTAAAGTATATCTCGCCCTTGCACAATATTATGTCCATGTTTTAGTGAAAGCAACTGGATTGAAAAGCAATCGATAAAAAGAGGTATTTTTGAAAAAAATATTAGTGTGGAGGAAAAACTGATCAGCCAAAAAAAGCCCTTTTTCCCTATCTCCGACACTTTGATGCTATTTCTTAAGAAATACGACCGTTGGATGGAGTCTTCGATATGCTATGAAGATTTGCTGCGCTTTTCTGGCTCGGTTACGGTTTATGATAAAAACGATCACGATACCCTATGGGTGCGGGTTTACTATTCCGACTCCGACCGGTCGGAAATCGATGCCCACCTCAAAACGATTTATACCCTTTTGCATTCCGATGGAAATACTTCCTCCTTACCCGACCTGAACATAGATGCTATTGATTATTGTACTTTTGGAAATTCGAAACCCTTTCGCATCAAGATTCGAAACATCTTAAATGACAATTTTATCTATTTCTACGTCAAGAAAACCGATGCCTCAAGGGTATACGGCTTGGAATTTGAACACATCCTTTCGCCCTACAACCTCAATTATTTGGTCAATCACAATACCCTAATCGAAGAGCATATTGCTGGGATTCCTGGAGATGTTTTTATCAAAGAATCCCTTGAGCTATGCAGTCCCTCCGAGAAAGCCCAAATTGCAAAAGAATATGTCAAATTCAATGAACGCTGCATGATTCGCCTCCTCGGGGATATGCGCGCCTATAATTACGTGGTGATTCCGATTCATGATTTTGATCAAGTGATTTTCAGGATCAGGGCTATCGATTTCGACCAACAGTCTTACGAGGGAAAATTCTCGGTATACAGGCCTCAATTTTTTAAAGAAAATTATCCTCTGATGGAGGTCGTCAAAGAAAAGTTAAACCATGAGTCCATCATCCAATACAAAATCGAAGAACGTTCCATTGTTTCTCGGCGCTTGATAAATTCGGGTAACCGAATCCAACTTTTGGTAAACATCATGAAAAACGATCAACTCACCACCCCAGAAAATCTTGAAAAACTCAAAAATGAAATTTTTGTTTTCACCAAAGACGAGTCTTTTTCCAAAAGTAAGTCGATGGGAGAACTAATGCAGGCCGCATTTGACTATTTGCGACGCAATTATCAAAATGTTAGCTTGGGAGGTTTACTCTAGTAGAATTCATCCCCATCATATTCATCCCCATCGTATTCATCATCGCCGAAGTCTTCCTCTTCCAAAAAGTCATGGTCGTCGTCGTCGGAGATAAAATCTTTTTCAGGAGGTGTTTCTGGAACCTCCCCATGAGAAAAAATCAAACTGGGATAGCCTTTGAGTTGGTCTTTTTCGGCGGTTTCCATCAGTTCAACAAAAAATGTCCAAAGGTTGAGAAAATCATAAACATAAATCAGGCGGTTTTCATTTTCGGAGAGTACGTCCTTCAAGGGTTTTTCATTGAGGGGTTTTTCACCTACCCCCATATCCACCAACGGTAATTCCTCGCCCTGCGTCCAATTTTCATCGGAGCGAAAGAAAGAAGCCATTTCGTTTCCCGCAAAGCCAAAGGATTGTGATACGGCATCATGTAATTCCTCTAATGTGGCGCTGGCTTCGATCTCAAAATCTCGAATCACGTCACTTTCAGCGTCTAAAATGGCTCGTATTCTATAGATCATAGGTTTGTCTTTTTGATAGTAGTTGCAATATAAAATAAGATTGCGCCCCGAACAAGAGGGCTGCAAGGATTAGATGTAAAGGTTGGGAACTGAATGGAAAGTCCATATAAAACATGAGAATACCAGTAAATATTTCCAATCCGATCAAACCTATGATTTGGTTGAAGATCCTAAGGTTGCTTTTGATTTTTCGCAACATCCAAAAGAGGATCAAGTGTACGGCCAAGACCAAAAGGGAAAGACTCCGGTGAACATAAAATTTTAGGGGCGCGGGATCGAGCCACTCACCGGCAGGTTCGTTCATCTGCAGGTCAACAAATTGCCGAACTTGGGTACCCAGCCCAATTTGAAAAATGGTGAGCAATACAGCCAATGCAGCCACGACTTTCATGAATGGAGGGGTAGGGATTGAAAAAGTATTTCTTTGTGCGGTATGGCGTAAAAAGATTAAGCCCAAAACAATCAGTAGGGCCATGCCCATGTGCAGACTGATACGATAGGGCGCCAAATTGGAATCGACCACGGTTTTTCCCAACCAGGCTTGAAATCCCATTCCCAAAAGTATCAAAAAGGAAACGATGGGGTAGGTGGTGTTTTTTTTCGACAACCAAAAGGAAAGGACTGTCATGACCAAAACTGCCAATCCGGCCAGTGCCCCCAACAAACGATTCAGATATTCTATCCAAGTGTGATAGGCATTGAATAGGGCGTAGTCGTGCTGGGTATAGAAGTCCCAATGTTCCTCCTTAAATGCAGTAGAAGACTTAAAGTCACTGTTGGCTACTCTGAGCTCTTCATTCAAAATAATGACTTGTCCCTTGCGGTACTCATGATCGGCTTTCCAATCCAGTTGTGCTCTTTCCGTAGGAGGAATCCAATAGCCAAAACATTTGGGCCAATCAGGGCAGCCCATTCCACTTCCAGTCATCCGGACAATGGCTCCCGCAGCAATGACCAAATAGACGAGGATCAAGCTTGCTTTAACGGATACGCTGAATTTATTTTCCATGTGTTTCCAGTCCCATTTCGCTTCCTTTTTTAAGCATCAACGCAAAGGCAGCATCGTATTCGTTGGGGATCTCCCCCTCCAAGATGGCTTCTTTAATGGCCTCTTTGATGATGCCAATTTCCTTACAGGGTTTTAAACGAAAATGCTCCATGATCATTTCTCCCGTAACAGGGGGTTGGAAATTTCGGACGCGATCCCGTTCTTCAACCTCCTTAATTTTTTGTCTTACCAGCTTAAAATTGTTGTTATAGCGTTTGTACCGAGTAGGGTTTTTTGTGGTAATGTCCGCCTCACATAGGGTGATCAAGTCCTCTAAAATTTCCCCGGCATCAAAAACCAAGCGCCGGACGGCGGAGTCGGTGACGATCTCCTCGGAAATGACGATCGGTCTGGAGCTCATAAACACTAGCTTTTGAACGTATTTCATTTTTTCGTTCAGGGGCATTTTCAGCCGTTTGAATAGCTTGTAAACCATCTTGGACCCTACAAATTCGTGACCGTGGAAAGTCCAACCGATTTTGGGATGAAATTTTTTGGTTGGTGCCTTACCAATATCGTGTAAAAGAGCCGCCCAGCGCAACCATAAATTTTCGGTATGCTCACAAATGTTGTCCACCACTTCAAGGGTGTGGTAAAAATTGTCTTTATGTCGTTGGCCCTCGACTTCCTCTATCCCTTTAAGTTGGATCAGTTCGGGAAGGATGCGTTCCAACAATCCATTTTGTTCCAACAATAAAAATCCGATGGACGGTTTGGGGGTGCTCATGATTTTATGCAGCTCTTCAACAATGCGCTCATTCGATATGATGGCAATGCGATGGGCGTGATCTCGGATGGCTTGAAGCGATGGGGGGTCAATTTTAAAATTCAGCTGGGTAGCAAATCGAATGGCACGCAACATGCGCAAAGGATCATCGGAATAGGTAATGCCTGGTTCCAATGGAGTTCTGATGATGCCCTGCTCCAAATCCTCTAAACCATTGAAAGGATCGATCAGGGTTCCCGTATTTTGTGAATTCAAACTGACCGCCATGGCATTGATGGTAAAATCTCTTCGGTTTTGATCATCTTCCAAAGTACCTTCAGTGACCTTGGGGTTTCGACTTTCTTTGGAGTAAGATTCTTTTCTTGCCCCAACAAATTCAAGACTAATGTCCCCCCAGCGGACCATTGCCGTTCCGTAGGATTTAAATATTTGAATTTTTTGGGCATGGGGTAGTTTCTTTTGAACGGCCTTGGCGAGATCGATACCCGATCCTACCGCTACCACATCTATGTCTTTTGCTTTTCCTCTTCCCAAAAGATGATCACGAACAAAACCACCTACCAAATAACTTTCTACTTTCAGTGCCTCCGCACATTGGGTAAGGCTTTTAAAAACATCTTGTTTTAGTAGGGTATGGAAGTTTTGATTCAGCATGTTCAATCTCTGAGAATGGTTATTTCTCCTGTGGGTTCAATTTTGATGATTCGAGACGGTTGACCGTTGGTTTTTTCTTGATCCATCGCAACGATATGATCCACACCATTAAGAATTTCAATATCGATATCGGAGAACTTTTGGGGGTGGGGAGCACCACTAATGTTGGCTGAAGTGGAGATCAATGGTTTTCCAAACGCTTGGATCAATGGGGTGCAGAAGTGATGATTCACAATTCTAATGGCAACGGTGTTTTCTTGGGCAATTGCATTGTTTGCGATGCCTTTGGGATGGTTGTAGATGACAGTGGTCGGTCTGTGGTCGTTAATGTATTGATCAAGTTTTCGGGGCAAATCATCAAGGTGTTTTTTGAGCATTTCGATATCAGAAACCATACACACCATGGCCTTGCTGTCCGGTCTTTTTTTTAATGCATACACTTGCTCAACAGCTTGGGGATTGGTCGCATCACAGAGAATTCCCCAAATGGTGTCTGTAGGCGCAAGTAGCAAGCGACCAGCTTCAAGCATTTTGATGATTTTTTCCATTGATGATACAAAAATACGGCTTTCTCCCTGCTTGATCAACATTAAACCTGTTCAGAAAACAACTCCCGCCAAAAAGCAACGATTATGGTTAATAATTCTTGTTTTGAAGTGTCAAAAAAACTAAGGAAATACAATTCGGTCATTTTGTGGAATTTTAACCATTGATGCGCCCATTTTTTATTTTTTTTATCAAAGTGTTTTTCGATATAATAATGGGTGGATTTGATGACTTCTGCTTTGGTCTTGATTTTGGTTTCTCTGTTAACTCTGGAGGCACCCCCATGGGTATGCAGGCATTCCCAATTATTGAGTAAGACCCTGTTTAAACTTTTTGAAGCAGCTCTTTTGGACAAATCGATATCCTCACAGTACATCCAAAATCTTTCATCCCATCCCTCCAAAAGGTCAAAGTGTTTTTTTCGGATCAGCACGAAGGATCCCGAGATCCAATCAGGAAAGCAAATGGGATTGGTCGCCATGGCTTTTTTGGTTTGATCGGGATGGAAAAGCAGACGCTCCAGCGATCGAATCGGTCCAGCACTGTTCCAAGGGGTTGGAAAAATACCGTAGGGGTGTGTATTCTTTCCATTTTCACTCAATTGCTTGATGGTGACCAAGTGAAAATCTGGATGACGATCGCAATAGGGGATCAAAGTCTCCAAACAGTCTTTGGGGAGTTGGGTATCGGGATTGAGAAATAAAATCCAATTGGATGATGCATTACGCGCACCCAAGTTGCAGCCAGCTGCAAAACCTGCATTGCTCTCGTTTTTAATCCAGTTGACCCAAGTAAATTTGTCTTCAAAGATTTCCATTTGGCCATCATCGGAACGATTGTCCACCACGATGACTTGATCAGCACCTTTGGTTTGCTGTTCCAAGCTCTGTAAACACTTATCGAGTTTCGACCATGAGCGATAGTTGACAATAACAATACTTAGATCGGTCATTATTTGGAGAGTCCTATACCGCTACATTGTGTTCTCTAAGCGCATCGTTGAGGGATGTTTTCTTGTCAGTACTTTCTTTTCTTTTTCCAATAATGAGGGCGCAAGGGACTTGATAGTCCCCTGAAGGAAAAGATTTGGTATAACTCCCTGGGATGACGACTGATCTTTGAGGGACTTCTCCTCTGTATTCCACAGGACTGGGGCCTGATACATCGATAACTTTGGTTGAGGCAGTGATGACCACATTGGCACCCAGTACAGCTTCTTTACCAATTCGTGCTCCTTCTACGACGATACATCTAGATCCAATAAAGGCATTGTCTTCAACAATAACCGGAGCTGCTTGTAAAGGTTCCAAAACACCTCCAATGCCAACGCCACCGCTAAGGTGAACATTTTTCCCGATCTGAGCACAACTGCCCACTGTGGCCCAAGTATCAACCATGGTACCCGCATCCACATATGCACCAATGTTAATGTAACTGGGCATCATGATTACCCCACTGGAAATATAGGCGCCGTGTCGGGCGATAGCATGAGGAACCACTCGAATACCTTTTTCTTTATAGCCTCTTTTTAAGGGCATTTTATCATGGAACTCCATGGGACCTGCCTCCAAGGTTTCCATCTTTTGGATAGGGAAATAGAGAACTACTGCCTTTTTGACCCACTCATTTACCTGCCAACCGTCATCACTAGGACTGGCAACCCTAATGGCTCCAGTATCCAATTGATTAATGACAGCTCTAATGGCTTCCTGTGTTTCAATATTTTCAAGTAGTGATCGATCCTCCCATGCGGATTCTATGATGCTTTGCATATTGTTTTTTTTCAAAAATACTCAATTCAGTAGTTTTTATCGCCATTATTGTTTGTTCAAAAAAGTATATTTGTAAATACAATGGGGGTTTTGATTGGAATTGATTTCGGAAAAAAAAGAACAGGATTGGCCCATACCGATCCTGGTCACATCATTGCCAGTGGTTTAATCACTGTTGATACTCCTTCGATCATTTCCTTCTTGAAAAATTATCACAAGGAAACCGCTATTGAGAAATTTGTAGTGGGGCAACCCAAACAGAGAGATGGTAACCCATCTGAGGTGGAGCATGAAATCCTAGATTTTATTGATCGCTTAAAAAAGGCTTTTCCTAGGACAATGATAAGCCGACAGGACGAGCGTTTTACCTCCAAAATGGCTCTTAATAGTTTGATTGATATAGGAGCAAAGAAAAAAAAAAGAAAAGACAAAGGCCTGATTGATGAAATCAGTGCAACCTTAATCTTACAGTCATATATAAACGCAAATTCTAAACCAGTTTTATGATTTTACCGATCGTGGCATATGGGTCTAGTGTTTTAAAAGTCCGATCCAAAGAGGTGGATATGAACGATAGCAATCTAAATGCTTTGATTGATAATATGTGGGAAACCATGTACAATGCCAATGGCGTTGGCTTAGCTGCTCCGCAAGTGGGACTGTCCATGCGCTTATTTGTCATCGATGCCTCCCCCTTTGCTCAGGATGAGGAATTGAGTCCTGAAGAAGCTGAGGTATTAAAAGATTTTAAAAAGGTTTTCATCAATCCGAAAATGCTCGAAGAAAATGGAGAAGAGTGGGCCTTTACTGAAGGATGCTTGAGCATCCCCAACATCAGAGAGGATGTATACAGAAAGGAGGAGATCACCTTGCAATATTGGGATGAAAATTTTCAAGAACAGACCCTAAAATTGGGGGGCTTGCCAGCTCGGGTTGTCCAGCATGAATACGATCATATTGAGGGCATTTTGTTTACCGATAAATTGAGCCCACTCAAAAGAAGATTGTTGAAAGGAAAATTAAATGATATTAGCAAAGGTAATACGGATGCGGATTATAAAATGCGTTTCCCCTCTAGCAAAACAAAGAGATGAGTAAAAATAAATTAGATAAAATCTTAACCATATCAGGGAAGACTGGTTTATTTCAACTGATGGCCCAGACGCGAACTGGAGTCATTGCTATTTCCCTTTTGGATCAGAAGAAAATGGTCACTAACATGGGACAACAGATCAATGTACTGTCAGAAATTAGAGTTTTTGGTATTAAAGAGGAGCTTCCTCTAGAGGATGTTTTTGAAAAGATGTTTCAATTGGAAAAAGGGAAGGCTGCTCGGGTTAAACCCAAAGCTTCCAAAGAGGAATTGGAATCGTATTTTTTTGAAGTTTTTCAGGACTATGACGAGGATCGTGTGTATGCAAGTGACATTAAGAAAATCATTCAGTGGTACAACCTTCTCCTCCAATCTAAACTTCTAAATTTTGAGTTGCCTGGGAAGGAAAATTCTTCACCTTCCAGCGAAGAAGCGTAAATGGAATCAAGACAAGCACAACTAAGAGCTTTTGAGCGTTTACTGGACATCATGGATGAACTTCGGGAAAAATGTCCTTGGGATCGAAAGCAAACTTTTGAATCGCTACGTCATTTGACCATTGAGGAGACCTATGAATTGGGAGATGCCATTCTAGAGGGCGATCCCGATGAAATCAAAAAAGAGCTGGGTGACCTTCTTCTTCACATTGTGTTTTATGCCAAAATAGGAAGTGAAACCAATGCCTTCGACATGGCTACCGTTGCCAATGAGATCTCGGATAAATTGATCCACCGACACCCCCACATCTACGCTGATATAGCGGTTGAAAATGCCGATGAGGTGGAAAAAAATTGGGAGGCCATCAAGTTGAAGGAGGGTAAAAAAAGTGTTTTACAAGGGGTTCCAAAAAGTTTACCTGCTTTGGTTAAGGCTTTTAGAATCCAAGACAAGGTAGCCGGAGTGGGCTTTGATTGGAAGCATGCCGACGCGGTTTTTGACAAGGTGAGGGAGGAGCTGGATGAGTTGAAAGTAGAGGTAGAGGCAGATTCCCAAAAAGTTGAGGATGAACTCGGGGATGTTATTTTTTCATTGGTCAACTATGCACGATTCCTTAAAATTAATCCTGAAAATGCGCTGGAGCGAACCAATAAAAAGTTTATCAAACGCTTTGGTTACATCGAAAGTAAAGCAGAACAGTCAGGAAAAAAAGTGAATGATCTGAGTCTTGACGAGATGGAAGCCTACTGGAAGGAGGCAAAAAAAATAGAATGATCTAATTTTCTGTTTCCTCTTCCTCCTGTTGGTCTTCTACTTCATCCTTAGCCTTAGTTACTTCGTTTCGAGCCTCCAATTCTCTTTTAAATTTCTTGAAGTTGACCAATTGCGCTTGATGGGTTTCAATTTCAGATCTGAGCTGATCGAGTTTTGAGTTAACCTCAAGAAACAGAGGGTTGTCGTTACTTTTATCAGAGAAGTAGTCCAGGTTGTTTTCTAATTGTCGGGCTTCGCCTTTCAGTTCGTCAACGCGTTTTTTACTATTTTGAATTTCAAGGGACAATTCATTTTTATCCTCTTTGATCAAGGTTATGCGGACGTGATTCTGGGCCTCTTGCTTTGTTTCTCCATCCATTTCAGACTGATTAATTAGGGAAATAAAGGCCTTTCTGAAGGCTTCAACGCTTTTATTCATAACATGGCCCGTTAGTGCCCCTAATTGATTGTAATTTTTCCATTGCATTTCGAAAAATGCAATAAAATCATCCATTTTCAGTGGGATTTTAAGACTGGAGATTCCTTCGATAAATGTTTCTTTCTTTTCATGGGCCTCCAATTCACTTTCGTTAATTTTTTCGTAGCCCGATTTGATGCGATCAAAATAGAGATTGCACTGTGCTCGAAATTCTTCCCAAAGTAAATTGGATAATTTTTTGGGGATGAATCCGATGGCTTTCCAGTCCTTTTGAATGTTTTTCATCCGATTGTTGTAGTTCCTCCAATCGTCTTTTTCAAGAATCCCTTTTACCTCATCAATGAGGGCTTTTTTGAGGTCGATATTCTTTTTTTGATCAGCTTTTTGGGATTTATAAAACTGATTTTTTTCAAGATTGATTTCACGACTTTTATCTCTGAATTCTCTCCAAGTTTCTTTACTGTACTTTTTGGTGACTTGACCTATGGACTGAAATTGCTCTCTGATTTTGTTAAAGGTATCAATGGTTTTTCTCCATTCATTATGATTTTTTGGAGGCTGATTGATGATCTCATCCAATTGACTCAAAAGTGCTCGTTTTTTATTGAGGTTATCCTCTAGGATATTATCATATTCTTTATCAAATTCTTGTCTTTTGTTATGAATAATTTGACTGGCTGCCTGAAAACGCGACCACAATTCTTCCCGATGTTCTTTGGCTACTGGTCCCAAATCATTCTTCCAGAGTCGGTGAAGGGTATTGAGATCTCTTGAGGCCTTGAGCACGTCAGTAATTTTTGACAATGCCTCCGCCTGTTCTATGATCTTAACTTTCTCTTCATAGTTGTGTTTGAAGTCCAAATCTCTTAACTCGCGATTCAGATGAAGAAAATCATAAAATATTTCAGTGTGATGTTTGTAGGTTTGCCATATATTGTTGCTTTGCGAACGGGGTACAGGGCCTGTTTTATGCCAACTTTCTTGGAGGTTTTTAAATTTTTTGTAAATCGTATTGATGTTTTCGTCAACATTGATAAGTTCCTTGATACTCTCAATGATTTCTAATTTACGATCTAGATTTAGTTTTTGGGTTTGTTCCCTCTCTTGAAAATAAGTTCTCTTGTTTTTTTTGTAATCCCTAGTTAACTGATCGAACTTATTTTTGTATTCTGGTCTAAAGAAAAAATCAATTTCATTTCCCCCTTCATTGATAAAGGCTTCTTTTTTCTCTTGAATTTCGGCTTTGAACTTTAGTTCGAAAGCTTGAATGATTTCCTGTATGTTTTTTGCATTGCTGAACCACTGTTCGGTTTTGGTTCTTTTCTGAAGTTCAACCAATAATTCATCAAAACTGAACTTACTATAGTCTTCGGTCACTTCCGAAGCAGATTCCTTAGGGTTGGTTTCGTCATTTTCCGATGTCTTTTCCTCTGAAGCTTGCTTGTCTTGGATTAAATTTTCATCGGGGTCACCTTCAGGAGAGTTAATAGATTGAGATAAATCAACCTTTGCTTCTTCCTGAGGATCATTGGCTTTATCTGTTTTTTTGGCCATATCAGGTATTTTACACTAAAATATGTTAAAATTTACGAAAAAAATAGATGTCATCCTATTGATTCCAAATCTCCCAAGATTTTTCCGCTTGATATTCGAGCATTTTTAATCCATTGGAGATGGTACAATTTCTTTTCTTTCCTTCTTTAAGAAATTTTGTTTCTAAAGGATTATAAATGAGATCATAGAGGATGTGATTATTTGTAAGCGCTTGATAGGGAAGATCTGGCGCTTGATTAATATTTGGAAATGTTCCCACAGGAGATGCATTGATAATCAAAAGGTGTTCACGGATTATTTGATCATCCAAGGCATGGTATTGATAGGTATTGGCACCTTCGTTTCTCGAGACGTAAGAAAATTCAATGCCATATTGTTCCAATACATATGCAATGGCAGAGGATGCACCCCCTGTGCCTATGATGAGAGCTTTTTTTGGAGGGTTGGCAACCCGCTCAAAAAGGGATTTTTGGAATCCATAAACATCCGTGTTGTGACCGCTAATGCTCCCATCTGGCTCAAACTTTA
Source organism: Bacteroidota bacterium (assembly GCA_027621505.1). Classification (GTDB taxonomy): domain Bacteria; phylum Bacteroidota; class Bacteroidia; order Flavobacteriales; family Flavobacteriaceae; genus UBA8316. The sequence goes on along the minus strand of JAQCBK010000013.1, from coordinate 21,270 downwards.
TCGTATTAACCGAATTTATTTTTTGTGCTGCTGGAGAGAGGGTATCCAAAAAAGGCAGTACTTCCCTTTTGTAGGGAATGGTAACATTCAGCCCTGAAATATGTTCCAGCTTTAAAACTTCAGGAAGTAATTTGATATTTTCCAAATCGAAATTCTCATAGCTGCAGTCATTCAAGTTTTCGTTCTCGAATTTTTGTTTAAAGTAAGCTCTAGAAAAGGAGTATTCTATATTCTTTCCAATTAGGCCATAGCGTTTAATGCTCTTTTTTTTGGATTCCATATTTTTCTAATAAAGTAACGATCAATACCCCTAAAATTATAAATATTGTGATGAACCAAAATTCGAACTTGAGAAGGTTTGGAAAAAAATATTCATAAGATTCAATAATAGGGTTTCCTACTTGGTTGTATTGAATTTGACCCAATTCATCCATTTTAAAACTTTTTTCCCTCCAAGGCCATATTACTCCAAGTGAACCTGCTATAAAACCAATGATGGTGGCCAATGTAACTTTCTTGTGGTATTTCAATACAAAACTGAGAAGGTTAGAAAACACGACCAAGCCCGTGATAGATCCAAGGGTGAAAACCATTGCCAATTGCAGTAATTTCATTCGTGAGGGGTCATGAACGAATTGAAAATCGAATCTTGTAAAATCCGTAAGTGTGAAATAAATGGCATTAACAGTATCGACCAATAAAAGCGAATAGTTTCCTAGTAATAGCAATAAAAAAGACCCAGACAATCCAGGAAGTGTCATTCCAGACACGCTGATGATGCCACAAAAAAGTACGAAGAGTAAGTTTTCGTTTTCGGTAGAGGGTTTGGTGAACATGATGATCAATCCAATGGACAGCCCCATTAGAAAAAAAAGGAAGGTTTTTAAATTCCATTTTTCTACCTGGAAGTAAACAAAGTATAACGAAGCGAGAATCATACCAAAAAACACACCTAAAACCTGTAATTCAAAGTTTTTAATGAGATAATCCAAGATCAATGAAATACTGAAATAGCTGATGATAACCCCCGAAAAAAGCAATACTAAAAAACGTCCATTGGTGTATTGATAAAAAGGTTTCCATCCTCTTTTAATGAGAATTTTAAAGGCTTTGAGGTTAATTTTCTGAAGGGAATAGATCAATTCTTCATAAAATCCAGCGACAAAAGCCACGATACCTCCCGATACCCCTGGAACTTTATTGGCCGCTCCCATGGCAATTCCCTTCAAAATAAGAATCAAGTCTTCAGTGAGAGTTTTTTTATTTTGATTCATTTTGGGGCTATTATTTTTTTGTTTCTCTCCAATAGGAATACCAAACCCATCCCCAATACAAAAAAGAATAAGGCGCTCAAAAATTGTGGGTCTCCTGGATATTCCAATGGGGATAAAGGGAGTAAGATGGTTTTGGTGCTGTTAGTTAATACCAGATCAAACTTCTCCTGCCATGGCCATATTTTGTGTAATGCTCCAATCATCAATCCAATGAGTACAGCCATGGTTGTGTCGTGCTTGTGCTTGAATAACCATTTTAGGACAAAAGAAAAAATTTTCAAACCGGTCAAAATTCCCAATACAAATACCATAAGCTGAGTCAGCGTGGGGATCAATAAGTCTATTTGAAAGTTCGTCAACCCCCTAAGGGTATCTTTAATAAGTCCTATTACGGTACTGTAGGCCCCTAGAATCAATAGGATATAGGCTCCAGATATTCCTGGTAAGATCATGGCAATGATGCCGAAAAATCCTGAAATGAAGAGGTAAACCATTCCAATTTCAGTATTGCTAGGGGTAATTTGTGTAACAAAAAAAGACAGTACAGCACTCAGTAGCATTGACAAAAAGTTGAAAGGACTCCACTGGCTCAGTGAATTTTTAAGAGCTATTATCGTTGCTAGCAACAAACCGAAAAAGAATGACCACAAAGGGATGGGGTGGTGGGTCATGAGATAATCGATGGCAAAAGAGAAGGTGAAAATAGCAGTGATAATCCCCAGGAAGAGTAGGCTGAGAAAATTACCGTTGATGGCCTTCCAAAAGCTAGTGAATCCATCATTCTTTAGGAGTTTTAGGTTATTTAGATTGATGGAATCAATGGACTCTACCAGTTCTTTGTAGACCCCCATTAAAAGCGCAATGGTTCCCCCTGAGACACCGGGCATTAAATCTGCTATACCCATGGCCACACCCTTAAAGAAAAGCATGATTTTTTTTGAGGGGATATGTTTCAATATTCGAAATTTAGCACAATATAGAGCGAAAAACCGAATTAAAAGATCACCTGCGCCTAGGATTGGATTTTCAACAATTCCGGAAACAAATAATTTATGTTTTTTGGAATGTGGATTTCATCCTCAATTTGATCGTAGATAGTTTGTGCTTCAGTTTTGCTACCCAGCTTAATTTTACATCCAGCCAATCGATACATCAGGTTGGGATTTTTACGGTGGAATTGCATTGCCAGATGAGCCACTTCAGCCGCTTTTTTCCAATCACGGGACAATATCAATGCATCCATCCACAAGAGCCAAGTCTCGAGGTCATTGTCTCCCAGATCGATCGCTCTTTTGCATCCCAATACGGTTTCTTGGTGATCATCGATTAGCTTGTGAAGATGAGCACTTTTCTTCCACAATTCTTTACTGTCTGCATTGGATTGTAATGACTTTTTTGCGTAATGCTGGGCCTTTTTAAATTCCTGATTATCAATAAAATAATCAATAATGGACAGCCAGCTGTTCTCATGATTAGGTTCGAGCTTGATCGATTCTTTATAATACTGTAAGGCCAGCTGGTCATTCCCTAATTTTTGATGACACCTTCCGATCCTGTGATTCACAAAGGCATTGGGGTCATTGAAGTTGAGAGAGAATTCATATTCGTGAATGGCCTCGTTGATTCTTCCCATATTTTCAAGCAATTTACCCTTTTCTATGTAGGCACCGGTAAAGCAGTCATCACTGATGATGGCAAATTCAAAGGCCGATAGTGCCTCTTGGTGCTTGTTGATTTTGACGTATAATTTACCCAATTGGTGCCAAGCTATTTCACTGTAAGGGTTTTCTTCCAAAAGCTCATTGAGCGTACTGATGGCATCATTATTTTCCTCTAACTGCTCAAAGCAATACAGTAAATTATAGAGGGACTGGTAATCCATTTCATTTTCTTTAACGCACTTATAGAAAAAGCTTTTGGCTTGGTTGTATTCCTCCAAAAAGAGGTATTCCATTCCCAAAAGATTCCATATTTCTTCGGGTTCCTCTGTTATATCCAAGGCTTTTTCGAGTAAGCCAATCGCAGTAAGGTGATCCTTCTTCTTGGAGTAAATATTCGCTCTTTGTAAGAAAATTTCTTCATGTTGAGGGGAAAGTCTTTCTATTTCCAAGAGTAATTTCTCAGCGGCTTCATAGGCACCATCGATCAGCAGAATCTCACTGTTTAGCAACATCAGTTCTACATTTTGGGGGTGTTGCTCTCTGCCCATTTTTATGGCTTTTTTAGCCAGTGAGAATTGAGCAAAATCAATGTAATGGTGGATGATATCTTCAAATTCAATGGCATCAAAAAAGAGGAGTTGATTGGTTTTAAGCATTTGCTCAAACTTGGACAATGAGGGGTTGAAGTCCTCCGATAAACTATCGAACATATGGATCTATATCTTTAAATAAAATTATTGAAGAATTGTTAGGGTGTGGAAAGACTATCGCTTTGTTTTCAACAAATATATTAACATGGATTAGATTTCGTTCAAACACTCTCGAATGATTCCACAACCCAATTCAATTTCTTCTTTGCTAATGTTCAGCGGAGGTGAGATTCTAATCGCATTTTTTTCCCACAATAACCAAAACAATAAAAGTCCTTTTTCCATGCACCGATGGACCAAAAAATTGGGGATTTCGGGATTTTCGAATAGGGGGGCCAGCATCAATCCTTTCCCTCGAATCTGTTTGATTTTTGGATGTTGTAGGTTTTTTCTGAAGATTTTTTCTTTCTCAGGGATTTGACCTATCAAATTCTCATTGATGATTTCATCAATAGTAGTTAAAGCGGCTGTAGCCACCACGGGATTTCCGCCAAAAGTTGTGATGTGTCCTAATTTAGGTTGGTCTTCTAACTTTTCCATCAGTGCTCTGGAGGCGGAGAATGCACCAATGGGAAGACCACCCCCCAGTGCTTTTCCCATTACCACTATATCAGGGGCTATTCCAAAATTTTCAAAACCAAACATTTTACCCGTACGACCAAATCCAGGTTGAATTTCGTCCAATAGCAGTAAAGCACCTACTGCTTCACATCTTTTTTTTATTGCTTTCAAATAATCGTCTTTGGGTAAGATAAATCCAGCTCCACCCTGTATGGTCTCCAATAAAACACCAGCGGTGGATGCATCAATTTGATCCAAATCTCTCTTTTCGTTGAACTTCAGGAATTTCACCCCAGGCAGTAGAGGACGGTAAGCTTTTTTTTGTTGTTCAAAACCCAAAAGACTTAAAGCTCCGTGGGTGCTACCATGATAGGAATTGTGAGCTGCGATGAGTCCAGTTCGTTGCGTTGCTCTTTTGGCCAACTTCAAAGCACCCTCAATGGCCTCGGTCCCTGAGTTGGTTAGATAGACGACTTCATGTTCATTGGGGAGGAGGTGAACCAATCTTTTGCAGAGTGCCACCGCTGGGGCTTGAGCAAATTCACCATAGACCATCACGTGCATGTATTTTTCAATCTGGTCTTGCAGAGCACGAACGACCTTGGGGTGGGAGTGACCCAAAGGAAGGGCTGAGACGCCCGCTACAAAATCCAAATAGGATTTCCCCTGAGTATCATAAATATAGCTTCCTAGCGCACGCTCAATCTCCAAGCCGAGGGGATAAGGAGTTGTTTTGGCTTGATATTTTAAAAAGTCCTCTATCATTTATTCATCCTTCTTTTCCAAAAATCCTTCCGGAATACTCATCTCCTTGATTTCTATAGGCTGAAACTGGTTGTCTTCCTCGCTGAATAGCTCCAGTATGGTTTTGGGCCTTTCTTGATCTCTCCAAATAAATCCCTCAAGTTTTCGGTCGTTTATTGGTAAATCTTTTTCGGGGAACAAATTACCGTCAGGGCTAACATAAAAGGTAATGTCTTTAATTTCGTTGTTTTCCGTTAGCATTTTTAAACGGCTGCATGTGGTCTGGTCAATACCGATCAATTCATTGTCCTCATCCGAATACATGTAGTAAATTACTTCTGTATTTTTGCTGACTTCAATTTCTCGAAGCGCTCCTTCTTCAAATAATCCATCCAACACCCCCCCTTTGATTTGGTTGAAACCGCTATCACTGAGTGAATCTTTTTCGATGATCCAGCTGTTTCCAATGATCTTTAGGGAATCCAATTTTTTTGTATTGATGTCGGAGGTGAGAAAAATTTTGTCTCCAGACATCTGACTTTTTCCAAACCAAAGAACAGGGTTTCTGGCATTTTTTTGACTGATGGTGAAAATTTGATTTTCTTTTCGACTCAGTGGAAGTTTTAGCATTTTTATCAAACCAGTACTTTGATCCAAGTGAAGCGAGTCGGACTTTCCTCTTAGGTCTTTCTTGAAAATCCTAACATCATAATAACCTCTGAGTATTTTTTTTTCTTGGGGTCCGGTTGCCAACAAAGTGTCGGCATGAATGTAGAGGGAATCTTGGTCAATGATATTGATTGCCATTGCTCTTCGTGTGATAATGGCCGAATCTTTGGCTTTAAATATTTCTCCATAATGACCATTGATGACCGATTGGTTGAGGGTGTCAATGATGCTGATGTGATTCGTTGCGGCTGCGTAATCTTTTTCCTTTTCAAAGTAGAGACTGTCCCCCCTGATTTCTTTATTGTCGTAAAAAATTACTGCATTTTTTTGGAAGTTCCCTTTTTGTAGTTGGGTGTCATAAGCTCCTTTTTCACAGTAAATATCGTAGTCTTCACCGACGATGGTTGTTTTGCCGTAAAAGAAAGCTTTGTCTCTTTCTGTATAGTAATCCAATTGCTGGGAACGCAGTTCATATTGAGGGTCTTCAATCTTTACCTTGGAAATGAATCGGTATTTTTTTTCATCCATAAAATAGATACCTCTGATACTGGTTAGTTTTCTTTTTTCATCGACGATGGTTCCAAAAGAATTGTAAAAGGCCTCATTTTTATTGCGATCCAAATAGAGGGTGTCGGTCTTCAAAACCATATCGGGTCTTTCCAATACTACTTTCCCCCATGCTTTGGCCAATTTAGTGTTTCCATTGTATTCAATTTGATCGCAAGCCATTTTTAGAGTATCTCCTTGAGTCATTATGACATTTCCATTTGCTTTAAAAAAATTCTGCTTGGGATAGAAATAGGAAATATCAGACTTTATTAACGCTCCCTCATGGAAAAGATGGACCCTGATACCTTCTTTTTTTACCAAAATATTAGCACCAGGAAAATTGAATTGGTCTTGGGTGGATCCCCCTGCTTGAATGATCTCAATAATCTTGGGTGTCTCCTGAGCCAAGACGCTTGAAGCTGGAAATACAACCATTAGCTTGAAAACAAAAAGGGGTATGATTTTTTTCACAGCAATTAAATATCTTAGGGTCTAATGATGACTACCTAAAAATGGTTTGTTTTCTGTCTGGTCCCACAGAGACAATTTTTATGGGGGTATTGAGTTCTTTTTCTAGAAAATCTATATAATCAACGAAATTTTTGGGGAATTGATCCGCAGCATTTATCTGGGTAAGGTCTTCTTCCCAACCTGGGAATTCAATGTATTCGGGGGTCAACGATTTATCATTGATGTCGTAGGGCAGATGATCGATCAATCCCTGTTCTGTTTTGTATTGATTGCAAACTTTGATGGTATCAATACCGGAAAGAACATCCCCCTTCATCATCATCAGTTGGGTAACCCCATTAATGTTGATGGCATATTTTAGTGCAACAAGGTCAATCCACCCGCATCTGCGCGCCCGGCCAGTAGTGGCACCAAATTCATGCCCTACCTTAGCAATGCGCTCGCCCACAGAATCAAATAATTCTGTAGGGAATGGGCCACTGCCCACACGGGTGGTGTAAGCTTTGAATATTCCAAAAACTTCTTTGATTTTATTGGGCGCTACCCCTAAACCGGTACAGGCACCCGCTGCAGTGGTGGTGGAGGAGGTGACAAAAGGGTAGGTTCCAAAGTCAACATCCAGCAAAGAACCTTGTGCCCCCTCAGCAAGTATTTTTTTGCCGGTGGCTTGTGCGTGGTGAATGTAGTTTTCACTGTCCACAATTTGACATTTTTTTAAGGTCTCTATGGAATTAAAAAATTCACGCTCTAATTTTTCTAAGTCAAAGTCTAACTCGACATTGTAGAAATTGAGCATCCTAAGGTGTTTTTGGGTCAATGTATTGTAGCGTTCCCTCCAGTCTTTGGTCAAAACATCTCCAACACGGATGCCGTTTCTACCAGTTTTGTCCATATAAGTAGGACCAATACCTTTGAGGGTAGATCCAATTTTTGCCTTTCCTTTGGAGGATTCAGAGGCTGCATCCAGCAGTCGGTGCGTAGGTAAAATCAAATGTGCTTTTTTCGAGATAAGTAATTTGCTGGAAAAATCAATTTTGTAGGGTTCAAGATTACTTAATTCTCTCTCAAAAATGACAGGATCAATGACCACGCCATTTCCGATAAGATTAATAGCGCTGGGATGAAAAATTCCCGAAGGAATGGTATGTAAAACGTGTTTTATTCCCTCAAATTCGAGCGTATGTCCAGCGTTGGGACCGCCTTGAAATCGGGCGATGATATCATAAGATTTAGTGAGAACATCAACGATTTTACCCTTGCCTTCATCTCCCCATTGGAGGCCTAACAATAAGTCTACCGACATATCATATTATTGATTTACTCTTTTTTTTTGTTCCGTAAAAATAAAGAGAATGGTTATGGATTTCAATATCAAAAATTTCCTCGATGGTTTTTTTAATGTTTTGGATTCGAGGATCGCAAAACTCTTTCACCTCCCCAGAGTCGGTTAAAATAATATGATCGTGTTGTTTGTCAAAATAAGATTTTTCGTACTGAGCCTGATTTTTACCAAATTGATGTTTTCTCACCAAACCACACTCTAATAAAAGTTCGATGGTGTTGTAAAGGGTAGCTCTACTGACCCTGTAATTTTTATTTTTCATAGTGATGTACAATGATTCGATATCGAAGTGTTCATCACTGTCATATATTTCATATAAAATAGCAAAACGTTCTGGTGTTTTTCGGTGGGCATGTTTATTTAAAAAATTAACAAAAACCTCCTTGACGATTTCCTGATTTGATTTGTTTGTTTCCATTTGCCGCAAATATAGTTTTTAAATCATTCCCGAAGTACTTTATCTACTCCATTTACTTTTTTAAGATGTTTTACCAATTTGTTGAGAATCGTTTTGTTTTTAACACTCACACTGATCAAACCATTAAAAATTCCATCCTCGCTATCAAAACTGATTTTGTTGATATTTACACTCATGAGTTTAGAGATGGATTGAGTTACTTCGCTGACAATGCCCATATTGTCTATACCTGAAAGTTTAAGGGTGGCAGAAAATTCTTCGGATGAGGAGTCAACCCATTTGGCATTAATGATCCTATAGGCGAAATTGGATTGCAGGGAAAGGGCATTGGGACAATCTTTTTTGTGGACTTTTACCCCATCGTTGATGGTAATGAAACCAAAAACCGGGTCTCCTGGGATTGCGTTACAACATGGTGCAAGTCCATGTTTAAGACTTTCTTTTTGTTTTCCAAAAACAAGGGTATCGAATCTTTGGGTGATTTTTTCCTGAGCTTCTTTTTTGTATACGGGATTTTGTTTTCGAATACGCTTTTTGAAGAAGTTGAGAAAAGTGCTATTGAAATCGTTAGAGAATGCTTTTAACTGTTTGTTTTCAATGGTTCCCAGGCCAATACGGTAGAACAAATCCAAACTGCTGTTGAGATTGAAGTAGCGCAACATATGTGCTGTGGTTTTGTCGTTGAGCGTAATTTTGAGTTGCTTGAGTTTTCTTCTTAAACTTTCTCGGCCATCCTCGGCAATTTTTTTCTTCTCTTCGTTGAGCAATGATCTGATTTTGGATTTGGCCCTCGAAGTCTGAACAAAATCCAACCAGTTGGCCGTAGGCTTAATGCTCTCGGAAGTTATAATTTCAACATGCTCTCCACTTTTTAGGGTTCTGCTAAGGGGAACAAGTTTACCATTGACCCTAGCTCCTCGCGTTTTCATTCCAACCTCGGTATGAATGTTAAATGCAAAATCCAAAGCCGTGGAACCTTTGGGGAGGGATTTGATTTCGCCATCGGGAGTGAAAACAAAGATCTCTTTGGAGTAAAGACTGAGCTTAAAGTTTTCTACAAAATCAACAGGGTTTTCTGTATTGCTCTCCAACACCTCTTGAAGCTTATCCAACCAAGAATCAATTCCGATATCTTTTTGTTCTCCTTGTTTGTACTTGTGATGTGCAGCATAGCCTTTTTCGGCTATTTCGTTCATCCTTTCCGAGCGGATTTGAACCTCAACCCACTTGTTTTCGGGTCCCATCACAGTGATGTGAAGTGCTTCATATCCATTCGATTTGGGCGAAGTAATCCAATCTCTCAATCGGGTTGGGTTGGGGGTAAAATGATCGGTGACTATAGAGTAGATCTTCCATGCCAAAAATTTTTCATTTCTATGGGTGGCATTGTAGATGATCCTGATCGCAAATTTGTCAAAAACTTTCTGGAAAGGGATATTTTGAGTGGTCATTTTCCTGTTGATGGAAAAAATAGATTTGCTCCTTCCTTTGATTTGGTATTCCAAGCCTTCTTCGGCAAGGGCAAATTGAACGATCTCAGAAAATGATTTTATGTATTGGTCTTGCTCCTCTTTGCTGTCTTCAATGTTGTTTTTGATGGATTCATACCGGTTGGGTTCGGTATATTTAAAGCTGAGGTCCTCCAGTTCATTTTTGATGTTGTAAAGGCCAATTCTGTGCGCCAAAGGGGCGTAAATATAGAGGGTTTCAGAGGCAATTTTCTCTTGTTTATCCTCCGGCATTGCATCCATGGTTTGCATGTTGTGCAGTCGGTCGGCAATCTTAATAATGATCACCCGAATATCATCATTGAGGGTAAGCAATAGTTTTCTGAAGTTTTCTGCTTGCAGGGATACATTGCTTTCCTTGCTGAGTTTGGATATTTTGGTCAATCCCTCCACAATTTTTGCTACCCCAGGGCCAAAGAGTTTTTCAAGATCTTCGAAATTGTATTCTGTATCCTCCACCACATCGTGGAGCAGCGCAGCAGCAATGGAGGTGGCATCGAGTCCTATTTCCTGTGCAACAATTTTGGCCACACTGATCGGGTGATGGATATAGGGTTCCCCTGATTTACGCCTTTGGTTTCGATGGGCATGAACAGCGGTGTCAAAAGCAGTTCGAATTAATTTTTTATTATCTTCAGACAGGGTCTGATAGCTGATTCGAAGCAATTCTTTGTACTGTTTTGCAATCTCCTTATTCTCTATTTTTTCACTTACGATCATCGGTAATATAAAGGTACTTGAAACTTTTAATTCGACAAAATCATTGATTTCCATAGTGATACATCAAAATCCCTGCCGAAACGGAGAGATTGAGTGAATCAATAGGAAATTTTACAGGAATTTTGACGGTCTGATGCGCCTCTTTCATCCAGAGTGGTTCAAGGCCATTGTCTTCTGTACCCATAATCAAGGCCATGGGAGTGGAATATTTAATCCTTTTGAAGTGTTTGGCACTGCTGTGCAGTGCGGCTGCGATGATGTTGAAATCATTTTTTTTCAAAAATGAAATTACATTAACTGTGTCATCGCAGGCGATGGGAATGGAAAACACTCCTCCCATACTGTTTCTGATGATCTGGGGGTGGTACAAATCTGTTCTGGGGTTGGCGATGATGACCGCATCCCAGTCTGCGGCAGCAGCAGTTCGCAATAAGGCACCGATATTTCCTGGTTTTTCAGGAGATTCTAAGACCAATATCCGCTGATCAGTATGGGTCGTTAAGTCTTCGATCCGATGGGGTATGGATTCCATGATAGCGATTACTTCCTCCGATCCCGATCGCATACTGATTTGTTCAAATAATTTGTTACTCAATTCAAAAGTGTTCTCCGTGCCTTTCAAAACGATACTTTCGTCAGTACCCTCCTTGTAAAAAAGGGCATCAACCCTGTAGCCCATTTCCAATGCTCGGGACAGCTCACGTTGTCCTCCAACTACAAAAAGATTTTCTTTTTTTCGTTCCCTGGATTTGTTCATCAAAAGTGTGAGTTTTTTGATGAGTGGGTTTTGCTTGCTGCTGATGAATTTCAAATCTGTTTTTTTACAAAGTTATAAGTTGGAGGCTATAGTTTTTCCATTTTCAATGATGTTTTTTGTGATGATTGATGACCAAACCTACCATTTCATTGTAACTCTCGAGACCACTTTTTTGACCATTGGCCTTGAGATAACGGTCATAAGTTTTATCAAAAACAACTTCAAAGGGATTGTCGTATTGTTTCCAAAAATTGTTGATTTCTCGGAGATTTTTGAGGATGCCAGGACGTAGTTTTTTTAATTTTTCATTTGCCTTGTCGGCATCCAAGCGATAGAGTTCGGAGAAGAGATATCGAAAAGCAAAGGTATTTCCGGCAAATTGAACGTAAGGATTATCGGAATGTATGGCGGAGAGATAGGCAATGAAATTCGCTTCTTTTTCGGAGGCGTAGCCCAATTGATGGGCCATTTCGTGCAGGGATGTGGTGATCAAACTTAAGACAGGCATTTTTGCGTTTACCTGAGATTCCAAGGTAAATGGATTCAAGTAGCCTGCATATCCCATATAGGACAAGGGAAGACTCCAAATCGATTTTTTTACGTTTGAAAAGGGAGTAATACTTTCTTGACCAAGCGGGTGATGCAATACGACGATATCATTGATTTGTTTGCTTGAAAAGGGAAAAGTTACGGCCTGGCTGTCCGCGGGAGCCAGTTGTTGGTGCCAATGGTTCGATTTTTCAATGATCTGGTCCAAACGGTATTCCAAATCTTGCTCACTATATTTAATAGATGTTTTGAGTTGTTCGTTTAGAGGAAGTCGGTGATAGTTGAAGCCCCAACTCAGATGAAACAACCAAAGTAGTAGTATCATCAAGGCACCAAAATCTCGAATAATTTGAATGGGTTTGACCCTCCAATAAGGTATTTTTTTAATCGCCTTCAAGAAAAAAAAGAGGGCGAGTGCTAAATAGAGTAAATCCCCTATCGAAAAGGGAATCCATTGCAAAAAAGTTTGGTGTAAGTCAAAGAAAATAGGGTAGAGTAACCCGCTGTAGTATTCTTCGACAATTTTAGGGTTTTTTTGTGCAAAGTCAATCAGTAACCACAGGGGTATAGCGGAAAACCAAACCACTGTGGTTGATTGAATCTTCATGCTTATTTTTTACATTTCCATTGCTGGAGGGTGTGTTAGTTTTCGATCAATTCAAGGATCTCTACCTCAAAAATTAAATCGGAACGCGGGGGAATGGCTCGGTTTCCATTTTCACCGTAGGCCAGATTGTAGGGTAAAAATAGAGTGGCTTTGTCCCCTACATTTAACAGCCTCAGTCCTTCCTTAAACCCAGGAATCATCCCTGCATCGGGATTGACATCAGCGCTGATGGGTTGATAGGCGTTGGCGGCTTTTCGGTTGGGGTCTACTCTGTTGAGGGCCTCAGCGATTTCCAGCTTACTGGTTTCCAACAAAACACCATCTGAAAAGTAAACCGCATAGTGGGTACTAACAAGATTGGTAGTGGTTACTTTTGGACCATTTCCTTTTTCGGTGATCAAATATTGCAATCCGGAGTCGGTGGTTTTGGCTTTGGATTTTTGGCCTTCGAATTTTTCTTGAGTGGCTTTGGCGATCACGGCTTCTTTTTCAGCTTTTTCGCGATCTGCGATGATCTTATTTTCAAAGTAATCAGAGAAAATTTTAGGGGCATCAAACTTTTTGGCAGCTCCACCCTTTCGGATGATGGATAGCTTGAGTATGGTGTCATTCTGCGCGATGCTGTCAACGACTGACTGTCCCTCAACGACTTTTCCAAAAACGGTATGTTTTCCATTGAGCCAGGGGGTTTCTTTATGGGTGATAAAAAACTGACTTCCATTGGTCCCTGGGCCAGCGTTGGCCATTGAGAGTATTCCCGGTCCGCTGTGTGCCAGGTCTGTGAATTCATCGTCAAATTGATAGCCAGGGCCACCCGAACCGGTAGCGGTGGGGTCTCCCCCCTGAATCATAAAATCTTTTATAACTCGGTGGAATAGAATTCCGTCGTAGTATTTTTTACCGGAAAAACGCTCTTCAACTTTTGGGTTGTTGCCCTCTGCCAAGGAAACAAAATTTGCAACTGTAATTGGGGTTTTATCCATTGCCAATTCTAGCATAATGATTCCCTTATTGGTTTCAATATTGGCATAGATACCGTTGTCTAAGTTGGGATATTCCTGATCGCATGCTGTGATTAATAGGACCAAAATGAGACCGAGTAAATTGTTTTTTTTCATCTTAAAGCGTTTAGTTTTTTTCAAGTTTTAAAAGTTCTATGGTAAATCGTAGGGGCTGATTGATGCCCACTTTGTCACCGTCCCCTTGATAGCCGTAGCAAAGGTATGAAGGAAACAGAAATAGACCAATTTCGCCACTCCTTAAATATTTTAATCCCTCTCTCAAAGCGGGGATCAAATCCTCTTGATCGATAAAAAAGCTGATATTTCCCAGATCTTTTTCATCATAAAGTAAGTTTCCACTCAAGTCTTCTATCCGATATTTGAATGTAACACGATCCCCTTTTTTGGGAAGTGGATTGATTTGGGAGCTCTTTTTCAGATGGGCATAGTGAAACCCTTTTGGGGTCATACTGAAAAGCAGGTGTTTTTCTTTATTGATTACTTGTTGAAACAAGGATTGTTCAATAGCAATAATGTTCTTATTTCTCTTAGCAGATTCCATTAGAAACACCCGTTTATTTTTGTTGATCGGGCGTCTGGGTTCTGGGCTTTGACAACTGATTGTGCCAATAGCAAACAAAAAAACACAGCTTTTAAACATCAAATTGACTCTTCTCATTTTCAATCGAATTTCTTAATTGAGTAACCGTATTTTCAAGTGATGTGGAGGAAATTCCTCCAGCGGCGTTGATATGCCCCCCGCCATTGAAGTACTTTTTTGCGAATTGATTTACATCGAAAGTCCCTTTGGAGCGAAAAGACATTTTTATGATTTTTTCTGATGTGTTTTCAATCATAATCACGGCTAATCTTATTCCCAAGAGACTTAAGCCGTAGTTGACAAACCCTTCTGTATCTCCTTTTTTGAATTGATTGTCATCTAATTCTTTTTGTGAGAGGGTCATGTAGACCACAGGAAGACCCTCTATTTTTTTCATGTTGTTCAAAGTAGTGCCCAACAACTTAAGCCTATCAAAAGAGAAGGTATCATAGATTTTTTGATGAATGGTATGGGGTTGAGCTCCTTTTTCAATGAGAATCGAAATGATTTGGTGGGTTCTGGCAGTTGTAGAGGGGAATCGAAAAGATCCAGAATCGGTCATCATACCGGTGTAGAGACAAGTGGCAATGGAGGAATCAATCAAAGAGGCATCCAAGGCATAAATGAGTTCAAAAACCATCTCACAGGTGGATCCCCTTTCTGAGTCTGAATAGGTCAAAGCGGCATAATCACCAGGATTTTCGTGATGGTCAATCATCACTTTTTTTGCTGGACAATTGGAGACAATGGAGGACATATAATCAATTCTATTCAATTGATTAAAATCCATTGTGAATACAATATCTGCATCATTGATCAAAAGATGCGATTGATCGGGTGATTTGGAAAATTTGATGATTTCCTCTTGGTTGGGCATCCAACACAAGAACTCAGGATATTCGTTTGGACTGATCACTACTGCGGTGTGTGCGGATTTGGTTAAAAATAACTGAAGTGCCAAACAACTCCCCAATGCATCGCCATCGGGATTTTTGTGTGGTATGATCACTATTTTTTTTGGGGTACCCAGCAGTTCTTTGAATGCTTCAAGCTTATGATTATCCATGCATTCAAAGATACCAAAATTTGGCGCTTATGATTTTAGTGAGGGTTCAAAAATAGATTTAAACATTTAGGGACTAAAAAATCACAATTTTCTTAAATTTGCAGCACAAAAAAAAGCTATGTCTTCCAAAAGAACTTTTACTATGATTAAGCCGGACGCTGTAGAAAAGGGTCATACCGGTGCAATCCTCAACAAAATTAATGCTTCTGGATTTAGAATTGTCAGTATGAAAATGACACAAATGTCAAAACGGGATGCTGAATTATTTTATGCGGTGCATAAAGAACGCCCTTTTTTTGGGGAGTTGGTTGCTTTTATGAGCAGAGGACCTATCGTGGCAGCCATATTGGAAAAGGAAAATGCGGTGGACGATTTCCGAACACTGATTGGAGCAACCAACCCGGAGGAAGCTGCAGAGGGAACCCTACGCAACCAATTTGCCACTTCGGTAGGGGAGAATGCTGTTCACGGCTCTGATAGTGATGAAAATGCCGCCATTGAAGGTGCTTTTCATTTCTCCAGCAGAGAAATGTTTTAACGCAGTATTATTTTTTCGATTAGGACTTTGCCCAATTCGTCGTTCATCATCTTGATGATCTTTTCTTTGCCATAACTCAATTCTTCTCTGAGTGCTGCGTTGTTTAGGGAGACAAAAAGAGTATTTCCTTTAAGCATAATTTTATTCGTATAGCGGGTCATATGAGCTCCCATCAATTCATACCAAAGCGCATTGACACGGGTATTGTTAATTCCTGCATTTAGGGCTTTATCCTCCACAATGTGGGCCAGGACCTGCTTAAGGCTTTGTGGCTCGAATTTTCTTTTTGAGGATTTCATCTATCGATTCGTATTTTGGTAACGACTGTAATGGTATCTTTTTTCTTGATGTTCCAATATAAGTTTTTTTTCATCTACTGCAATGATGCGCTCTCTCCATTCATCCCATAACGTCCTGAATTGAAGATAACAGGCTTTTTCTTCCAATAGTATTTTGAATTGATTTTGGTCATTGGTAACTGAGTAGGTATTGTCCCATTTTGGTTGTACTTTTTTTCTTACACCCCCCTGCTGATCAAACTCATAAAAATCCAATAGTTGAGCTTCCCCTTTGGGATAAAAAGTTTCGTTGTTGTGGGTGATGAATTCGATTTTCCAATAACCATTGAGCAAATGAAGCTCAGAGGGATTTATATCATTTTTGCATCCCCAGAACATCATAAGTATTACAACCAAAAAAACTCTGTACATGGTCATCCTCCGATGTTAAAAATTTCGTAAGGCATGGAACTCTTTTCCAGTGCAGCTTTGATTCTGTCCTCGTGTGTATCAGAGATAAAGATTTGCCCTAAACTTTCATTGTCAAACAATTGGATGGTTTGGGTAACGCGGTCTTGATCCAACTTATCGAATATGTCATCTAACAATACAATGGGATTCATTCCGAACTTGTCTTTTATAAAATCGAACTGTGCTAATTTTAGCGCGATTAAAAAAGTTTTCTGTTGCCCCTGGCTACCAAATTTTTTAATTGGCACTCCCGAAAGCAACAAATCCAAGTCGTCCTTGTGAATCCCTACAGTGGAATACTGCAACAATTTATCTTTTTCCAAGTTTTGATCCAGTAGATCAGATAGATTATTTTCAGTCAAATCTGAGTGATAACTTATGCCCACTTCTTCCACCCCTCCGCTAATGCTTTGGTATCTCCTTGTAAAAATGGGAATAAATACCTCCAAAAAAGCTTTTCTTTTTTCAAAGATGGGCTTAGACAAACCACTCATTTGGTGATTGTATATTGCCAATGTATCCCCGTCGAATGTGCGGTTTTTTGCAAAAAATTTTAAGAGTGCATTGCGCTGGGCAAGAATTTTATTGTAGTCGGTCAGATTTTGTAAATATTCCTTATCGGTCTGACCAATGACTCCATCGATAAATTTTCTTCGGGTGCTACTTCCCTCAATGATTAAATCCCGATCGGCAGGGGAGATAATAACAAGGGGGATTAATCCAATATGATCGGCAATTTTTAAATAAGCCTTGCCGTTCCTTTTGATATTTTTTTTTTGTCCTTTTTTAAGGCTACAATTGATTTTCTCTTCCTTTCCATCCTTTTCAAATTTTCCCTCTATCAAAAAAAAATCTTTACCGAATTGTATGTTTTGAACCCCCGAGGGGTTGAAATAGCTTTTGGTGAAGGCCAAATGGTAAATGCTGTCCAAAATATTGGATTTTCCAATACCATTATTTCCAATAAAACAGTTAATAGGCGTCTTAAAACGGAATTGTGAAGCCTCTATATTTTTGTAGTGGGTTAGGGTTAGCTGTTTCAAAAACATGGAAACAAATATAGTGAGCTTGTGCTATTTTAGATCAAAATTACCTCTGTTTCCTTACAATTAATACAATCTAAGCTGAGTGTTTTGGTTTTGTTTAAAAAAGGTTAATTTTGGGGACTTAAAAAAAATCAGATGGCAACCTACAAAAAGAGGGGTTATAAAAAGTCTATTGCGGCTGATTCACAAAATCAAGCTGAGATAGAGAGTACCACGGCGGAGGTTTTTGAAAAGTTAGACACTACTGCTTCCAAAACAGAGGAATGGATATCCAAATATCAAAATTTTATTTTTGGAGGAGTTGGCCTCATTGCGTTGACGGTATTGTCTTATTTGGGTTACCAGAATTATATATTTGAACCGAAGAAAATCGAGGCCATCAGTGAATTGAGTCAAGCGCAATACTATTTTGAGTTGGCCGTGAATGGACAAGATTCAGATTCTTTATTTAGTAGGGCCCTCAACGGTGGGGAAGGAAAATACGGTTTTCTTGATATCATCGATAACTACGGTGGAACACCAGCAGCACAATTGGCAACTTACAGTGCCGGTATGGCTTATCTCAACCTTGGAGATTATGTGAATGCCATTGACTATTTGGATCAATTCAACACAAAAGACGTGATGCTAAAAGCTTTGGCCAAAGGGGCAATTGGTGATGCTTTTGCTCAAATCGGCCAGCCCGAAGAGGCCTTCGATTACTACGTTCAAGCATTTAAAGCAAGTGACAACAGCTTTAGTGCTCCGAAATATCTTTTCAAAGCTGGAATTTTGGGCGCATCCTTAGACAGAAACAAAGAATCTTTAGGTTTTTTCAAAAGGATTGAATCCGAATACCCCGATTCCCCAGAAGCCCGCAAAGTTGGAGTACAGATTGGTCGATTGGAAAATCTCGATTAATAATGGCTACTGACGATCACAGTCTTTCCCATTACGATCGCTCTAAAGTCCCTGATGGGAAAAACCTTCGTTTTGCCTTGGTTGTCTCAGCCTGGAATGAGGTCATTACAACCCCCCTTTTTCAAGCGGCTAGGGACACATTGATTGATCACAACGTCCTTGAAAAAAACATTGTTAGAATTGACGTTCCTGGTGGTTTTGAGTTGATTTTTGGTGCTCGTCATGCACAGGAAAAGGATTTCGATGCCATCATTGCCATCGGTTGTGTGATTCAAGGTGAAACGAGACATTTTGAATTTATTTCCAATGCCATTGCTCAGGGCATTAAGGATTTGAACTTGAATAACAAATCCCCTGTTATTTTCTGTGTTTTGACCGATGATAATCTCGAACAGTCTAAGGCAAGGAGTGGAGGAGACAAAGGCAATAAAGGGGTTGAGGCCGCTGTCACTGCGCTTCATATGGCTTCGCTTTAGATTTATCTTCTAATTATTGATTTGAGCAATGGTGTTTTGGATCACTTTCTTTAAATTTGGTAGGTATTGCCTTTTTTCTTAACTCAAGCGCATCAGAATGAAAATCAGCCTCCTTAAACTCAGAAAAAACCGTCGTTACAATTATACCCCTCGTTACTATAAGGGAAAAGAGGCAGGTAATCCTTTCGATTTTGATTCTAAGTTCTCAAAGTATAGAGACACCTTCAATAAAAATGATTTTGGACAACAATGGCAAGAAGCTCGTATGAAAATGCGATCTCGAAGCAACCGCGGAGCCTCTTCACGATTGGTCATTATCATTTTGATTTTGGTATTGATATTTCTGTATGTCATTGATTTTGATTTATCCATATTCAATGGCTGATGGCTGACATAATAACGCTTTTGCCAGATCATGTAGCCAACCAGATTGCTGCTGGCGAAGTCATTCAAAGACCTGCATCAGTTGTGAAAGAGCTTCTTGAAAACGCCCTAGACGCCGAAGCGACTGAGGTTCAACTATTGATCAACGGAGCGGGGAAGACATTAATTCAGGTTATCGACAATGGCATAGGAATGTCGCCAACCGATCTGAGGTTGTCTTTCGAACGTCATGCTACCTCAAAAATTAAGTCGGCAGACGACCTATTTTCAATCCGTTCCAAAGGATTCAGAGGGGAAGCCTTAGCTTCGATCGCTGCTATCGCACAAGTTGAGGTTCACAGTAAGACCGCAGAGGGAGAAACGGCAAGTTATATCAAAATATCCGGAAGCAAAATTGAGGAACAGGAAGTCTCTGTTGCCCCCACAGGTACTTCTATTGCTGTTAAGAATCTTTTTTTTAATGTTCCAGCAAGAAGAAATTTTCTCAAATCCGAAAAGGTAGAATTAAGGCACATCATTGATGAATTTCATCGGGTGGCACTGACTCATCCAGAAGTAAAATTTAGTTTTTTGCAAAATGGATCGGAGCTTTTTGATCTTCCTGCTGTATCTTTCAAAAAAAGGATCGCCAATGTTTTTGGAAATAAAATTGAAGAAAAACTAATCCCTGTAGAGGAGATGACTACTGTCGCAGGAATTGAGGGTTTTGTTGTAAAGCCTGAATTTGCAAAAAAATCCAGGGGACAACAGTTTTTTTTCGTGAACAGAAGGTTTATCAAAAGTCCTTTTTTGCACCATGCAGTTAGTTCTGCTTTTGAAGGATTGCTGAGGGATCATTTTCATCCGGGATATTTCATCTACATACAAGTCGATCCCAAAACAATTGATATCAATATTCATCCTACCAAAACAGAGATTAAATTTGAGGAGGAGCAAAACCTTTATGCCATTATCAAATCGATGGTAAAACACAGCTTGGGTATGTTTCAAGCGACACCTGTATTGGATTTTGATCGAGACCCCAACTTGGATACGCCCTATGCTTTACACCAGAAAATTCCCACGGAGCAACCTCCCATCGAAGTGGACTCCAGTTTTAACCCCTTTAAAAGCTCAGAGGGAAGTCGGTTAAAGACCACTCAGAGCAGCTGGGAGAGTTTATACTCTGGATTGGAAATTCCCAATGACCCCTTTCCCTTGGATAACAGTTTGAAAATGGCGATAGAGGAAGCACCAAAGGTTTTCCAATTGCTTCGAAAATTTATTGTAACCAGCACCCGATCGGGTCTTTTAATCATCGATCAGCAAAGAGCCCACCAGCGGGTGTTGTATGAAAAATTTCTGATAGGAGTCACCAAAAGGAACTTACTGAGCCAACAATTGATTTTTCCTAAAGAAATAGAGCTTTCCCAACAGCAAATGGCCTTATTCGGTGAACTTGAAGAAAACTTAAACGCCATGGGGTTTGCTGTAAAGCTCAAGAAACAAAAATTAATCATTACCGGTATTCCAGCCGTCTGTGATGATAAACAATTGGGAAAGCTATTTGAAGAGATTCTTTCTGCTATCAATAGTGATCATCAAACTGAAAGCTTTAGTCAAGCCGATTACATGGCCAAAATGCTGTCAAAATCACTTTCTATACAGTCCAATACCGTTCTTTCCACCCAAGAGCAACAGGCTTTGTTAGATGATTTTTTTGCTTGTAAAGATACCTTGACTAGCCCGTTTAATCGTCGGATTTTTATTACTTTAGATAAAGAAGAATTAGAAAATAAATTGAATTAATGCGTAACGTTACTGAAACGGTAAAGCACCTACTGATCATCAACGGTATTTTTTTCTTGGCCACCCTAACCCTTGGTAATCAGGTATATGATTGGTTCGCATTACATTATCCTGAAAACCCCAAATTTGAGTTTTGGCAACCTTTAACCCATATGTTCATGCATGGAGACATCTCCCATATTTTCTTTAATATGTTCGGATTGTGGATGTTTGGAACTCCTTTGGAACAAATGTGGGGGAA
>JAQCBK010000012.1 GCA_027621505.1 Bacteroidota bacterium | reverse complement strand
GCAAAAATCAGAAAGATCTTAAAACAAAAGAAGTTTAAGATCAATCAGATTGCAAGCTCTTTGGCTATGAAAAAACATCACAATCTGGCCACTTTGATTCCCCAATACGATGAACAAAACCTTTTCTGGAAATCTCCCTTTTTGGGAATTCAAAAAGGTGGGCAGGATGTGAATGCCTTTGGGATTGAAATTCATGTATTTACATTTGATCAGTTTGACCCCCAGAGTTATCTAAATGCTTTTCATGATCTGATCAAATCCAAACCAGATGCTGTGGTTATGGTTCCGATTTTTATCAAAGAAACCGCAACCATCATTGAAAAGTTGGATGCGGAAGAAATTCCTTATTTGTTTCTCAATGTTGACTTAAAAGGATTTAACAATCTGTGTTATATTGGTCAAAAATCATTTGAAGCTGGAGTATTGGCAGGAAAGCTAACCCAGCTTTGTGTTGAAAATGACGATGAGTTATTGATGATCCTTACCCGAAAAAATCCCTATAACAACGAGGCTATTTACGAGCGGATAAATGGTTTTAATAATTATTTTAAACAAAACACACCCAAAACCAAAATTCATCAAATCCAATTTAACCAGTACGATAAAATTGGCGAACAACAAGTAAATATCAATGCGTTTTTAGAACAACATCCCAAGATCAAATGCATCATGGTTCCCTCCAGTAGGGTTTCTAATGTTTGTGAAGTTATAGACCGGGATAAACTATCAAAAATCAAGATGATCGGTTTTGACACCACCCCTCAAAACATAGCCGCTCTCGAAGCGGGATTTGTCACCTTTTTGATCTCACAAAAGTCGTTTAATCAAGGATACAAATCCATTAAAATGATGACTCACTATCTGGTTCACCGAGAGCTACCCGAAAACGAAGTTCCCATGCCACTGGAGATCATTACCAAGGAAAATTACCGATTCAGCCATTCCGATGAAAGGGCTTACTACAGCGAAGTTAAAAACTAACTTCATTAACGGGATTTCCCGCTACATCGTGATGGATAAATTTAATCGCAGCTTGTTTTTCAGTGGTTAGGGATACCGACAAAAACCCTCCTTTTACTCTTAAAAATTGGTGTTCAGGACGAAAATCTTCTTGTTTCCATCCGCCTGCATGAACATCAGCACCCGCTCCACAACCAAATTCCCAGAGATTGGTGTTCTCAAAATGCGTTACGTATTGCCAGTGTCGATCCCCATTCACGATGAATAGGTTTTTTTGTTTTTTTATAAAATCCAATATTTCAGTTTGTTCATAAGAGTAGGTGGCATTACTCAAGTTGTCATTCTTTTTTACCCTGTCTGGACCCAAAATGGGAGAGGAAGTAATCAATACCTTATAAGTTGCGTCTGACTCGGTCACCGTGTTATAAAACCATTGTTTTTGATCGGTACCCCAAATGGTTTTTTCAGGTCCGTCTTCCAAATAATTTTGATTCCTGTAGTTTCGGCCTTCAACAATCCAAATTTGTAAATCTTTACCCCAACGTATGGTTTTATATCTTTTGGGATGACTTGGAAACTGTTCCAAATCGAAAATTTCCAATCCCCTTTCAAAAGAAACCATTCCATAGTCACGACCGGGGTAGCTATCGTCAAAACCTACATCGTGGTCGTCCTTCATAAAGTAGGAAGTGTGGTGGTTGTAGAAGGAACGTTGAAACGGAAGGGCAAACAAACGATTCCACTTGAACCGCATCAACTCCTCGGTCATGGCATAGGGTGTGGGTTTGTCCATATACTCAACGTCTCCAGTATGAACATAGAAATCGGGTTGTAATTGTGCCATGCTGGGGTAAATTTTATGTCCGTTTTCCAGGTCATCACGGCGGTTATAGTCATGACAGGAAACGACGCAAAATTTAACATCCCTCTTGGTCTGTCGATCAGCAGGCAGTAGAAAACTACCAGAGATACTGTCGCTGATTTGGGCACCTTTGTTAGCCCGGGCATAAATTTTTAGGCTGTACTTTTCACCAGCCTCTAAACCCTCAAGTTTCCATTGATGGGTGAAATCTTTTTGGGGATCAACTGATCTCCAATCCACAGTTTTTTCGTTGGCAGAATCTCCATATTTATGGTATTTTAATAAAACCTGCCCCTCGCTTCCTGGGCAATAGCCTTCCATATCTTTCAGGCTCAATCCATCAGGAATTTGCGTGTTGTAGATGCCCTCAAGGTCTTGGTTTTCCGCCAAGGATTTCATTTTTCCAACTGGAATCTCTATAAATGGTTCTCCCTTAAAGTGGGCCAATTTGTCTTGAGTCAATCGTGTCCAGAGTACAATGGAGTTTTGATCGGCCCAGCCGTTTTTTATGCCGTTGGCAAAATGGGGACCATTTCCATCCATCGTCGATTGGCAGGAAAAAAGAATGGAAAATACTAAAATAGACAGTTGCCTTGCTAGATGCTTTATAGACATGGAATGAGATGGATTGGATTTAAAATTGTTTTCACAGGGATTAAACCATAAAAATATGGTTCATAAATATATAAATTTATTCATAATGTAAAGCACTCAAAAGATACCAACAAAGGGCTTCATTGATTTCCTAAAAAAAAACCGCCCGAAGGCGGTTTATAATTCAGTCGTTGTTCGACTATTGAGAATATCCAGGATTCTGAGGATATCCTCCTTTGGTTCGGTCAATTTGACTCAACGGAATGGGCCTGACGACGTGATGGGACTGAATGTTGTCCTAGGCACGCCTAAAGCAAGGCAATACGGCGGGGGCTGCAGAGGACATCAACAAGATCCGAACCCGAGCTGCATGGGACGGTAAGGAAACCGAAATGCAGATTACTGCCGCAGCGGTGGATTTGAGCATGATATTGGACGAAAGGGCGCGTGAATTGGTAGGAGAGGGACACCGATGGTATGACCTTCCCTCAGAGTTTCCCGGTCTCTTTCTTCCAGAATCATATTAAAGTTGGCTATTGGTCAAAGGCTGGGTTATACTGTCCTCTTTTGTTGAATCCAGAAAAGTTGCGCATCGAAGAATATCGAGGATAGCTGTCAAAAACAGGGCTATCCCTCACCCGTGGATCGCCTTGTTCCTCCAAGTCCCTAAATAGCTGTTGTTTAAGCTGGCTGAGTACTTCCCTATACTTCGGCTGAGTGGCGATATTGTGCATGCAATAGGGATCCTTTTGTATGTCATAGAGTTGTTCTTGGGGTCTTTTGGCAAAGGCCCTTTTAAAATAGGAGGAACCTTCCATGGCCATGATCACCTCCTTTGAGGGTGAGGGGTCTATATCGTGGTAGCCCGGGTAGAGGGCTTTAAAACCTTTTGCCTTGCTCCTTTGGTCATTTTCTGAGTTTTGAGGAACGGGATCGCCTTGCGGCCAGCGATCGGGTTTAAAATGATGTACATACAAGTAGTCTTGCGTTCTGATGGCCCTTGCGGGGTAACCTAAATTGTCTGGCCGCGCGTGGGTGTGGCGTTCCCTTCCGGTAAGAACATGGCTACGGTGGGTGGGGTGTTCAGCTTGCGTAAGTACCGGCATCAGGCTTTTTCCACTGGTGGTCATGGCATCCTCCAATCCCACTAGCTCCATCAAGGTAGGGGCCAAATCGATCAAACCGACCAGATCTTGCACTTCTTTTCCTTTGATGCCGTGAGGCAGGGAAATTGCCAAGGGCACATGTGTACCAAACTCTTGAAGGTTAGCCTTGGCATAGGGAAAGGGCATGCCATTATCGGCGGTGACCACAATAAAGGTATTGTCCAGCTCCCCTTTTTTCTCCAGGAATTGAATCATCTGAAGCAGGTGATTATCAAAATGTTCGATTTCCAATATATAATCGATTACATCATTGCGAACGACTTCAGTATCAGGTAAAAATTCTGGTAACTGAACGGCCTCGATATTTTTTCCTGCTTTGATACCACTTTGATATTCATAAACCCGATGGGGTTCAAAGGCTCCATACCAAAACACAAAAGGGCTCCCCTCCCCTTTTTGATTGTAAAAATCTATAAAATTTCTTGCGTAGTCATTCGAATTGATACCCTTGGTTGGTGGGTCAAGCAATTGATGTGAGTTGTAGGGTTTTCCTACGGGGTTTTGTTTGCGTCCGCTGATCTGCCAGTTGCCGGGGCCCCAAGGCTTTCCGGTATAGCCTACAAAATAACCGTGCGCATCCAACAGCTCGGTAAAGACCTTAAACTTTTTTGGGAAATTACTGGCATGGGTGCCAGCTTCTTCCAGCTCCCAAATGTTTTTTCCAGTTAGCATGGCGGCTCTTGAGGGACTGCATTGGGGAGCTGCAACAAAGGCATTGTGGAACAAAACACCGTTTTGGGCAACATAATCAAAACCGGGGGTTTGGGTCTCGGCAAAACCGTAAACTCCCGTATGGGGATAGGAATGATCGTCAGCTATGGCAATGAGGATATTGGGTAAAGGTTTTTGTTCCTTTTTGGTCTGGCCGAAGGAGTTGGTGATGGTTAGTAAAAAAAATACGATTGGAAATGCTGTTTTCATTTTAACGAAATTAAGTGGCGTTGTTTTATGGAATCAAGTTGCTGTATGAGTTGCTCCAATTTCTGGGGGTATTCTTGGGAAACATCGTTCAGTTCTGAGGGGTCCTCCTTGAGGTTAAAAAGGCGTTGGGGTCGATCCCCGGGGGGCGTGGGTTGGCTTGCTGGTGGGGTAAAACCTCCCGAGCCTCTTTTTTCGATCATTTTCCAGTCCCCGTAGCGAATGGCGAAATGTCCTCTGGAAGAATGATGGATGACGGGTTGAGCTTGCTGCTGAAAATCCGAATCGGTGAGTTGCCCCAACAGACTGTTACTGTCCAATGCTTTTGAGGGAATACCGAGTAAATCGGCGACAGTAGCATAGAAATTGGCCAGAGAGGATGCGCCCTGAGCCATGCTGCCTGGGCTCACCTTAGCTGGCCACCGAACCAGAAAAGGCACCCGATGTCCCGCATCGTAAATGTCACCTTTCATCCCCCGCAGCTGTGCCGCAGCCTTGTGATTGTATTTTTCAATGTGATGGGGTTTCCAATAGGGACCATTGTCGCTGGTAAAAATCACCATGGTTTCTTCTCCTATACCTTGTTCATCTATGTATGCAAAAAGTTGCCCCAATTGTTCATCTACCATTTCCACAAATGCCCCGTACATTCCCGCTTTAGAAGAGTAGGGAGCTTTGGCTTTGGGTACCCAAGGGGTATGAGGACCCGCCAAGGAAAGATAGAGGAAAAATGGTGCTTTCTTCTGTTGGGTCTTCTTGATAAAAGCTTTGGCCTTGTCGATAAAATTGGGGAGTACTTCATAAAAATCAAATCCCTCAGCCATGGGCCCAGGACGCCAAAAATCATAATCTCTGTCCCCCTCCAGATTACTCCCATCGGTATAGGAAGTGACGGGTTGGGTGATTTTTTCGTTTTCCAGATAGGCGTAGGGGGGGATATCAAGTGAAGCAGGGAGAATGTAGCTGTAATCAAAACCAACCTGTGTGGGTCCTTTGGTGGGGTTTTTGGAAAAATCAATGATTTCTTCTTTATAATCGGTGATCAAACCCCAATCGTTTTGAATGACTTGATTCGGTTGAGGATCCGACTTCAATTGCCAGTCCAATCCCAAATGCCACTTCCCTACCACGGCGGTTTGATAGCCATTGCGTTTTAGTAGTTTGGCAACGGTTTCTTTTTCATCGGGGATCATCAGTGGACCATAGCTCCACAATACCCCCATTTTTAGGGAAGTTCGCCAGGCGTATTCTCCCGTAAGGATGCTATAGCGGGTAGGCGTGCAAACGGAAGAAGTAGAATGCATGTCCATAAAACGCATACCTTGGCGTGCCAATTGATCCAAATGAGGCGTTTTGATTTTTGACGCCTCATTGTATATCGACAAATCTCCATAACCCAGATCATCGGCCAAAATATAGATGATGTTAGGGTGTATAATTTTCTTAGGACTCAGCTCACAGCTTTGAAAGAAAAAAAACGATAATAAAAAAAAGGGAAGTTGAGTAAGTTTCATTTTCTGTGTTGACTTTTCCATTCCTGATATAGTTTTGTGAGTTCTGCTACCACTTGGGGCTGTTGATCGTATAGATTGATGGATTCTCCGGGGTCATATTCCAAATCAAAAAGGAGGAATTCTTCGGAATAGGTATAATCTCTCCTACTGGTATCGTAGGGGTGAGCGTAGAGTTTCCATTTGCCTTTTCGGGCGACCCAACTCAATTTTCCTCGATTACGAAACTCCCAACAATATCCATCTCGGTGGTTGGAGGATGCCTTTTCGTTTTGGATGATGGGCATGAGGGATTTACCGTCCATATCAGAGGTATCGGTTTTAAAACCACAGAGTTCAATTAAAGTCGGCATCCAATCTACATTGACACTCATTTGATCTCTGAACTGATTGGCAGGAATTTTACCGGGCCACGAGATGGATGCGGGAACTCTAATGCCACCCTCAAACAAACACTGCTTGGCTCCTCTATATGGACCAGTATAACCTCCACCGTGATAGGCTCGGGTTTCCGTGGAGTGGCCATTATCGGATTGAAAAATAACGATGGTATCCTCTCTGAGGCCATTTGCTTCTAAAAGCCCAATCAATTCTCCTATTTTTTCATCTTGAGTGGTTAAAAATGCTGCATATAAATCTCTGGGGGAGGCCACTCCTTTTTCTCTATAGTATTTGATCCATTTGGCATAGCCCTGATAGGGATAATGGGGGGTATTCATAGCAAAAAAGATAAAAAAGGGTTTTTCCGATTTGTTTTCTATGACTTGCTTTGCCTCTTGCACCAAAAGATCTGGGAAATATTGACCGTCAAGAAAAATTTCTTGGTCGTTGCGGTAAAGGTCGTGACGGTTGGGGCCTCCCACATAATTGTTGTCGCCCCCCCAGTAGTAGAAATGGGAATAGTTATCAATACAGCCCACCAAATGTCCAAAACTATAATCAAAACCTTGTTTATTCGGACGCATTTCTGGCTGATAACCCAAATGCCACTTGCCGATGAGGTAGGTGCTGTAGCCATTTTCCTTAAACATTTCGGCCATGGTATATTCCGATGGTGGGAGTCCAGATTTTGCACTTAAATCTTGCCCTGCATTTCCAGGCACACCTGCCCTTTGGGGATTTTTGCCTGTGAGCAAGGAGGCCCGAGATGGAGAACAAACCGGGGAAGCATAAAACTGGGTAAAAGTGGTTCCACTCAAAAGAAGTTCATCCATGTGTGGACTGACCAAATCTTTAGCTCCTAGGACATTCACATCCAAGGTGGCTTGGTCATCGGTATAAATGATGATAACGTTTGGTTTTTTTTGTGCGCTGACCAATGCTGAGGTCAAACAAAAAAGTGCCAATAAGGTTAATAAATTATTTTTCATTGATTTTAATTGATGCTCCACATTTTTAAATTTCGGTTGCTGAAAAAGAGCTTGGTTATATTGACGATTTTGCTGGTTTGCAACCATTATTTTTTGCTGTTATTGGTTTCATTTTCTGGAAGTGAGGGAAAAGTTTCCAATTCACTAGCAAAGCTTGCTTTGATTCTTTTTTGATCTACATTCAAATCCCTGTCAAAGAGAGGTTGTGTTTCCAAAATGTCATTTTCCATGTCGAAAAATCGCCCGTCTTTG
Source organism: Bacteroidota bacterium (assembly GCA_027621505.1). Lineage (GTDB taxonomy): Bacteria > Bacteroidota > Bacteroidia > Flavobacteriales > Flavobacteriaceae > UBA8316. The sequence goes on along the minus strand of JAQCBK010000012.1, from coordinate 32,596 downwards.
TATAGTTTGTATCTGCTGTTTTGAGTGTAAACGTTTCTGTATTTGTTCACATTGGGGGACCACATAGGATTGTAATAAGTTGTTACGGTTTCCCGATCAAGAGATTTTTGTCCACCGAATATCTTCGTCATACTCATCCCATCGGTTTGATGCGGTACCCCCAAAATATCGGAGAAGGTAGCATAGAAATCAGTGAAATTAATCAAACCTTGGTAACTTCTTGGAGTTTTAATTTGATTGGGCCAATGGGCGACCATAGGAACGTGATTGCCATGGGTAATGGTGTTTCCCTTGGCGCCTTTTACTGGTCCTTTTTTAGTTTGAGACACCAATTTAGTATTGGTTCCATTATCACCAACAAAAATAATAAGGGTATTGTCTGCTATCCCTTCCTCATTAAGGGTATTGACAATTTTACCAATAATCTTATCCATATAGGCCACCATATCAATAAAAAAGCGGTTGTCTTTTTTGGATCGGGTATCCGGAGATTGCCATTCGGGCGAGTCGGGAGTAGGTACAAACGGATCGTGAACCAGCAGCATGGGATAGTAGACAAAGAAGGGTTGGTTTTTGTTTCTTTTGATGAAATCAACGGCATAATCAGAAACAATATCGGGGCCATAAGCATTTTCATCTCTTGGCAAAATTTTTCCATTTTGCTCAATCAAAGGATTGGCAAAACGCTCCCCAAAAGATTTATTTTTAGTCAGCTGCCATAAACTGTACTCGTCAAAACCAAAATGGTGAGGCCTGGTATTGTCATCATGGCCTTCTAATTCAAATTTGAGACCATTGAGCTGCCATTTGCCAACAACGGCAGTTTTATAGCCATTTTCTTTAAAAAGGTTTCCAAATGTTTTTTCTTTTGGATTGAGGTAGGTGAAATAATCGTAATTCTTAAAATTAAATTTACCTGTCATTATTTTTACTCTCGATGGGGTGCAAAGGGGTTGTGAAATGGCTTTGGTAAAATTGATTCCGTTACGGGCCAAGGAATCCAAAACCGGAGTTTTATAAGATGTGCTGCCGTTGATACTCAAACATTCAAAACCGATATCATCGGCCATGATTAAAATAACATTGGGTTTTGTGGTTTCCCTTTGTTGCGATTGGCAAGACATCATCGTCGACGAAAGGAAAACAATGACTAATGAAGCTGAGTAGAGAAATTTTCGCATAGGATTGGTTTATTTTTTTGGTTTTGTTCTGTCTCCCTTCGACTGATAAATAGCGTTGATCAGTGCAATGGACTTTTTGGCTTGATCTATGTTTACTTTTGGAGGGTGGTTATTTATCACCGCATCCATCATGTCCTCTATGGCAGCCCTGTGAAATTGATCGCTAATGGCCATGGGATCAGAAGCACCGGAACCATAAACTTCAATGGTATTGTTCAATGCTTGATTCAGGGAGTTAACGGTTGAAGAAGTAATTTTTCCTCCCTTGAAAACAATATTCCCCAGTGTACCATAAATGGTAATCGACTCGGGTTCCCCGGGAAAAAGAGCAGTACCAGCAGAGAGCGTACCCAATGCACCACTCTCAAATTGTAAGGCAGCTACTGCGACATCTTCTCCTTCGATTTGGTGAAACAGGGTGTTGACAATTCCGCTGACCTGAACGACCTCTCCCATTAGATCGAGCATCAGGTCAATGGTATGAATGCCTTGGTTGATAAGGGCAGCCCCACCGTCCATGGCCAGTATACCCCGCCAAGAGTCCTTATAATAATCAGGGGAACGGTACCAGTTGATACTGGTTTGACACAGTAATATTTTACCCAGAACCCCTGTTTCTACAAAATTTTTAAGCTTTTTATATTCCGGGTTCTCCCGGTTTTGAAAGACACAGCCCAATTGGATTCCGCTGGATTTTACGACCTTAGCAATTTGTTCGATTTTTTCTACCGTGGTCTCTAATGGTTTTTCGCAAAGTATATGTTTGCCCGATTTTGCGATTTTGGCAATGGTCGCTCCATGCAATCCGCTTTCGTTGCAAACGCAAATAATATCTATTTCAGGGTGGGAGAGTAATTGATCCATTTCCCAAAAAACAGGGGCATTGTAATCTTCCTTTACTTGAAGGGATCGGGTCTCGGATTTACTCAATACCCCCCAAAGGCGTGCATTGGGTATTTTTTCGATGCAATCCGCATGGAATTTGGCGATGTTACCCGTCCCAATAACTCCAAATCCGATTTTTTTTCCCACCAGACCTATTTTTTATCGGACATACTCGTGGGGAGTAATTCCTCTGCAGTCGCCCATTCAAAATTGGGTTTCTCACCCAAAACATACTCCAAAGCTCCTCCTTTTACCAAATCCTTGTGGTAAAACCAAGCATGATTGAGAGGTTTTCCATTGAGTTTTACACTCTGAATATACTTATTTTCAGGACTGTTACTTTGAGTTTTGATGGTAAACTTCCCCCCTGGGTAATAATCGGAATCAAGATGAATTGTGATTTCATCGAAAATTGGGCTGGAGAGATCATAGGCAGGTTGGATGTCTGCTCCCCCTTTCATTTCGAAGAGTCCCATTTTCATCAATACGGATAATGATCCCATCAGGCCTTGGTCTTCATCACCACTGTATCCGTTTTGAGGGTCATTATCACTGTAAACTTTCTCAATAACGTCTCTCACCCATTTCTGAGTGAGCCAAGGTTGACCGAGGTAATTAAATATATATCCTGTTTGCATGGAAGGTTGATTGCCATAGTTGATAAATGCTCTTTTACGAAAACTGGCCACAAAGTTATCCGTACGATAGTGATGGGTCACAAAATTGTGCTGTTCAGCGATCAAAAAGGATTGATTGAGTCTTTTGGCAGCAACCGTTTTACCCCCCATCAGATCCGCCAATCCGGCCAAGTCATGGGGTACAAACCAAGTGGCCGCTGCGGCTGTGGCTTCCACAAATCCAGATCCTACAGGGTCTTTGTAGTCACCTTCGTATACCAAAGGATCAAAAGGTTCTATCCAATTGCCGTCCATGGTCCTTCCCCGCATCCAACCCGATGAAGGGTCATAAATATTGCGATAATTGTGAGCTCTTTTTTGTAGCATTTTATGATCGTCGTTTTTGTCAAGTGCCTTAGCCAACTGTGCCAAAGTCCAATCCTGATAGGCATATTCCATAGTTACACCAGGTCCACATTGGTGAAATCCATATTCCTTATCATACAAAGGAAAGGGAACGTATCCCCGATCAATATAATATTCAATACCGCCCCCTTTGCTGGTGTTGTGTTCATAGCCTACCTTACTCATAATTCCCCCGGGAAGGGCATTTTTAAGCATCCCTTCATAGGCTTTGTCAATATCAAAACCTCTAATACCTTTCATATAGGCACTGACTATAAAAGGAGTGGTGGAGGCTCCAGTCATTACGTAGGTATAATTTCCTCCTGAAGGTCCTCTTGGGATTAATCCACCATCATCGTACATCAACAACATAGAATTGACAAACTCCTCAGAGATTCTGGGATAAACCAAATGCCAGAGCGTGTTGAGGGTCCATTGTGCGCCCCAAAAAGAATCGGAATTGTAGTGATTAAACTTTGGTTTTCCGTTTTGATTAAGAGGGATTTGACCGATGCGTTGTTTTGCTCCAGTCATGTCGCTGTATTTTCCATTCACATCGCTGATGATCCTCCTCCCCTGTAAGGCGTGCCACAGATCGGTATAAAACCGAATTTGCTGGTCTTGGGTATTTCCTTTGATTTCGATTCTGCTGAGATAGTCGTTCCACTGATTTTTGGAATCATTAACCACCGCATCAAAATCCCAATGGTTTAACTCTGTTTGGAGGTTGAGTTCGGCTTGTTCCGCACTGACGTAGGAAATCCCAACTTTCATCTGAATTTGCTCCCCTTCTTTGGTCTTAAATACAGAATATACCCCTCCATTTTCACCTTCGAATTCTTTTACTTTACCCAATAATTTCTGATTTTGGAAAGCATGTAAGTCCTCAAAAGGTTTATCAAAATGAATGGAAAAAAAGACTTTGGTGTCTTTGGGTCTTCTAATGGTTTTTTCCATTATCGCATGGCCCTGAAGTTTTTTGTTAGATACTTTTTTTACATAACCGCTTCTGGTACCACTGGGACCCAATTGGGCCGATAAATCCAGGATAACCGCACTTTGTTCGGATTTTGGAAAGGTGTAACGATGAAAACCTACACGAACTGTCGAGGTCAATTCTGCCTTGATGTTGTAATCATCCAAAACAATGGAGTGGTAGCCTGCTTCAACGGTTTCTCTGTCGTGGGAGTAGGCTGACCCATAGGCTTTAGGTCCCAAATGGGCTTTGATTTTACCGGTAGTAGGCATTACAGGTATCCCGGACAGTTGCCATGCGTGTATGTGGCTAAAAAAGTTGATGGTTTTTTGGTTGTAGCGATAGCCAGATTCCCAAGCTCCAGAGGTTCCCATATCAGGGCTTAAATTGACCATTCCAAATGGACGGGTGGCGGAGGAAAAAAAGAACCATCTGGAATTGGCAGAATCAATCAGAGGGTTTACCAAATCTACGGGTCGCTGTGCATAGATCAGCGTTCCAAATAATAGGATAATTAATTTTATTTTTTTCATTTTAAATATTTAAGTGATCGTTAGTAATTGAAATTAATTTTTGTTCATCAACTTTGAGTCCAAAACCGGGTTTAAAATCTGCGGCTACTTTCCCCTATTTGTCGAGGTAAGTCGCTTTTTCCAGAATACACTTTAAAAAAGCATCTTGTTCTTATGGTTTTTCTGGGGCTTCTACCAGCTTCATCCCTTTTAGTTTTATAAACTCCTCAGACCAAGGAGACAAATCAAAATCGGGTTGATTGTTAGCGACTTTTGTCTCTCCACAACCGATCTGATCTCCCCCTTTGATATTGATCATCACGTGCTGTCGATTTTTCCAAACGCCAAAGCCAAAGTTTTGCTCCTTGGTGACATTGGTGAGAAATAAATTGATTGCATCGATCCTTACTTCCTTAGAGGAGGCCAATGAGGAGTAAGAGAATAGACTGGGGGTATGAAGTAGCGGTAATGCCCCTCTGGATTGCTTTATAAATTTTCTCCTTGAATGATTCATTTTTTGAGTTTAAGATTTTGGTTGGATTTTTCTTCATTGGCTTCAATCCAAATTCGGATTAAAGCACCATTCATTTTTTTTATCAATTCCTGTATTTATCCCATGATCTTTTTTTCATAATACCGTTAACCTTTAGTTGGATATGAATTGGGTTTATTTATTGTGATCACCAATTATCCTGTATTACCTTTTTCATCTCAGCACCATCAGTCGCAGCATCTCCATAGTTTTCTCTCAACCCAATCAAATCCTTTTTTAATTGCTGAATAATGGTTTTGTACTTGGGGTTTTGGTATTGATTTTTGAGTTCCATCGGATCATTTTCCAAATCGTAAAACTCCCATGCAGGAGGGGTCGCTTCATCGGTGTAAGTTCCATTGAGTCCCAATGAAAGACCATAATAAAAAATCAGTTTGTGGCGATCTGTCCGTATCCCCAAATGCGCGGGTCGATTGGGTGCATGAGCATAATAACGATAATACATCTTATCCCTCCATTGATCGGGAGTTTCCATGATGAGGTTTTTACGAAAACTCTCGCCCTGGAATTCCTCTGGCTGCGAAATGTTCGCATAGTCCAAAAGCAGAGAGGGAAAGTCGATATTCAGTATGATGTCCTTTACTCTTTTCCCCGCAGGTAATTCTTTAGGATAACGAATGACAAATGGCATCCTCGCGGATTCTTCCAAAAACATGCGCTTGTCGAACATTCCATGCTCCCCCAAAAAATATCCCTGATCGGAGGTGTAAATGATTACGGTATTCTGTGAAAGATTGTTTTGATCGAGATAGTCCAATAGCCGCCCTATGTTGTCATCAATGGCAGCAGCAGACTTCATGAAGTCTTTGACAAACTTTTGATAGGTTTTTTTCCTTGACTGAACTGCATCCAATCCATCGGTATCAAAAGGAAGTCCGGGGTAGTTGCCTTTGTTTTTAATCGAGGCTTGCCGCCATCGTTCTGCCAAAATTTCAAGAATTTGCCCTTCAAAGCTTCTCCCCGAATTTTGGGGATCAAAATCGAGTAGTGAAACAGGCTCGGGTATGGTGTCGTTTTCAAATAAATTTTTGAATCTTTCGGGATAGTCAAAGGGTTCGTGGGTAGCTTTAAAATGGGTCATCAGCATAAAGGGTTTTTCTTTATCTCTTTGATCCAACCACTTGAGAGATTCATCCATGATAACATCGGAGGAAAATCCATCGTAGGGCTTTCCACCTTTATTCCCGTATTCCCAATTGTCATTGTTTTTTAAAATCGGATTGTTATACCTGCCCTGTCCCGGTAATATGTTGAAAAAATCAAAACCAGAGGGTTTGTCTTTTAAATGCCACTTTCCGATAAGGGCAGTTTGGTAGCCTGATTTTTGAATGAGTTGAGCTACATTTTGCCGATTGGGGTCGAGGGCATCGGTAAGGGTGTATACTTGGTTGTTGTGACTGTATTGACCTGTGAGTATGGAAGCACGACTGGGTACACAGATGGAGTTGGTGCAAAAAGCATTCTCCAATACCACCCCTTCAGTGGCCAAACGTTTGATATTTTGATTAATGGCGTAGTTTTCAAGAACCCCACCGTATATGCCCCATGCTTGGCTGGTGTGATCGTCAGACATTACAAAGATAATATTTGGACGCTGCTCCTTTTTTTCAGTGGTGGGATTTGTGCAGCCCAAAACTATTAAAGTCAAGAAAATAATGTAGCAGTGTCTCATCTTATTTTATAATATTGTATTATGACAAATTTAATTACATTTACGTGTAGGCACACATTAAAATTAATCAATAAAGCATGAAAACCAAATTTAACTTTTTTAAACAACCGTTCAACTGCATTGTTATTTTTTTCATGCCGTTGGTAGCTCAATCCCAGTGGACCTCTCTTTTTGATGGAGAAAATTTATCCGGTTGGGAAGTAAAAAACGGAAATGCCAAATATCACATTGAAAATGGTGCAATAGTTGGAACCTCCGAAACTGGAACCCCCAATACTTTTTTGTGTACTCAAAAGATGTACAGTGATTTTATCCTTGAGTTAGAAGTAATGGTTTCACCGGGACTCAATTCGGGAATCCAATTTCGATCCAATTCAATGAAAGAGTATCAAAATGGGCGGGTACACGGCTATCAGTCAGAGTTGGACACCAGCAACAGAAAATGGTCTGCAGGTATCTATGACGAAGGTCGCCGAGGCTGGCTGTATCCCCTTACCATTAATACCAAAGGGGGAGATGCTTTCAGAAATGGGGATTGGAACAAAGTGAGAATTGAAGCCATCGGAAACACGATTAAAACTTTCATGAATGGGGTGCAATGTGCTAATTTGGTGGATGATATGACTTCCGAAGGCTTTATCGCCTTGCAAGTACATTCCATCCGAGATAAGTCGCAAGAGGGAAAAACCATCCAATGGAAAAATATCAAAATCCTCACTGAAAATCTCGAGCAATACCAAACAAAAAACCAGCCCAACGCCAGACAAATCTCCTATTTGACCAATAGACTTACCCCAGAGGAAAAACGAAAAGGTTGGAGACTGCTATGGGATGGGAAAACTTCCAAAGGTTGGAAAGGTGCCCAATCTGCTGAATTCCCAAAACACGGGATCGAAATCGTTGATGGAACGCTGCACTTTTTAAAACACGAAAGCACCAAAGATTCAAAAAAATCGGGGGACATCGTTACCGAGGAAAAATTCGACAACTTTGAATTGGAAGTCGATTTCATGTTCCAAAAAGGGAGTAATAGCGGCATCAAATATTTTGTCGATGCATTAGAAGAAGGCGATGGCAGGAGCATAGGATTTGAATACCAAATATTGGACAAGGCCCATCCCGATCACAGCAAGGGAATGGACGGTAACAGAACCATCGGCTCTTTGTACGATCTCATTACTGCCGAAAACCTCTCGGAGAAAAATGGCGGAAGCATTAGAGCCAGTGGAGCAGAAAAATGGAACAGAGCGAGAATCGTTGTCAATGGAGGAAAAGTACAACACTGGATCAATAACATCAAAGTAGTTGAATACGATAGATTTTCACAAAGCATGAAAAATCTGATTAAAAAGAGCAAGTATTCAAAACACAAAGGATTTGGAATGGGATCCAGTGGAAGAATTTTGCTTCAAGACCACAGTCCAGGAGATGTTTACTTTAAGAACATAAAAATTCGTGAATTCTAAAATATTTGGTTATGTTTTAATCATAGCCTTTTCTTTAAGTGGTTTTAAAGAAAATTCCAGTTTGGAAAATCCACCCAATGTCATCCTTATCTTGGTTGACGACATGGGTTATTCGGATTTGGGTTCTTATGGGAGTGAGATCGCTACCCCTCATCTTGATCGGTTGGCATTTAATGGCCTTAGGTTTACCAACGCCTACAATACCTCCAAGTGTTTTCCTTCCCGAGCCTGCTTGATAACTGGTCTTTATTCTCAACAAACCGGTTACCACGAGAGCTTTAGTCAACCCATGCGCAATGCCATTACTTTGGGGGAGTTGTTTCAATCAAAAGGATATACAACCCTTTGGTCGGGAAAACACCACAGCAGAGAAAACCCTGTTGAAAGAGGTTTTGATCACTACAGCGGATTGCTGGACGGAGCGGCAAATCATTTTAACCCCGGACTTCGGCGGACCGGAGAAGGTCAACCTGCACAAAAGGGCTTAAAAAAATCAAACGTCACCTACAGGAATTGGGTCATCGAAGGTGAAGTATTCAATCCCTATACGCCCAAGTCTAAAGACTTTTACACTACCGATGTTTTTACCGATTATGCCTTGGCATGGTTGAATGATGTAAAATCCAATAAGCCATTTTTTCTATACCTCTCCTACACGGCCCCCCATGACCCTTTGATGGCTTGGCCTGAAGACATAGAGAAATACAAAAATCGATATACCGAAGGCTATGAAGTCATCCGAAAGCAAAGGTTTAAAAAACAACAACAATTAGGGATTCTTCCTAAAAACGCAAAGTTGTCCAAGGCAGAACACCCCCCTTGGAACACACTTACTGACCAAGAACGTGAAGAAGAAAGTAGAACTATGGCTGTCTATGCTGCCATGATAGATCGATTGGATCAAAACGTAGGGAGGGTATTAGAACTACTTAAAAAACAAGGAAAACTCAATAACACGCTCATTCTCTTCGCCTCAGATAACGGTGGATCAAGTGAAGTGGTAAGTATCTCCAATGGAGTTGGAAAAATCGGAGAATTGACAAATTGGAAATCTTTGGGTAAAAATTGGGCCAATGTGAGCAATACTCCCTACAGACAATATAAAAATTGGAGCCACGAGGGAGGCATCAAAACCCCCCTTATCGCTCACTGGCCGGAAAAAATAAAAAATAAAGGGGGTGTATCTCACTTGCCAGTTCATTTTATTGACTTCCTCCCCACCCTTCAAGAGGTTATACAAGCTCAGTATCCAAAAAAATTCAAGGGAACGGACATCCTCCCCAGTCCCGGAGTAAGTTTTTTACCCCAATTACTCGGAGATGAATCAGAACGAAGGGATACTCCCCTCTTTTGGCAATGGAATCGTGGAAAAGCTGTAAGGGAGGGTAACTGGAAAATGGTTGCTTATAATAACGACTGGGAGTTGTATAATTTGGAAACAGATCCTGTTGAGGAAAAAAATTTGATGCAAGAGGAACCTGAAAAAGCTGAGGAACTCAAAAAACATTACCACGAATGGGCAAAACAATTCGAAATAAAATAGAGCATAAAATTTATAAAATAATGAATCCAAAATTCATTTTTCTTAGTCTAGTATTGATCTTATTATCATTTAAAACCTCCTACCAATCTGATTATTTGGTGACCGATTATGGAATTATCGGAGATGCCAAAACACTAAACACAGAGAACATTCAAAATTTGATCGATCAAGTGAGTAAGAATGGGGGAGGAAAAATTATTTTTCCCGCTGGAAAATTTCTGAGCGGGAGCATTGAACTTAAGGACGAAATTGAGCTTTATTTTGAAGCAGGAGCAGTTTTATTGGGTAGTAAAAATCCTTTTGATTATAAAAAAGTAGTCTCAAAGGACACCCTATCGACCCGCCACAATACAGCATTAATCAGTGCTCATTTAAGAAATAACGTCAAAATTACCGGCTACGGAACGGTCAATGGTCAGGGAGGATATTTGGCTTTGGCTTTGGACAGTCTGTACTATGCAGATCCAGACTCTTATTTCAAAATCTCAAGGAGTTATAACGAAAGAAGAAAAAGACCCAACGAAGGAGGAAGACCCAACCTTATTTTTTTAAATCAATCCAAAAACATACAAATTAAAGGTGTTACCTTAAAAAATGGTGCAGAATGGGTCACACGAATCGAGCTTTGTGACTCGGTAGTAATCGATAACATAAAATTGGAAAGTGATGTTTATTGGAATAATGACGGAATAGATTTAGTCGACAGTAAAAATGTGCGAATTACCAATAGCGACATCAATGCTGCAGATGATGCCATATGTTTTAAATCACATCATAAGTTCTCTTATTGCGAAAACATCTACGTTTCCAACTGCAAAATCAGATCCAGTGCCAGTGCTGTAAAATTCGGTACCGCCTCCCATGGAGGATTCAAAAATATTGAATTAAATAATCTAAATATCTACGACACCTATCGATCTGCGATTGCCTTAGAGGCCGTAGATGGGGGCTTTATAGATGGTGTAAAAGTGAGTAATATCAAAGCTGTTAACACGGGAAATGCTATTTTTATAAAATTGGGGCACCGAAATGCACCCGGTGTTGTAGGGAGTTTGCAAAATGTAGAGATCAAAAATATTGATGTAACTGTCCCTAAAGAGATTCCCGACAAAGATTATGAAATCAGAGGACCCATGTTGCCTTTCTTTCACAATAAATTCCCTTCTTCGATCACTGGTATTCCAGGATATTATGTAAAAAATGTCAGTATTGAAAATGTAGTTATCAGATATCCTGGAGGTGGAAATCAAGCCTATGCCAATATGCCTACATGGCGTATGGAGGGAGTACCCGAAAATAAAGAAAGTTACCCCGAGTTCAGTATGTTTGGGGAATTACCAGCTTGGGGGTTGTACGTAAGACATGTGTCAGGTCTTAATTTAAAAAACATTAGGCTTGAAGCCAAGGAAGCGGATTATAGACCCTCAATTGTCTTGGATGATGTAAATAATTCAAATTTATCAGCCCTACAGATAAAAGGCGAAGGATACCCCAAACAGATCGTTGTTAAAGATGTAAAAAACATCAAAATCATGACGGATAAAGAGGTTGAAATCATAGGAAAAAATTCGGGAATCGAATTAAAATGAGGAAATACTTCTTCAGTCTACTAATAGGATTTGGGCTTAACGGCTGCTTGGACGTTTCATCCCATCCTCCAAATATTCTATGGATTACTGTGGAAGACATTAGCCCTGATCTAGGTTGCTACGGCGACCCATTGGCTCAAACTCCAGCCTTGGATGATTTGGCGTCCAAAGGCTTTCGATACAGTAATGCCATCGCCAACGCTCCTGTTTGTGCTCCGGCACGAAACGCCATCATTACCGGAATGTATCCCTCAGCACTTGGAACACTCCATATGCGGTCTTTCTCTAAGGAAATGAAAAGCTCCGGTAGAGTTCCTGATCACATTCAAATGTACCCCGAGCTTTTAAGAGCCGCCGGTTATTACTGTACCAACAACAGCAAAGAGGATTATAATTTTGACTTGAAAAGAAATATTTGGGATGAATCCAGCAAAAATGCCCACTGGAAAAACAGACCCAATTCACAGACCCCTTTTTTTTCAATATTTAACCTCACCATGACCCATGAGAGTTGTATCAATAATAAAGAAAAACATGACAGGCTCACCCAAGACCTACCCACTGCTCTCAGAACAAATCCTGATATGGTCGCGGTTCCACCCTATTATCCAGACACCCCCACCATTAGGACATTACTGGCTCGACATTACGACAATATCGCTACCATGGATCGCAAGGTGGCAAGCATACTCAAGGAACTTGATGAAGCTGGAGAGCTTGAAAATACGATTGTTTTCTTTTATTCTGACCACGGTACAGGATTACCGAGACACAAAAGATGGTTGTTTGATACAGGCGTAAAAGTGCCATTGATCGTTTACATTCCAGAAAAATTTCAATCTCTTTATCCAAGTCAACCCGGTGACGAAGTCGATCAATTGGTCAGTTTTGTTGACCTGGCTCCCACTGCTTTGCATCTTGCAGGGGCACAAATCCCATCCAATATGCAAGGTCAGGCCTTTTTAGGAAAAGATTTAAAAACAGAACGAGAATACGTTTTTATTGCCCGAGGAAGAATGGATGAACGTTACGACATGCAAAGGGGAGTAAGAACAAAACGTTATAAATATTTGAGATACTATGAGCCCAAAAAATCGTTTATTCAATACATGAATACCCCGGAAAAAGGGCCTTTGATGACCGAATTAAGAAAGGCTGAAAAGAATGGAGCCCTCAGTCCCGAGGCACTTCAATTGGTATCCCTTACAAAACCCAAAGAATCTTTGTTCGATTTGCATACAGATCCATTGGAATTGAATGACTTGTCTAACGACCCCAATCAAATGAACCAACTAAAACGCTTGAGGGAGGTTCACGATCAATGGATGATAAAAACCAAAGACGTGGGATTAATTCCCGAGCCTATAATGAGAAATTGGGAGGAAAAGAGCGGTCAGCCCATATACGATTGGATAAGAAAACAAGGTGATTTTTATGAAATTTTAATTCAAATGTCATCATCGGAAAATGAAGACTTTTTGTATGAAGGTTTGAATCATCCCAATGAAGCCGTTCGATATTGGGCGGGACAAGGATTATACAACTTGGATCAGGAAATCAGCGATTTCACTGTAGAGAGACTTCACAAAAAACTAAATGATTCCATCATCAACGTCGGAATAAGTGCAGCACGAGCGCTACTCAAAAACCAACATTCATCCAAACAAATCATCAATACATTGGTCCGTGGACTTGAGAGTGATAACGAATGGACCCGTCTTCAGACCGCCTTGGTTTTGGATGATTTTAGTGAAGTGATGAAAACATTGGAAGACAAAGCACAAGAGTTGATCAAAACGGATTACAATAAATATGTGGCAAGGGTACTCAATCATGGATTAAACCAACTCAGGGGAACGGATAATGAGGTCAGATAAACCGATAGGATTAGCAGCAATTATTTTACTAAATGTTAGAAAAAAGGCTGTGTTATCAAAAAAAAAATTATTTTTGATTGGTATGTTCGTTTACGCACACTATAAATAGAACAACAATATTAAAACAACATCATCATGGATTTAAACCGAAGAAAATTTATCAAAGAAGCCTCCCTTGCCTCTGCAGGTGTCATTGCTGGGGTAAGTGGTGTAAGTGCAGCCAGTAGTGCTGTGAGCGCAGCAAGTTACAGAAGAATTATTGGTGCTAACGATCGACTCAATGTAGGAATTGTTGGTTTTTCAAACCGTGCAAAAGGATCATTAATTCCTGCTTTTCTAGCCCACTCCAAACAACAGAATTGCAGAATAGTTGGCGTTTCAGACATTTGGAACAGAAGAAGAGACGAAGGAAAAGCTTTCCTTGAGGAAAAAACAGGCAACCCAATTAAAACCTGGAGAAACAATGAGGAAATGTATGACAAAAATGAAATTGACGCCGTCATCATTTCAACTGCAGACTTCCAGCATGCTTTGCATACAGTCCAAGCGGCAAATGCCAAAAAAGATGTTTATGTAGAAAAGCCTTTTGCAGAGACCATGGAAGATGCCAGATTGGGTAAAAAAGCGGCCAATGAAGCTGGTATTGTTCTTCAAGTGGGCTCCCAACGCAGAAGCGGAAAAAATTACCATGCCGCGGAAAAGTACATCAAATCCGGTGCTTTCGGTGATGTTGTCATGGTCGAAATGACTTGGAATGTCAACCAACCTGGAAGATGGAGGGTGTATCCCAATGCTGTAAGTGACATCAAAGAATCGGATGTGGATTGGAAACGGTATTTAATGAATCGGCCCTATGAAAAATGGGATCCTAGAAAATATTTGGAATACCGATTGTTTTGGCCATTTTCATCTGGGATTCCTGGACAGTGGATGGCCCACCAGATTGATACTGTTCACTGGTTCTCAGGTTTGGATCACCCCAGAAGTGTAGCCGCCAACGGCGGAATCTATCTTTGGAAAGATGGCCGCACGAATTTCGATACCATGACAGCTGTTTTTGATTATGGACCTCTGGAGGATACCACCACAGGTTTCCAAGTGGTATATTCCTCTCGATTTACCAACTCTGCAGGGGGAACCAAAGAAATTTATTATTCAAATGGAGGTGAGTTGAACATGAAAACCAACAAAGTAACTCCCAACGGTGGACTTGTAGAACGTCACTCAAGTTCAATGAATATGAAACCCAATCTTTTGGATGAATTCTCACTTTCAGAAATTAATACAGAAGTCGTTACCTCGGCCAATACCGGTGTGGATAACATGACCTCCAACCATATGTTGAACTGGTTGGAATGTATCCGTTCCAGAGAAAAAACCAACGCACCTGTAGAGGCGGGTTACAACCATTCCATCGCCAACATCATGACTACAGCATCAATGAGAACAGGACTTAAGGCCACTTTTGATGTTGAAAATCAAGAAGTTTTGGCAGGCGGTAAAGTATTTAAATATTAATACAGTGTGATGAGAAGGGTTTTTATTATAATCTTTATCCTAGGCATCAGTATGATTTCGTGCGAGGGACAAACCAAAAAAACCGGAGGAGAAAGTCCTTCGGTTGTTTTTGTTAACGATCAGCCCAATCAAAAAATTGACGTCCTACTCAATGGGTCTCTATTCAGCAGTTATCATTATGAAGCAACATTACCAAAACCAGTGCTTTTTCCCTTGGTGACCACCAGTGGTAAAACCTTAACAAGAGGTTTTCCTATTGATCCCAAACCAGGGGAACGCGTGGATCATCCGCATCATATGGGGCATTGGTTCAACTATGGTGATGTTAATGGACTTGATTTTTGGAACAACTCACATGCCATCCCAAAGGAGAAATTAAAGGATTATGGTAAAATTGTACACAACGAGATCGTCAAGATTGATCAGCAAAATGGAAGTTTGACTACCAGAAGTAGTTGGCAAAGCACTGCTGGTGAATCCATGTTGGAGGAGACTACGGTCTTTAAATTTTCTCAAGAAGGCAAAACCCGAGTCATTGATCGATACACCACGCTAAAAGCACTTCAAGATATTTCTTTTAAGGACAACAAAGAGGGTGTATTTGGTGTTCGTGTTACCCGAGCCATGGAGTTGCCCGCGAAAAAACCGGCTATTTTTGTCGATGCACAAGGCAACCCTACAGAGGTAAAGGTATTGGACAATACTGGAGTCAATGGAAATTACCTCAGCAGCGAGGGAATCGAGGGGAACGATGTTTGGGGGACTCGTGCCGAATGGGTAAAACTTTACAGCACCATAGATGGAGAACCGGTATCCATTACCATTATGGACCACCCCAATAATGTGGGATATCCAACCTATTGGCATGCCAGAGACTATGGTCTGTTCTCTGCCAATCCCTTAGGGCAAGCGGTTTTCTCTGAAGGAAAAGAAGCCTTAAATTTCGCGTTGAAAAACGGTGAATCCGTGAGCTTTCATTACAGAATGCTCATTCACAATGGTTCCGTTTTAAATCCAAAGGAAATCAATAAATTTTCTTTGGTCGCCAAAGAGTACACAAGTTATTTTGACGGTAGTAATTTGGATCAGTGGATTATACCAGAAAACAATATATGGTGGTCTGTTGAAGATAAAATATTAAAAGTCAAAAGCGGTCCTGAACAAAAAGGATCAACCCTATGGACCAAAGACAGCTTTGGTAACTTCCGCGTTCGTTTAAAATTTAAATTTGGCCCAGGCACAGTCGACTCGGGGATTTTTATGCGTGGTGACGATGCCAGCAATCCTCAAATTCAAATTGGAATTTCGGGTTCGCTTAAAAGAGACATGACTGGCTCTCCATATGTCCCCAAACAAGGATATCCAAAAGAAGCCACCTTAGCAGCATCACTTCTCAAACTGGAGGGTTGGAACAAAATGGAAGCCGAAGCAATCGGCAACCGTTATCGTGTATGGCTCAACGGAAAACAAGTGATGGACTACATTATGGAAAATGCCAATTTATCAGGGCCTGTTGGTCTTCAACTGCACGGCAATAGAGACATGGAAATATGGTACAAGTCGATCGATATTGCAAGTTTCTAAACCTTTTTTAAAATTTGAACCACCATCCAGATTTCAAATATTTTGTTTGCGGTTTTTTTATACCTTACACCAAATCAATATTAAAATTATGATCAAAACAATCTTCTCTTTGATGTTGGTTTTCTTTACCCTTTCTTTTGGTTTTGGTCAAGATAAATCACAACAACTTAATGAAATCATTAAGGAATGGGCAGCTCCCAATCATTTTCCAGATCATGTAATTTTGAGTGCTACTTCAGATCCTGCGCGATCCATTGCCATCAACTGGAGAACCCATGCGGACAATAAAGTTGGCTATGTTCAAATTGCTCCAGCTGGACCGGGACCTGATTTTAGGGAAAACAGCAAGACACATACTGCCAAAAGGACACTCATCAATTCTGCCAACGCCACACCAGATGGTTTTGAATCCTCTTTTTTTGAGGTTCAAATTGAGAGTTTGAGCCCCAATACACTGTATGCATATCGTGTTGGAAATGATGATTTTAAAAGTGAGTGGCACCAATTTACTACAGCCAATGACCAAACCGCACCCCTATCATTCTTATATGTAGGAGATGCACAGAATTTTATTTTAGAATTATGGTCGAGAGTGATCAGAAATGCCTACAAAAAAGCCCCTGAAGCAGATTTTTTTATTCATGCGGGTGATTTGGTGAACAATGCTCATGATGAAAGTGAGTGGAATGAGTGGTTTGATGCTGGAGGATTTATACACAGTGAAATCCCTGCCATTGCAGTTCCAGGAAATCACGAATACCGCAGTATGGACTCCAACACACCCAAAGGGGAAAGAGTACTCTCCATGCAATGGAACGCACAGTTTGGCCTCCCAAATAATGGACCTGAGGAGCTGCTTGAAACCTGTTATTTTATTGATTACCCAGACCTTAAAGTCATAGGACTAAACAGTAATAGAGATATAGAACTCCAAGCCGGATGGCTCAAAAAAGTATTGGAGGAAAATGACAAAAAGTGGACCGTTGTAACCTACCATCACCCTGTTTTTTCAGCTTCAAGAGGACGGGACAATGAGGAACTCAGGAAACATTGGAAACCCATATTTGATCAATACGGTGTTGATCTTGCTTTGCAAGGACACGACCACAGTTATGCCCGAGGGGCCGTCTATGAAAACCCCATTGCAGTAGACAATATTACAGAAGAAAAATATGTTGTAGGCCCGGTTTATGTGGTCTCGGTCAGTGGAGGAAAGATGTATAGCCTGAGTGAGTCTGGCTGGGGAGAATTTGGAGCCACAAAAGAAAAAACCGGAGAACGAACTCAGTTGTTTCAACACATAACGATTGATGAAAATCGATTGATTTACAAATCATTTACCGCTACTGGTGAAATGTTTGATCGTTTTGAGTTAGAAAAAACCAAGGGTAAAAACAGATTTATTGACTAATTTTTTTGGTGGATCGTTTACTCAAAGGGCTTCTTTTTCTCAATGAAATTCTAAAAAGACCAATAAACAAAACCCATAAAAAGACGTTGAAGTGACTGATTCTATAGATTCCCCATACTGCTTTTTTTATAATCCATTCAGACAAGTTAATGGTGTGAGGTATAGAGGAGTTCAGATTTTTTTAAAAAATTAAATTTATAAGTATGAAAATTTCACATTATCTAAAGATTTGGATCTTAATTCCACTGTTTTTGAGTTGCCAATCTCCTATTCAACCCACCGGCCTCCGCACCGATTTGATGCGTCATCCCGACTATGTCGGATTGGAAGGAAAAAAACAAGACCTTGGTTTGAATGACGACATTTTAAGCAAAAATCAATATGAGATCGCCATAGTACAATCCAATAACCCTATCTTTCATTGGAAATTGGATGATCGTTCCAAGGAAACCTCAGCTTTTCAGCTATTGGTGAGCAGTAATCCAGATTTATTGAATCAAAACAAAGGAGACCTATGGGATAGCGGTAAGGTATCCTCTCAAAAAGCTTCAACCCTTTATCAAGGAAAAAAATTAGAGGGAAACAAAGTATACCATTGGAAGCTAAGATATTGGGACGAACAAGAGAAAACATCAAGCTATTCCCAGCCCCAGGCATTTGTTGTTGCCCCCAATCCCAGCGATGAAAAATTTTCCCAAGAACCCCTTATTGCCACTGATCAATCTCCGAAAATGGTCAAGAAAACAAAGCTGGGTTATTTTATTGATTTCGAAAAAGCAGCTTTTGCCAAGCTCAAGTTGGCTTTAACCGCCAGCGAAGAAGACACCATTTTGATAAGTGTGGGTGAAATGGTGCAAAAAAATAAATTTTCAATCGATCCAAAACCTGGACAAAACATAAGATATCACCAAAGCCAACTCTTACTGAAACCAGGAACGCATTGGTATGAAATCAATTGGCCTGAAAACAAAAAAAGGGCCAGCAACCGGTTTATGATTCAAATGCCAGATTACATTGGAGAAGTTTATCCTTTCAGATATTTGCAAGTTGAAGGTTATACAGGCGAGTTGAAATCAGATGATGTGGTAAGAACAATGGTAAACTATACTTTTGATGAAACTGCCTCCTCATTCGATTCAAGTGATGAGGTTTTAAACCAGGTTTGGGATCTTTGTAAATACTCCATGAAAGCTACCAGTTTCTGTGGCTATTATGTTGACGGAGACAGAGAGCGAATCCCTTATGAAGCTGATGCTTATATCAATCAACTTTCCCACTATGCCGTGGATGCAGAGTATGGCCTTGCGAGGGGGAGCATGAAGCATCTATTGTTCAACCCAACCTGGCCCACCGAGTGGACGCTTTACAATATATTGATGGCTTGGTACGATTACCTTTATACTGGTGACAATCGATTTATCTTAAAATATTATGACGAGCTGAAAATCAAAACCCTCATGGATCTGTCAGACGAGACGGGACTGATCAGCACGTTAACGGGCAAACAAACCGAAGCTTTTTTTAAAAAATTACACAAAAACCATTGGGGAAAAAATAACAATCTGAGAGACATTGTCGACTGGCCACAGGCCGCTCCCCCGGGTGGTTATGACAACCTGGATCATTTTAAAGGGACAGAAAAAGAACATCCTGGAGAAAATGATGGATATGTTTATCAAACCTATAACGCTGTGGTCAATTCACTGTACTATGGGGCACTAAAAATAATGGTGAACATAGCGAAGGACTTCAATAAAAGCGATGATGTTGCCCTGTACAATGATCAAGCTGAGCGACTTAAAGTTGCTTTTTTAGAAACCTTTCAAGATTCAACCAATGGCCTGATCAATGACGGAGAGGATACCTCACACAAATCTCAACACGCCAATATGTTTGCTTTGACTTTCGGTCTGATTCCAGAAAAAGATGTCAAAAATGTGGTTGATTTCATTGGTGAGAAAAAAATGTCTTGTAGTGTTTATGGTTCTCAAATATTATTGGAAGGGTTATTTGATAATGGCGGAGACCAACATGCCATTGGACTGATGGCAGCAAAAACCGAGCGAAGCTGGTACAATATGATCCGATATGGATCAACCATGACCATGGAAGCTTGGGACAAGCGCTACAAGCCCAATTTAGACTTGAATCACGCTTGGGGCGGTGCACCAGCCAACATCATAGTAAGAAAAATGATGGGTGTGGAACCGATCAGTCCTGGTGCGCAACATATTAAAATACATCCCAAAATAGGAGAATTGGAATTTGCCCGTCTAAAAACAAGTTTTATCAGTGGTAGTGTAGCGGTAGAGTGCAAACAAACTGAAAACAAATATTCCCTTACAGTAGAAATTCCTGGTGGAGTTGTTGCAGATATTAAAATCCCCGCATCCAAAGGGAGTAAGTCACTTTACGTGAATGGAAACATCTTAAATGCAAATATTGACAATGGGAGCTTTCACCTCCAAAACTTTCCCTCTGGAAATCACTTGTTAGAAGTGAAATAAATTGCCTGAATGCATACCAATTTAATTCAAATGATTAACTTTAAATAAAAAACAATGGCAACTTACGAATGCAATAATTGTGGAATGGCCGTCAATGCCAGCTGTGCTAAATGTGACCAGCCTTTGGTTGATGACCTTCTAAGACTGGACGATGGAACAACAATCCAAATATCAAAATGCCCAGAATGTGAAGGTAAGATCAAATCTCCCTCTTGTTGTGGTATCGAGATGGTTTGCAACAATTAAATTTTTAACATAATAAATTACCCAATGAAAAAACTACTCATTATTCTTATTGTAGCTTCAGCTTCGACAATCAAAGCTCAAGATTTTAAGGGTTTGGACAAAAGTCCAATGGATCGAGCTTATTACCCTGCTTCCAACCGTGAAACGGATAAGGCTATTGTGATCACTTACAGCCGACCTCAATTGAAAGGAAGAGATTTAGCGGATTTAGTTCCCACTTACAAAGTTTGGAGAACCGGTGCCAATGAAGCAACCGAAATTAGACTTTATAAATCAATCAAATTAGGAGATACCGTTATCAAAGCGGGAACATACACCATGTACTCCTATGCCAAGGATAACACTTCAGAAATCATCATTAATTCTGCAACTAACGTTTGGGGAGCCTATAACTATGACCAATCAAAAGACGTTGCAAGACTTGAAGTTCCTGTCATGGAATCAACGGAGTACATAGAAGCCTTTTCATTTGCATTTAGTGGACAAGGAAATAATGTAGTGCTTCATGGTGGCTGGGGAAATGTAAGGGTAGAGATTCCCATTACGATTCTATAAATCAACCAAAATCATTTGTTAAACCCCTCATATAGGGGTTTTTTTATTCAATCTCACCTCGATATAGAGACGATTTAATCTAATTTTAAATTTGAATAAAATAATACCATGAAAGATTTAGTTAAGGATTTCCTCGAAGGAGTGGGACTCAGTAAAAATTTATCCGAAAATCTTGAGGCAATAACCTTTTTAATTTTTATCGGTGTATTTGCCTGTGTCCTATGGTTGATCTGCAAACGGATCCTGAGGGTGGTTTTTGTTAGGATCTCGAAGAAGACAATATCTAAGCTGGACGACTATCTCATCATTAACAAAATTCCTGAAACCCTATCATACTTCCCATCACTGTTCTTTTTGATGAGCTTTGTCAAGCCTGCACTATATTCTTTTCCCTCTATGATTAAGCTGAGTGAATCCCTTTTAAATGTTTTTGGAGCTGTTTTGACCATTGTTTTGGTAAGAAGGCTACTGAATGCGTTAAAAGACTTCCTAAAAACGCTCAAAAACTTCAAAGACAAACCCATTGACAGCTATATTCAAGTCATCATGATTTTTGTTTGGTTTATTGGGGTCCTGCTAATTTTCTCAATACTCTCAGGAAAGGACATCGGTACTTTTTTGGCTACAATGGGGGCACTCTCTGCTCTGATTTTGTTGATCTTTAAAGATACCTTACTCGGTTTTGTTGCCAGCATTCAAGTAACAATCAACGACACGGTAAGGATTGGGGATTGGATCACCATGAAGAACTGCAACGCCGATGGAGATGTGATAGAAATCAACCTCTCAACAGTCAAAATTCGGAACTTTGACAATACCATCACCTCTATTCCTACCTACAAACTGGTTTCAGATTCATTTATAAACTGGAGGGGAATGAGCGAATCTGGGGGAAGGAGGATCAAAAGAGCATTACTAATTAGGGTCTCAAGTATACATTTTGTTAATGATTTACAGCTTCAAAAGCTTTTGAAGATCGAGCGAATTGCTCCCTATATCTCTCAAAGAAAAAATGAAATCGATGAGGAAAACAATGCCAAAGGCACGGATAAATCTCTTTTGCTCAACGGAAGAAATATGACCAATATTGGACTCTTCCGAAGGTATGCTTTGGCTTATTTACAAAATCACCCGGAAATCAACAATGATTTGACTGTAATGGTAAGGCAATTGGCACCCTCCCCTGAAGGTGTTCCACTTGAGGTCTACGTCTTTGTTAAGGACAAAGTTTGGGTGAATTATGAACGCATCATGTCTGATATATTCGATCATCTTCTGGCCGCCCTACCTTTCTTTGAACTGCAGTGTTTTGAATATACTTCCCAAACCAATTCCCCTCTTAAAAACACACAGTAAAAATCATTTTTTATTGACTGTATTTTTGATATTCTGATTACTTTTAACGGGAAACTTTAAAAAAATTAATTGACTTTATATGGATTTTACTCAGCTTTACACCCCAGGATTTAAAAACAGAAACAGAGCTCATTTTGCGGCTATTGTCAATTTGGCTTTAGCGGATGGTCATATCTCTGAGGAAGAGAAAGCCTTTATTGATCGGCTGGCCATCTTTCTTGAAATTGATCCTGAAGTCGTTCAAAAAGTTATGGAGTCCCCAGAGCAATTCAAAGCTGAGCCTCCCTCCGATAAAAACTCCCGTCTTGAAAGACTTTACGACTTAAGTAAAATGATTTATGCGGATAACATTGCCGATGACAACGAAAAGAAATTATTGGAAAAAATGGTCTTGGGTTTGGGGTTTGAAGCCGACCAAGCCAGTCAGGTTGTAAAAACTGCGCTTGAAATGGTATCCAAAGGGATAGACCAAGACGATTTTGTTGCAAGCTTTAAGGTTTAATATTTTAAGTCACTTACATAATACCCTATCTCCTCATCTGCAATCATTTCATCTCGATCGATATAAAGCATCGTGGGATAACCTTTATCAGGATGGTAATCAACCTCCAAAGTATGAACCTTTTCTTTTTCTGATTGCTCAATTAAATTAAACAATTGACTAATGGTTTGAACCCCCCAATGCTCATCCTCATCATAGGTAGCACCATCGACTTTTACTATTTTTCCATTGACAACCTGAACAGTCTTAGGAAGGGTAGCCTCCCTCATACAATAGCAAGAAATTTGAAACGTACAAGTATATGAATCAATGCCAAGGGTCTCCCATTTGTTTTTGTTGAGTTCGAAATCCGTCAACGTTACTGGGTTTTCGGGGTTGCAAGAAAAAAATAAAAAGACTGAAAAAAAAAGTAAGTAGGGTTTCATTTTAAGTCGAATTTGGGGCTAACTAAACATACCCGTTCGAATATCATGCCAAACCTAGGATTTAAAAACCTTCTGGTAACGCCAATAGGAAACAGCTCCCAACAGGGCAATAATAACGATGGCGTAGTAAACAAAACTGGGTGTAATGATTTTATCTCCACTCGCATAGGAGTGTAAACCAACCAAATAGAAATTCACCCCAAAATAGGTCATTAATATGCTGGCAAAAGCAATGATACTCATAAAGTTAAAAGTCCATCTTCCCCTTAAACCTGGGACAAATCGCATATGAATCACAAAAGCATAGACCAAAATACTTATCAGCGCCCAAGTCTCTTTTGGATCCCAGCCCCAGTATCGACCCCAACTCTCATTGGCCCACATCCCTCCGAGAAAATTTCCTATCGTTAGCATGATCAGTCCAACGGTCAAGGACAATTCATTGATGATGGTCAGTTCTTTGATGTTGAGATCAATTTTAGCTTTGTTCTTTTTGGCAGCTATAGAAATTAACAAGAGCGCAACCACACCGATGATCATGCTCAGGGCAAAAGGACCATAACTGCCCACAATCACAGCAACGTGAATCATTAACCAGTAACTGTCTAAAACAGGCTGAAGATTGGCAATGGCAGGATCCATCCAATTCCAATGGGCAATCATCAATACCATCGATGAGACAAATGTAGTAGCTGCTAGGGTCAGTTCAGATTTTCTCCCGAAAATCAAGCCAAAAAACATGGTGGCCCAAGCCACATAGATCATGGATTCATAGGCATCGCTCCAAGGCGCATGTCCTGATATAAACCAACGGGCCACCAGGCCTCCAGTATGTAGCAAGAAGAGCAACAAAACGACACCTACTAAAAACTTAACCGCAAAATACATTGCACTACTCTCTCTAAAAATCTTAAGTACCAATAACACAAACAACAACAGACCAGCATACAAATACCAGCTGAAAAGCTTTTTAAAGATATCGTATTGATTGTATAAAATCTCTGCTTCTATTTTCTGCTCGGTTGGCATAACACTCCCTCCAAATTTCTTCTGAAAACCTTCAAGGCTCTCCAGTAAATTATCGGCCTGCGTATAATCCCCGTCCTCTCTGGCCAACCTCAAAGAATTGAAATACAATGGTAATATATTATGGACATAAAGGGAGTCTTTGCCTCTAAATGTGGCTTCATTCAACTCAGGATAGGAAACCCACTTGTTAGATGCATCATTGGGTACGGGAAAAATCCTCATTACTTTTCCTTCCAATGCCGAATACAAAAGGTTGACCCTTTTGTCAACTTCGATAAAATCTTTTTGGAATTGATTGGGGACGGCGGCCCGATAAGCCCCTTCCAATTGGGATGAAATTTTATAATTCCCCTGGGGGTCAAAAAAAGATACCAATGAGGCATACTTTTGTTTGGAGTCCACTCCAATTATTTTTCGCAGGCTATCATTGCCTCTTTTAAGGTAGATGATGGGAACATTGTACCACAAGGCAGGACTTTCTACAATGGACATCATCACCTGATCTGCATTGAGCGTACCGAAATCATCTTTTTTACTCACTTTACGAAGCAATTCAGAGGAAAAGGTATTGGCCGGCTTCATTCGCCCTCCTAGGTCTTGAATGACCAAACTCCCAAACTTGAGCGCGTGTTGTTTGTCAATGGCATTGGCATTGACGATGGAGTCAAAATTAAAAGGACTTTTGGGACTGTGATCATGGGCTTGGGCATTAAGCCCCAATGAGAAGGTGAAAAATAAAAGAGAAGCCACCGCCTGTTTTTTATTTTTGATTTTATCAAGGGCCTTGGACAAATCTTTAAATCTTGTTTTTCCAATAAAGAAAATGCCCATCATACTTAAATACAAAAGAATATAGCCGACATAGGTTACCCAAGTACCCCAGAAATCGTGGTTTACAGACAGTACCGTACCTTTCTCATCCGGATCGAATGAGGCTTGAAAAAATCGGTAACCCCTGTGATCCAAAACATGATTCATATAAATATCATAATCAAAAGCTTTTTCTTCTTCGACTGTTATTCTAGACATAAAAGAGGAATAGCTTTTTTCTGTTCCGGGATATTTTTCAGCAATAAAGTCATTGAGTCGAATGGCAAAGGGCAGGGCTAAACTTTTGGAACCATATTTAAAAAAAAAGTCCAATCCTCCGACGCTTATTTTTTTCATATTGTTGACGATGCCTTTACCCCCCAAAACAGTGATGGATGAATTTTCTCCCTTGGAGACCACATTGAGTTTTAGGGCATCTTGAACTCCAGGAGCGCCTTCCTCAGATTTAACCCAATCAAATTTACCTCTCAAGGGCGGTTCAGGAATGACAAACTGAAACCCTTTTAGGTTATACAGAGATCTTAATTGCAACTCCTGCTCTACCCCTTGCTGTACCGTTCCAGATTGTTGATCCGCCATGCGCAGATAAGTACCATCAAAAGGCGTTGTAATGTAATGCAATCCCCCTTCAGATCGAATGTTAATCGCACCGGCAATAGGGTTATTCAGGCTAAAGAGCAGGTTGTGAATATTGGCTACTTCTCCCTCTTTTAAGGAATGATCATGTCGGGTTCCATCGGAGGACTCTACTATTTTGATGTAACGCTCCCCCTCATCGTCCAAAACTAATTGTTCGCTCACATCTTCGGCGAAGTTGTCATATCGAATGGAAAAATCTTGACCATTGAATTCGTTGTTCCACTCGAAGTAATTGTCAGTATGCTCAGAAAGAAGAAACTCTTTTTCTAAGGTCTTACGTTGAGGAACACCATCGATCTCACCCTCGATAAAAACTGTTAGATAGGTTTTTTCTGACAAAAAGGTGCTTTCTGAGGCACCTTCCCGAATCGGCATGACACCCTCAAATCCAAAATAACGGGTAATGAACGCACCGAAAATGATCAAAATAAATGACAAATGGATGCTCAAAGTGGCCCACTTTTCTTTTTTCAGCAGTCGATATTTAAAAATATTTCCAAAAAAATTGACCATGAAAAGGGCCAATATCAATTCAAACCACCAAGCGTTGTAGACCCAAATCTTGGCAGTATCGGTACTGTACCAGCTTTCAATAAATGTACCGAAAGCCATCGCTGTAGAAAATGCGATGAACAATAATGCCATCAACTGATTGGAAAATAGATACTTTAGAAACTTTTCTTTCATGCAATCTTCACCGCCTCATTTTCACTACAAAGATATCGCTTGAAATGGAAATATTAGCAATTTAAAAGGCCAAATTTAGAATCAGTAGGAGGGTCTCAATCAACATGGCAATCATCAAAACATTAAATAAAACTTGCTTCTTGAACTGTCCTAACAATGCAGCTAAATAACTCATGGCTGCCACAACGCTGATGAGCATTTGAAAAAAATTAAAGGGTGAATTCCCCTTGATGGTAATAAAGTAAACAGCAAAAGAACCCGTACAAGCAAGAACGATAATTGAAATGGGGATCATCAAATAAAATCTTGAGAAAAATTGGCCACGGAAGGCTGAAATAAGCTTCATGATGATAAGATTTAGGTTATATAAAGATAGTGAAAATTTCTTTATGTATTTTTGGAATATGACAAGAATTGTATTGATTGGAACAGGGAATTTGGCATTTTATTTCTACGAACAATTTAAAGTCAATAAAGCAATCGATCTGATCCAATGGTACGGTCGAAAGATTGAAAAAATTCGTTTTGCAGAAACTGAAACAAAGATCACTGACCAACTTTCTGAGCTGGAAACCGCCGATCTATACCTGATTTGTGTCAATGACGACCAAATTGAATCCCTCAGCACAAAAATCCAGGCAAAAGGGATCGTTGCCCATTGTGCAGGAGCGGTTGCTTTGGATGGTTTAAAAGGTCAACCGAGAGCTGCGGTATTTTATCCCCTTCAAACCTTTTCAAAAGAGCACCCACTTCAATCCAATGACCTCCCCTTTTGTATCGAAACCAAAAATCCAAAAGACCAATCCCTATTGGAGGAATTGGCCAAACTCCTTGGTGGAATCCCCTACAAAATGAACGGAAAAAAGCGAGCCACACTTCATATGATTGCTGTTATTGCCAATAATTTTGGAAATCATCTGCTGCACCTCTGTAAAAGATTATGCTCAGAGAATGATCTCCCTTTTGAAATTTTTCAACCTTTGATTCAAGAAACCTATAAAAAAGCATTGGATTTAGGGCCTGAGCATGCCCAGACCGGTCCTGCCATAAGAAATGACCTAAATAGCATACAAAACCATCTTGATCTGTTATCGGATGAACACATTAAAAAACTATACATAAATTTGACCACTTCAATCCAAAAAATTCATGAACAATCCCAACTACAAAATTCTTCTGAATCAAATTAAAGCTTTTGTTTTTGACGTCGACGGCGTTTTGACCGATGGAAAAATATTGATTACCTCCGAGGGTGAAATGCTCCGACAGATGGACACTAAAGATGGTTATGCTCTAAAATACGCCTTGAATAAAGGTTTTAAGGTGGGGATCATTTCTGGAGGAATCAACCAGGGCGTAAAGGAAAGACTGGAGCTTCTCGGAGTGGATAAAGTTTATTTGGGAATGCATGAAAAAGAACAGGCCTTTGAAAATTTCATCAAAAATTATGATTTAAAAGCAGATGAAGTGCTCTATATGGGTGATGATATTCCTGATATAGCAGTCATGCAAAAGGTGGGAGTGGCTGCTTGTCCTCAAGATGCTGTTACTGATGTAAAAAAAATCGTTCATTATGTATCGCACAAAAAAGGAGGAGATGGTTGTGTTCGTGAAATTTTGGAACAGGTACTTAGGGTGCAAGGGAAATGGATGACCCCCGAAAACACAAAATCCTAATTTCGAAGATGGATCCCCTTAACGGCTACGAAATCATCCTTGCCTCTGGTTCGCCCCGCAGAAAATCTTTTCTTGAAAGTCTAAAACTGCCCTTTACCGTTCAAACTTTTTCGGTAGAAGAAAATTTTCCCGATCACCTCCAAGGGAAAGCCATTGCTGAGTTTATAGTCAAACAAAAAAAAGCCCCTTTTGAAAAAATCATCCAACCCCACCAGATTGTCATCACAGCTGATACCATTGTGTGGTGTGAGGGAAGGTATTTGGGAAAACCCAAATACATCCAAGAAGCAAAAGAAATGTTGGAGCAGCTTTCGGGTAAATCTCATGAAGTCATAACAGCAGTGGGTTTTCTGACCACCCATAAATTTGAGCTCCTCTCAGAGGTCACCAAAGTCTATTTTAAAAAACTTACAGAGGCGGAAATAGATCACTATCTCGAACATCAACCACCACTGGACAAAGCCGGAGCCTATGGCATTCAGGATTGGATTGGAACCATCGGTATCACCAAAATAGAAGGAAGCTATACCAATGTGGTAGGCCTCCCCTTAGCTCAAGTCAAAGAAAAAATTGAACATTTGATCAACAAATAAATAGAAGGCTGAATTAAAAATTTGTAATTTAAAAAAATGAATCTATACGGTACTGAAGCTCGAAAATCCTTTTTAATAAAACCCGCTTTGACTCAAGCAGTCCATTGGATATTATTGCTACTATTTGCAAAAAATGTTCAAGCCCAGTCATCGTCTGAGATTTACAAACAATTTCACAAATTTAATTTTTTGGGTTCGGTACTCTATCTCGCTGCTCACCCCGACGATGAAAACACCCGGGTGATTTCGTATTTTTCCAATCATATCATGGCACGAACTGCCTACCTATCCATGACCCGTGGTGATGGGGGACAAAACCTCATCGGGCCAGAACTTCGAGAGGGTTTGGGATTGATTCGAACGCAAGAACTACTGGCTGCACGAAAAATTGATGGTGGGGCGCAGTTTTTTACCATGGCCAACGACTTTGGTTATTCAAAAAACCCTACCGAAACCCTTTCTATTTGGGACAAAGAAGCAGTTTTAAATCAAACAATCGCCAGCATTCAACAATTCAAACCCGACATCATCATCAACCGATTCAGTAGTGGAAGCGCTGGTAGAACCCACGGTCATCACACCGCTTCAGCCATGATCAGTGAATGGGCTTTTGACCAAATGAATGATGACCAAAATGCCTGGCATCCTCAACGTGTTTTCCACAATACCTCATGGTATTTTTATGGCAGCAGAGAAAATTTCGAAAAAGCCAGTAAGAAAGGAATGATCGCCATTGACATGGGGATTTTCGATCCACTGTCTGGAAAAACCAACTCCGAAATCGCAGCAAAGAGCAGGAGTCAGCACAAATCCCAGGGCTTTGGCAGTGCTCCTGCCTTGGGGGAAACATTAGAGTATTTGGAATTGGTCAGGGGAAAAATGCTGACCCATAACGACCCATTTGATGGGATCAATACCCGTTGGACAAGAGTGAAAGGAGGGGCACCCATTGGAGAGGCCATTGAAAAAATCATCGAAGATTTTGATTTTTCTGCTCCCTACAAAAGTGTGGTTCCCCTATTGGAAGTAAAAACCCTGATTTCCCAACTGAAAGACGAACACTGGAAAACCATTAAAATAAAAGAAGTCAATGCCCTGATCCAAAGCTGTCTGGGAATCGAACTTCAATTCAATGCCCAAATTCCCTATGGGGTTGTTGGAGAAAGACTGCCCTTAAGGCTTTTGGTGAACCAAAGCAGTCCATTGAAGGTGCATCTAAAACAAATGCGTTGGAAAGACGAAACCCATGAACTAAATACGGCCTTACAAACCAATCAATTGTTTAGTAAGAGTTTTGATTCCAGTGTGATTGGTTCGATCAGCAGCCCCTATTGGCTGATAAAAAAAGGAAGTCAGGGCATGTACGCTACCGAAAAAACAGAATGGAAGGGTAAGGCCAAAACCCCTCCTGCTTACCAGGGAATTCTCACGCTGATGATCGAAGGAAAAGAATGGGACACTGAACTGCCCCTGCAATACCGTAGAACAGATCCTGTCAGAGGTGAAGTTGTCACACCATTTCATATCCTCCCCGAGGCTACCCTACAACTCGATGCCCCCGTTCAGCTTTTCGCCACCCACCAAAGTCGAAAGGTGAAGGTGAATGTCAAAAACCACGGGGCCGATGTCAAGGGAACACTAAAATTGGAAATGCCCAGTTCTTGGTCTTCAAATCCTGCTGCTATTGAGGTTGCACTTTCGGGCAAAGGCAATGAAAGTGATTTTTATTTTGATGTAAAAGCCCCTGCGGAAACTAGCTTAGGGTTGATCAAACCCCTGCTGCAAACCGCAACCCAAAAAATACAATTCTCTCTCCAAGAAATTACCTATGACCATATCCCCAAACAATACATGATTACCCCAGCCGAATCCAAAGCCGTCGCCTTAAGCCTAAAAACCGGTGTAGAAAAAGTCGCTTATATCGAAGGTGCCGGAGACAATATTCCCCAGAGCTTAATGGCATTGGGAGTCGAAGTAGAAACATTGAATGCGCAAAATATAACCATTGAAAAATTAAATTCTTTTGATGCAGTAATCATTGGGATAAGAGCATTTAATGTAGCGGAAGCACTCGCCTACAAAAACAAAATCCTATGGGAATATGCAGCCGCTGGGGGCCATCTCCTCATTCAATACAATACCAGTAGAGGGCTAAAAACCAAGGAACTGGCTCCCCTGACATTAAACCTTTCCCGAGATCGTGTATCCAATGAAGAAGCATTGGTGACCATGATCCATCCCAATCACCCCATATTGAATTATCCCAATGAGATCACCCCAAAAGATTTTGAGGGTTGGGTGCAAGAAAGAGGTCTGTATTTCCCCAATCAATGGGATGAACAGTTTACACCAATCTTGCAGATGAATGACCCAGGGGAATCCCCCAAACAAGGAGCACTGCTCGTTGCGCCTTATGGCAAGGGCAGGGTGGTTTATACCGGTTTGAGTTTCTTCCGCCAATTGCCTGCTGGTGTACCCGGTGCCTATCGTCTGTTTTTCAATTTGATCGCAAAACCATGAAAAAAGAACTACCCAAAATTTATTGGATATTACTTTTGACACAATTGGTTTTTTGGGGCTTTTGCTATCTGTTCATGAATAATTTTAGCTGATGGAAAATCTTGACTGGGGCATACTTTCCGTTACCCTATTGTTTATCATTGTCTATGGCATTTGGAAAAACAATTCTCACAAAAACATCCAGGACTACATCCGTGGGGGAAATCAAGCGTCGTGGTTTACCGTGGGGCTTTCTGTTATGGCCACACAAGCCAGTGCCATTACTTTTTTATCCACCCCGGGCCAAGCCTTCAACGACGGGATGGGTTTTGTCCAATTCTATTTTGGATTGCCCTTTGCAATGGTCATCATCTGTTTGTTTTTCCTACCCGTTTATCATCGACTAAAAGTCTATACCGCCTATGAGTTTTTGGAAAAACGTTTTGATCTTAAAACTCGAACCCTAACCGCTGCTTTGTTTCTTGTCCAACGCGGACTGGCCTCTGGAATCACCATTTATGCTCCCGCCATTATTCTGAGTGTGGTGTTGGGCTGGAACCTTAAATTATTGGTAGTGGTTATTGGCCTATTGGTGGTCTTCTATACCCTAATTGGAGGGACACAAGCTGTCAATATCACCCAAAAGCAACAAATGCTAATCATTTTTTCGGGTATGGTAGCAGCGTTTGTCTTTATCGTCAAAGCCTTGCCCGACACCCTTTCATTCTCCAATGCCCTTCATTTGGCAGGTTTGAATGAAAAGATGAATATACTCGACTTCAGCATCGACTTTAACAACCGCTATACCTTCTGGAGTGGGGTTACAGGGGGGCTCTTTTTGGCCCTCTCCTATTTTGGTACGGATCAAAGTCAGGTACAGCGCTACCTGTCGGGAAAATCTTTGGCCGAAAGCCAAAGGGGGCTCATCATGAACGGTTTTCTGAAAATCCCCATGCAGTTTTTTATTTTACTGACCGGGGTTTTGGTCTTTGTCTTTTTTCAATTTGAAAAGACCCCCATCCATTTCAATCCCCTGGCCGTGGAAAAAGTTAAAGCCTCTACCGAAGGGGAAAGATTTGAGGCCCTTGAATTCGCCAATGGCATCATCCATCAAGAAAAACAAAAACACCTCCTGAGTGAAGACTTTTTCTCCAACACAGCCTCCCAAAAAAAATACTTACAACTGGAAAAACAGGCCCAAAAAAATCGGACTGAGGCCAAAAAGATCATTGAAACCAACCAACCCCAAATTGAATCCAAT
>JAQCBK010000011.1 GCA_027621505.1 Bacteroidota bacterium | reverse complement strand
TGGTTTTTTGTTTTCAAGTTCAAACAACTCAATAATGAAATGAGGCTCATTAAAGACATTAATTTGAATTTAACCACAAAATAAATTTAAATTATTTAATTTAGAAATTCAAACTAATTCTTATGAAAAATTTAATCTCAGGGTTGCTTTTGTTTATATCGATCCTTTTTTCTTCATGTGATAAAAAGGAATTGTACTACCAATCTCAGGATTTGGTTTTTGTGGGAGAGTACACTTCAGGACTTGAGGGGCCGGCAGTTGACCGCGAGGGAAATCTCTATTTTGTCAATCCTCTTCAAAGTGGTTCTGTTGGTAAAGTTGACACCATGGGGAAATTTAATTTATTTATTGAACATTTGCCTGAAGGAAGCACTGCCAATGGAATTCGTTTTGGTTCAGATCAAAGTATGTATTTGGCCGATTACACGGGGCACAATGTTCTAAAAGTAAATATTCAAACTAAAGAGGTGAGTGTTTATGCTCATGACACCTTATTGAATCAGCCCAATGATTTGGCGATCTGTTGTGGTGATCGGATGTTTGCTTCTGATCCCAACTGGAAAGAAAGTACAGGTCAGCTTTGGAAAGTTGAAAATGGAAAATTTCAACTGCTAGCAAAAGACATGGGAACGACCAACGGGGTAGAGGTCAGTCCAGATGCAAAAACCTTATATGTCAATGAGAGTGTTCAAAGAAATATTTGGGCTTTTGATCTGGATTCACAGGGGAATATCTCCAACAAAAGATTGTTCCACCAATTTGATGATTTTGGAATGGATGGTATGCGTTGCGATGTAGATGGAAATTTGTATGTCACCAGACACGGTAAAGGCACCGTTGCAAAATTATCCCCCGAAGGAAAATTACTTTTAGAAGTTAAGCTAAAAGGTAAAAAACCTTCAAATATCGCTTTTGGGGGTTCGGATGGAAAAACCGCCTATATTACCCTCCAAGACAGGGGCTACATTGAAACCTTTAGAGTGGAAAAACCAGGAAGGTCATCTAGACTAAATTAAATTTTAAAAGATCATGTATCTCAGCGGATTAGACTACGCCATTATCATTGCCTATTTTTTGATTGTACTTGGGGTAGGTCTTTGGATTTCAAAACTCGCTAGAAACGACCTGGATCAATATTTTCTGGGTGGAAATAAAATCAAATGGTACTTTTTGGGCTTATCCAATGCTTCCGGAATGTTCGATATTTCAGGAGTCATGTGGACGGTAACCCTTTTGTTTGTATATGGCCTGAAGAGTGCTTGGATTCCTTGGTTGTGGCCGGTATGGAATCAGGTTTTTGTGATGATATTTTTGGCGGTATGGATCAGACGTTCCAATGTGATGACAGGAGCCTCATGGATTCTCACCCGTTTTAGTGGTAGGGGAGGCGCACTGTCCAAAAACATCATCATTGTATTTGCAGTCATTGGAGCCATCGGCTTTATCGCCTATTTTTTTGAAGGCATCGGTAAATTTTGTGCTGCCATTCTTCCATGGGATCTCAGCGTGAATCATTCGCTCCTATCGATCAGTTCAGAAAATGTTTATGCTCTTATTATAGTTGGAATTACCACTTTATATACCCTTAGAGGGGGCATGATGAGTGTGGTGGCGACAGAAGTTTTTCAATACATCATCATGACCATTTCCAGTCTCGCCATTGCGGCGATTGCCTTCAATGCAGTAGGGTATAATGACATAATGGAGGTGGTGCCCAAAGGATGGGATGAAATGTTTTTTGGGTGGAAGATGGATTTGGACTGGTCGGCTTCACTCCCTCAACTGAATGGTAAAATAGCTACTGATGGTTTTGAGTTTATAGGGGCACTTTTTATGATGATGTTATTCAAAGGTTTTTTTTCTAGTTTGGCTGGTCCCGTTCCAGGTTATGATATGCAGCGTTTACTTTCGACGAGAACTCC
Organism: Bacteroidota bacterium; assembly: GCA_027621505.1. Lineage (GTDB taxonomy): Bacteria > Bacteroidota > Bacteroidia > Flavobacteriales > Flavobacteriaceae > UBA8316. The sequence continues at coordinate 38,480 of JAQCBK010000011.1, read as the reverse complement.
TTTTGAAGCTGCCAAAATGAGTGGTTTCACAATTGCAGTTTTGTTTTCACCTCGCTATTTGATGATTGCAGCTTTTGCTGTTTTGGCCATCGTTTTCCTTACCCCCGATATGGCCTCCAATCCCCAGATCGATTTTGAAACCATTCTTCCTAATGCTATTGCATCCTTTCTCCCTGCTGGTCTGAAGGGTCTTCTTTTGGCGGGTCTGATGGCCGCTTTTATGGGGACTTTTGCAGCTGTTATCAATGCTGCACCTGCCTACATTGCCAACGATTTATTAAAGAATAGTTTATTACCTGGAAAAAATGAAAAAACCTATGTCCGTTATGGGTATTTGTCTTCTTTTTTATTGGTTTTGATTGGGGTATTTTTTGGCTTTTTTGCCTCTTCGCTCAATGCCATTACACTATGGATTACCGCCTCATTGTATGGGGGCTACACTGCTGCCAACGTATTGAAGTGGGTATGGTGGCGGTTCAATGGGTACGGTTATTTTTGGGGTATGTTGGCTGGGTTATTGGCTTCTACCGTCAAGCTCATCTTTTTTGGAGACTGGATTGATATTTACTTTTTCCCTATCATTTTTGCTTTTTCTATTTTAGGTTGTCTATTGGGATCCTATCTCAGTTCACACGATGACATGAAAGTCCTCAAAAGTTTTTATAAAAATGTGAGGCCTTGGGGTTTTTGGAAACCTGTTTTGAAAGAAGTTCAAAAAGAAGATTCAACTTTTAAACCCAACGACATGTTTGGGAGAGATATGCTGAATGTAGTGATAGGTATTGTATGGCAAATGGCCTTGGTGGTTTGGCCTATCTTTTTGATGATTAAAAAGTGGGATGCTCTTGCACTATCACTTGCTGTGGTTGCTATCACCTCATTGGCATTAAAATTTTTATGGTACGATTCACTTAAAAAAGAAGCGATTCAAAATGGCTGAAAAGGTTTTTATAAAGGGTACTTTTTTGGATGAAATCAGTCATGATATTCCCCATCAAAATTGGAGTGAAAAGGAGTGGTCTATGGATTTCAAACATATGAAATCAGTTGGAATTGATAAGGTGATTCTGATCCGTAGTGGTTATAAAAACTGGATCACCTATCCCTCCAAAGTATTGGTGTTAGAAGAAAAAGCGATTTTGCCCACTACAGATTTAGTAGAAATGTTTCTTCGGTTGAGTGAAGAAAATAAAATGGGTTTTTATTTCGGCCTGTATGACTCAGGAAAATATTGGACTTCCGGGGCGTATGAAAAAGAGGTAAAGCTCAACTGTAAAGTCATCGATGAGGTTTGGGAACGGTATGGAGCATACAAGGCTTTTAAAGGATGGTACTTGTCTCAGGAGTGTAACAAAAATATTGGTGGAATCATTGATTTATACGCCGGCTTGGGACAATATTGCAAGCAGGTTTCCGGGGGGCTTCCTGTACTGATTTCTCCCTATATTGACGGGGTAAAAAACCTATCTCAATACACCAATCAAAGCCAACGGGAGCAATCCATAAGTTTAGATGAACATTACAAAACTTGGGAGTCTATCTTTAAAGGAATACGGAAAAGCGTTGATATAGTAGCTTTTCAAGACGGTCATGTCGATTATGACCAATTGAAAGATTTTATCAAGATTAACAAATCACTGGCGGATCAAAATCAAATCACCTCTTGGATCAATTCAGAGACTTTTGATCGGGATATGCCCATCAAGTTTTTGCCAATCAAATGGGATAAGTTGAGATATAAATTAGAGACGGCGGGTAAAGTGGGTATTTCGGAGGCCATTACTTTCGAGTTTTCTCATTTTATGAGTCCACAATCGGCCTATTTGCAGGCGGGACATCTCTATCATCGTTATCTTGAATATTTAAACGAAAAAAAATGAAACTCGCCGATCTAGCAGGTTTGTATTTAAAGGAGCTGACCCAAGAGGTCGTTCCGTTCTGGGAGAAATACAGTATTGACCCCGATCATGGAGGCTATTTCACCTGTATTGACGCTGATCATAAGATTTTTGATACCGACAAATTCGTTTGGTTACAAGCCCGTCAAGTATGGATGTTTGCGACCTTATATGACGTTTTAGAAAAAAAAGGATCATGGTTAAAAATGGCCCAATCCGGCTCCGATTTTTTGCAAAAAAATGGTCATGATGGAGAGTATAATTGGTTTTTCTCATTGCAAAGAGATGGACAGCCTTTGGTGGTTCCGTATAATATTTTTTCCTACACCTTTGCCTGCATGGCTATGGGAAAAATGCATCGCATCACTGGGGAGGAAAAATACAAATCAGCGGTCGAGCATACATTAAAAAAAATTTCAGAAAGGTCAGATCAACCCAAGGGGAGATGGGATAAGTCATATCCCAATTCACGTGGGCTGAGAAACTTTGCCCTGCCCATGATTCTCTGCAATTTATACAATGAACTTGGAGACCTGGTGGAAGCGACAGAAAAAAAGCAACGAATGCACGCTTGTGTCAATGAAATATTTGACCTTTTTTGGAATGAGGAACGAGGGGTAATTTTGGAAAACGTTTCTCCGGAGGGGTATTTTTCCGACACTTTCGACGGTCGCTTGGTCAATCCAGGGCATGGCTTGGAGGCCATGTGGTTCATTATGGATTTGGGAGTTCAATTGGATCAAAAGGATTGGATTGACCAGGCAGTAGAAATGGCCTTGTCGATAGTAGCAAAAGGTTGGGACAAAGAACATGAAGGGATTTTTTATTTTCTGGATGCCGATGGTCATCCCCCTCAACAATTAGAGTGGGATCAAAAGTTGTGGTGGGTTCATTTGGAAGCCATGATTTGTTTCCTAAAAGGTTATGAATTGACTGGGTCCAAAGCCTGTCTGGAATGGTTTGAAAAAATTCATCAATACACTTGGAGCCGGTTTAGGGATCCAAAAAGGGGTGGAGAATGGTTCGGTTATTTAAATCGTTCGGGAAAGGTTTTACTTCCCCTGAAAGGAGGGAAATGGAAAGGTTGTTTTCATGTCCCTCGTGCATTGTATCAATTGCATGATATTTCCAAAAAATTATAAAAGATGAACAGGATTTTAAACATTTATTTAGTCGTTATTTTTCTTTCCATTTTTTCTTGTGCTAAACTCGAGATGGAGACCGATGTTTTAGTGATTGGGGGAAGTACCAGTGGGGTAGCGGCAGCATTGTCCTCTGCCCGACAAGGGGTAGAGACCACCATATTAGAGGAAGGGCCATGGCTGGGTGGAATGCTCACTGCTGCAGGGGTCAGTGCAGTGGATGGTAACACCAAATTGCCTTCGGGCATTTGGGGAGAATTCCGTGACAGTTTGATCATTCGTTATGGGAGTAAAGAATCTTTACAAACTGGCTGGGTAAGCAATCATCTGTTTGAACCATCTGTGGGAAATCAAATCTTCCAGAATATGGTCAAAAATGAACCCTTAATTGCCCCCTATTTTGGAGTAAAGGTGACCCACATTGAAAAAAGAGAGGAGGGTTGGAAAATGGAGGTTAGCAGCCCCAAAGAAAAGTTCACACTTCATGCGAAGATTGTAATCGATGCCACCGAATTGGGAGACATCGCTGCTCAGGTGGGGGTACCTTATGATTTGGGAATGGACAGCAGAGCGACACACGGTGAGGAAATTGCTCCTGAATCGGAAAATGATGTCATTCAGGATTTGACCTATGTTATGATATTAGAGGATTTTAACAGAGATATGACTATAGATCAACCAGAGGGTTATGGTCCTGAACTTTTTTATTGTAGTAGTGAAAGTGACAATTGCCAAAAGGAATCCATGAACAGAACCTTGTGGCCCAAGGACAGTTTGTTGTCATATGGGCGATTGCCAAATGGCAAAGTAATGATCAATTGGCCGATTAACGGAAATGACTATTATGTTAATGCGGTGGAACAAACCCCGGAAGAACGAATCAAGTCCTTTGAAAAAGCCAAATTGAAATCCCTACAGTTTTTGTATTATTTACAAACTGAATTGGGTTTCAATACCTATGGGCTATCCCAACGGGAGTTTCCCACAGAAGATGGATTCCCTTTGATCCCCTATCACAGAGAATCAAGGAGAATTAAAGGGCTTACTACATTGACCGTCAATCATATTGCTCAACCTTATGAGCAGTCACAGCCTCTTTACAGAACAGGCATCGCTGTTGGAGACTACCCTGTAGATCATCATCATGAAAGTCATCCCAATGCAGCACAGTTACCCGAACTTCATTTTTATCCCGTTCCCTCTTACAACTTGCCAATGGGGTGTTTACTCCCACAAAATATTGAGGATTTCATTGTGGCTGAAAAGTCCATTTCGGTCACCAATATCGTGAATGGAACCACCCGCTTGCAACCCGTTGTTTTACAAATTGGTCAGGCTGCAGGAGTTATGGCGGCATTGAGTATTAAAGAAGAGATTTCCCCAGCAGAATTAGAGGTTAGGAAAGTACAAAGCCAATTATTGGAAGCAGGAGGGTACCTTTTGCCTTACTTAGACGTCCCCAAGGATCATCCCCGTTTTAAAGTCTATCAACGCATAGGAGCAACGGGTATTTTGAAAGGCACGGGAATGAATGTGGGTTGGGAAAATCAAACTTGGTTTTTTCCTGAGAGGAGCTTGTCTCAAAGTGATATGGATCAAGCTCTACAGCAACTTCAGTACTTCAAAAATATTCCTGCTCCTGAGTCCTTGCAGTACAATCATATAATGAATTGGTTCAAAAAACTAAATGCTTTGGTATTTCCCGGCGAAGCACCAACAGATTGGTTGGCGGACACCAAAGCACTAAGTGTATTTTTGGGTGCTAAGGTTTCTTCCAATGACTTGATCAGCCGTGGAGATTTTGCATTAATTCTAGATGAATTAATGGATCCTTTTTATAGGATGCCCGTTAATCTGTATGGAGTTTTTGATTCAGATGACCAATAAAATTGCTATAGTTTAATAGGTAAAATAAATGCCAATTAGTTAAATAGGGTTGAGCTCTCTTTCGTTTTGCTATTTTTGTTTAACAATAGTATTTTATGAATCAAAACAATCAAAGAAGGCAAGCATTGGTCTATCATGCCAAACCCAGACCTGGTAAAACGCAAGTTGTACCTACCAAAAGCTATCGTACTCAAAGGGATCTTGCGCTTGCCTACTCCCCTGGGGTGGCCATTCCCTGCCGGGAGATTGAAAAAAAGCTTGATGATGTTTACAAATACACCAACAAAGGCAATCTGGTGGCTGTTATCTCCAATGGAACTGCTGTTTTGGGTTTGGGGGACATCGGCCCAGAGGCTTCAAAGCCAGTGATGGAGGGAAAAGCACTCTTGTTTAAAATTTTTGCGGACATCGATGTTTTTGACATTGAGATCAACGAAAAAGACCCCGAAAAATTCATACAAACTGTAAAAGCCATTGCTCCCACTTTTGGGGGGATCAACCTGGAGGACATCAAAGCCCCTGAGGCTTTTGAAATTGAGAAAAGACTCAAGGAGGAGCTGAACATCCCTTTAATGCATGACGATCAGCATGGCACTGCTATCATCTCTTGTGCTGCATTGATTAATGCTTTGGAGTTGTCTGATAAAAAGATAGAAGAGGTCAGGATCGTCATATCTGGCGCAGGTGCAGCGGCAATTTCTTGCACACGTCTTTACCAATCTTTTGGAGCCAGAAAAGAAAATATTGTCATGTTGGACAGTAAGGGAGTCATAAGGAATTCCCGTCCCAGCCTGAGTAGTCAGAAAGCAGAATTTGCAACCGATCGCAAGATTGATACCTTGGCCGAGGCCATGATTGATGCTGATGTTTTTATTGGTTTGTCGCAACCCAATATTCTTAAGGAAAAAATGTTGTTGTCCATGGCCAAAAACCCTATCGTTTTTGCAATGGCCAATCCCACCCCCGAAATCGATTACCATTTGGCTTGTCAAACTCGGTCGGATATCATCATGGCAACCGGCAGGTCAGATCATCCCAATCAAGTAAATAATGTTTTGGGTTTCCCCTTCATTTTTAGGGGAGCTTTGGATGTCAGAGCTACTGTGATCAATGAAGAAATGAAGAAAGCTGCCGTTGTGGCACTGGCAAAGCTCGCGAAACAATCGGTACCCGAACAAGTCAACATAGCCTATGAAGAAACAAAACTTAATTTTGGGAAAGACTATATCATCCCTAAACCATTCGACCCTCGTTTGATTGTTGATGTTCCCGTTGCGGTGGCCAAAGCTGCTATTGACGCTGGGGTAGCCCAAGAACCCATTACCAATTGGGAGGCTTATGAAGCCGAATTAGCTGAGCGGCTTGGGGGACATCAAAAAATATTGAGGATGATTCACGATCGGGCGAAGTCCAACCCCAAGCGCATTGTTTTTGCCGAGGCGGATCAATTGGATGTGGTCAAAGCGGCTCAGATTATTCATGAGGAAAGGATTGGGATTCCTATTTTATTGGGGGATAAGGAAAAGATCAGCAACCTTATGGAGTCTATTGATTTCGAGGGAGACATCCACATCATTGACCCCAAGACGGAAGAACATTTGGAAATTCGTCAACGGTATGCAAAAGCTTTTTGGGAAAACCAAAAAAGAAGAGGAAAAACCCTTTACGAGTGCAACAGTTTGATTAAAGAAAGGAACTATTTTGCTGCGATGATGGTGAAAGAGGGTGATGCTGACAGCATGCTCTCCGGTTTTTCCAGAAAATATCCATCGGTAGTCAAACCCATCTTGGAGGTAATGGGAAAGGCCAAAGGAGTGGATCGCGTAGCTGCTACCAACCTGATGCTCACCAAAAGGGGGATGCTTTTTCTCTCCGATACCGCTATTAATGTAGATCCCACAGCCAAAGAATTGGCTAAAATAGCTCAAATGACCGCTCAAACTGTTAAATTGTTTGGAGTGGAGCCAGTAGTGGCCCTATTATCCTATAATAATTTTGGATCCTCCCTTTTTCCACAAGCCAAAAAAGTTTCCCAAGCTGTAAGTTATTTGCACCGAATGTATCCTGATCTGATTGCTGACGGTCCAGTCCAATCCGATTTTGCCCTGAATAACGAAATGTTGGGAGAGCGATTTCCTTTTTCCTTATTGCATAATCAAAAAGTAAATACGCTAATTTTTCCCAATTTAGATGCAGCCAATATTACTTATAAAATCATTAAAGAATTAGATGACACCCTCTCTATAGGGCCAATTTTAATGGGACTTCGACAGTCTGCCCACATCCTGCAGCTCGGTGCTTCAGTGGATGAAATTGTTAATATGGCCGCTATAGCCGGCATTGATGCTCAAGAAAAATTAAAATCAAAGAAATGATTACACAAATCAAAGGAAAACTAGTAGAGAAAAATCCTACTCTGGTTGTGATTGATTGCAATGGTATCGGATACGAAATCAATATCTCTTTACATACCTTTTCCGATTTACCCTCCGACGAAAATATCAAGCTTTTTACTCACCTTCAGGTTCGTGAGGATGCACATATTTTGTTTGGATTTTCCACCGTTTTGGAGCGTACTGTCTTTAGGTATTTAATTTCAGTATCGGGTATTGGAGCCAGTACAGCTCGCACCATGCTTTCCTCTCTTACTCCCTTACAGATCCAACAAGCCATTGTTACCGAAGATGTTCCGACCATACAAGGGGTTAAGGGAATCGGATTGAAAACAGCTCAACGTGTGATCATCGAACTCAAAGATAAAATCAATACTCTACAGGATGGTGAAGAAATTCCTGTAAAAAAGAGCAATACAATCAAAGAAGAAACGTTATCAGCATTAGAGGTGCTTGGCTATTCAAGAAAAGCCTCACAAAAAGTCGTTGATAACCTCATTCAAGGCAATCCTGACAGTACGGTCGAGGAATTGATCAAAGGAGCCTTGAATAAACTTTAAATTTCTTTGATCTGTAGGATAAAGGACAAATATTTAATTTTAAAACTCTTTCTGTTGCCCCTACTATTCTTATGCGGTGTATCGCTAAGGGGACAAGTGGAGAGCAGTTATGACTTGTCCAAGTCCAAACTTACCCAGTCCACAGGTGTCAGTTCAAAATACAGCTTTGATCCTAAGTCGGGGATGTATATCTATACCCAAACCATAGACGGCTACCCCATCAATGCTCCTTTGGTATTATCTCCCAAAGAATTTGAAGCCATGGTATTGTCGGAACAAATGAAAGGGTATTTTCAAGAAAAAATAGCAGCACTATCCGGTAACTCGGAAAACCTAAGTGAAACCCAAAAAAATCTGTTACCGGAAGTTTATGTAAACAGTCAATTTTTTCAATCAATTTTTGGGAGTAATATCATCGATATTGCCCCACAAGGATCCATTGGAATTGATCTTGGAGTTCGCTATCAAAAGAATGACAACCCAGCAGCATCGCCCAGAAATCGACGCAGCTTTGGCTTTGATTTTGACCAAAGGATCAGTCTGAGTTTATTGGGGAAAATTGGGGACCGATTGCAAATCACTGCCAACTATGATACAGAGTCCACTTTCGATTTTCAAAATTTGGTTAAGATAGAGTTTAACCCCCCTCAATTAGCAGAAATTTCCGAAATCATTCCTGATGCAGAGGGCATACAAGCCAATGGAATCAGAAATATTGGACAAAATCTTCAAGCCGCTGGAAAAAATATTACCCAAAAGGCAGCTGGGATTCAGCAAAAAATCGGTGATTATCAAAGTACCTATGACGAGGCAAGACAAAAAATATTAGATCTCAAATCCAAAGCGGATGCATTAGCGAATCAAAATTTGATGGGGTTGGGAAATAATGTGACAGATTTTTTGAATGGAAAGGTAACAGAGGATGCCATCCTCCAAAATATAAGTATAGGTAATATCAGCATGCCCCTTAATAGTAACCTCATTCAGGGAGCGCAAAGTCTTTTTGGGGTAAGAACTGATTTGAAATTTGGAAAAACCGACATTTCTGTAGTTTTTTCAGAGCAACGCTCCCAATCCCAAAATGTAGTGGCCCAGGGGGGAGGAACACTTCAGGAGTTTAATGTTTTTGCCCTGGATTATGAGGAAGACCGTCACTATTTCTTGGCCCAGTATTTTAGGGATAACTACGATCAATTTCTCAAAAACTACCCTTACATCAACTCCCCGATTCAAATTACGAGAATCGAAGTTTGGATCACCAACAGGGGATCTCAAACCCAAAATATTAGAAACATCATCGGCTTTCAAGATTTGGCTGAAAGTGACCCCGCCAAAACCAAGCTTGATGATAAAATCAATAATTTTTTTAATGGCAAATCACCCTCAAGCCCGCCCTCCAATGATAACAACCGATTAAACCCTCAGACCATTGACAGGGGAGGGATTCTTAATGGAGGGATTAGAGATATTGCCTCCGTTCCACGTTCTTTTGGAGCTCACAACAATGCCTTTAACGAAGGTTTTGATTATACCGTCTTGGAAAGCGCAAGAAAACTCAACCAAAATGAGTATAAATTGCATCCTCAATTGGGATATATTTCTCTCAATCAGCGACTGAGTAATGATGAAGTATTGGCCGTTGCCTTTCAATACACCTACAGGGGGGAGGTCTTTCAGGTTGGTGAATTTGCCAATGGCAGTGTAGAAACTACCTCTTTTTCTCAAAATTCAAATCAAAATACTCAAATAGTCAACAACAATAATCTGGTGTTAAAACTGCTTAAAAGTAACATCACCGATGTGCGACAACCCATTTGGGATTTGATGATGAAAAACATATACAATACAGGGGCTTTTCAACTTGTAGAAGAAAATTTTAGATTGAATATTCTTTACTCAGACCCATCGCCCATCAATTATTTATCCCCGGTAGATCAATCCATTTGGCCTAAAAATATGGAGGATAGGGTCCTTTTAAATACATTTAATTTAGATAAACTCAATTTTTATCAAGATCCCCAGCCTGAAGGGGACGGTTTTTTTGACTACATAGCTGGTGTTACCATTGAGCCGCAATATGGTAGAATCATCTTTCCCAACGTTGAACCTTTTGGAGAATACCTTTTTGAACTCTTAGACGACCCCAACTCTCAAAGAGAACAATACGATAACATACAAACCTACAATGCCAACCAAAAAAGGTATGTATTTAATGAAATGTATGTAAAAACGAAGGCAGCGGCATTGGAGAATACCGAAAAAAACAAATTCCTTCTCAAAGGACGCTACAAGTCCGAGGGTGGGGATGGCATTCCCATTGGCGCATTCAATGTTCCCCAAGGTTCTGTTAAGGTTACAGCTGGGGGTAGGGTGCTTCGTGAGGGTATTGATTACACCGTCAACTATGCCATTGGTAGGGTAAAAATTTTAGACCCTGCCCTCCAGGCTTCGAATATACCAATTCAAATTTCCTCGGAAAACAACTCTTTTTTTAATCAACAAAACAAAAGGTTTTCAGGTCTAAATATTGTACACAAAGTCAATGAAAATGTTGTTTTTGGCGGGACCCTATTGAATCTAAGTGAAAATCCCCTCACCCAAAAAGCCAATTATGGAACCGAACCAGTAAACAATACCATGATTGGTTTTAATACCAACTTTTCAACCGAATTGCCTTTTTTGACCCGATTGGTAAATAAAATACCAACCATCAACACCAAGGTCCCCTCGATGTTATCTTTTAGGGGTGAAGTCGCCAATTTAATTGCAGGAAAACCCAAAAACACCCAACTCCAAGGGGAATCCAATGTTTACATTGATGATTTTGAAGGGGCCCAAACCAATATCGATATCAAGGGATTTAATTCATGGAAGCTGTCCAGTATCCCTTACAAAAACTTTAAAGGCGCAGGCTCAGTAAATGATGAAATTAGTAGTGGTTTTGGAAGGGCAAAATTGGCATGGTATTCCATTGACCCAATTTTTTATGCAGGTGGGAGACCATCAGGAATCAACAATGACGACATCTCGCTTAACACCACACGTAGGATTTTTATCAAAGAGATTTTTCCCGAACAGGATCTCGTTCAGGGAACTACCACCGTGCAGAATACTCTCGATTTGGCCTATTATCCCAATGAAATTGGTCCATATAACAACGTGTCACCTGATGAGTTTGAAAGAGACATTGAGGAAAACTGGGCAGGCATCATGCGGCCCATCAACGCAACTAATTTTGAACAGTCCAACGTAGAATTTATTGAATTTTGGCTGTTGGATACTTTCACTGAAATCCAAACAGAGGAGGATGAGCTAGGAGAACTCTACTTCCATTTGGGAAACATCTCAGAGGACATTCTTAGGGATGGGAGAAAACAATTCGAAAATGGTTTACCCGGTTCCAGCTCGCAAAATCTGGTTTATGATACCCCATGGGGGAAAGTACCCTCCACCCAATCTCTTCTTTATGCCTTCAATACTTTACCTGAGGATAGAGTTGTCCAAGATGTGGGGTTGGATGGATTGGACGACAGCCAAGAGCGCTTGATTTATACCAATGGACCTCAAGAAGACCCCGCTCGGGATAATTACCAGTTTTTTGTCGCTGCCGATGGAGGAGTTTTGGATCGCTATAAAAATTATAATGGTACACAGGGCAACTCTCCTGTTGCTTTCTCCGACACCAATAGGGGAAACACCACCGAACCTGATTCGGAGGACATCAACCGGGATCAAAGCATGAATACCATAGACAGTTACTTTGAATATCGGATTCCCATATCCAAATCTATGGGGGTAGGAAATCACCCTTTTATTACCGATGTTCGAGAGAATGTAAAAGTAAATGTTCCTAATGGAGAAGAAATTACCACAAGATGGATTCAATTCAAGATACCCGTCCAGAAAGGATATTATGAAGACACCCAATTTGATGAATATTTTGAAGCGATCAATAACATAGAAGATTTGCGATCGATTCGATTCATGAGAATGGTATTGAAAGGTTTTAAAGAGCCTGTTGTCCTCAGGTTTGGCACTTTGGATTTGGTCAGGGGAGATTGGCGCAGATACATCCAAAAGCTCAACAAAAACCTCCCCAAAAATAACAATACTACTGTTGACATTAGCACAGTAAATATCTTGGAAAACGAAAATCGTATCCCTATCAATTATATTTTACCTCCCGACATACAGCGGGAGCAAGTCAACAATAACAATACCATTGTGCGACAAAATGAGCAATCCATGTCCTTGAGGGTTTGTGATCTTCAACCCATGGACTATCGGGCGGTCTATAAAAATGTAAATGTGGACATCCGTCAATACAAAAACCTCAAAATGTTTTTACACGCCGAATCCATCGTAGGACAAAAGCCCCTGCCTGGCGAAGGAACTGCCGATGATTATGACCGACGTATGGTCGCCTTTATCCGTTTGGGAACAGACTTTTTAGACAATTATTATCAAATTGAAATTCCTTTAAAACCAACGGATTACTCCGAGGCCTCCAGTAACAGATTTACTGCTGATGAGGTTTGGCAACCCGAATCCAATGCATTGGAAGTACCGATTAAGTTACTAGCAAAATTAAAGGCCGCAGCCATCAACAATTCCAATATCGGTAGGGTTGCGTATTTTGACGAGGAGATGAATCCGGTCAGTGAATTTTCACCCATCAGTGCTTTACCCGGCTTTAAGAAATATAAATTTGCTGTAAAGGGAAATCCCTCTCTTGGATCCATCAAGACATTGATGATAGGGGTCAAAAATCCGTCTCAAAAGTTGGGAGATGACTTGTGTGGGGAGGTTTGGTTCAATGAATTACGGATTGCCGGGATTGACTCCAAAGGGGGATGGGCAGCTGTTGGTGCTATGGATGCCAATTTTGCTGACTTGGCAAACCTAGCTGCTACTGCCCGTATGTCCACTATCGGTTTTGGTTCTATTGATCAGACCCCCAATCAAAGCAATCGTGAAGAAATGAAACAGTACGATGTGGTAACCAATATCAATTTGGGTCAGCTTCTTCCCAATCAATGGGGTTTGCAAATTCCACTAAACCTCAATATTGGAGAAACCTTTATTACACCTGAGTACGATCCTTTTTATCAAGACATTCTCTTGAAAGATCGCCTGGACGCTTCCCAAAGGAATACACAAAGGGACTCCATTAATAATCAAGCCATTGACTACACCCAAAGAAAAAGCATCAGCTTGATTGGGGTGCGAAAAAATAAAACTGGAAATCACCCCACCCGATTTTACAGTCCCGAAAATTTTGATTTTTCTTATGCCTACAATGAATTGTATCATTATGACTATGAAATTGAAAATCAAACAGATAAAAACCTTCAATTGGGAGCCAACTACGGTCATAGTTTCAAACCACTAGAAATCAATCCTTTTAAAAAGTTAGAAATACTCAATCGAAAGCGGTACTGGCAATGGCTCAAGGAATTGAATTTTAATCTGATCCCCAATAATTTGGAAATTACCTCCAGAATCAACCGTGATTTTAGCAGTCAGCGTTTCCGTCAGGTTTATATGGAGGGCATTAATGCAGCCCAACAAATCCCATTGCCGGACTTACAACTTAGAAATTACCTTTTTGATTGGTCTTATTCCATAAGCCACAACTTGACCCGTTCATTAAGATTTAATTTTACCGCATCCAATAATAATATTGTAAGAAATTTCTTTGAGAAGGATGCTAACAATCCCTTGGGAAGGGTCAACAAAAGCTTAGACATTTGGGATGGAATATGGGATACTGGACAAACCGATAGACATTTTCAGTCATTGTCCCTAAACTATAAAATTCCATTGCGATTGATTCCATTTTTGAATTTTATAGATGCCAATTACAACTATACGGGCGATTTCAGTTGGCAGCGAGGCTCCAATGCCATGGCAACCGTTACCAGTGAGGACGGGCAGATGTTGGGTCAAGTCAATACCGTACAAAATGCAAACACCAAAACCCTAACGGGGTCTATCTCATTTGATAAGCTCTACACCATACTGGGACTAAAAGCCAAAAAGTCTCCTTTTGATCAGCCCTTTGCTCGAGCGACAGCCAATAATCCACAGGTGGAACAAGAAGATAACAAGTCTAAAAACAACGCCTTGAAAAAAGGGGCAACCTATTTTGTGGATTTACTTTCTTCCATTAAAAGAGTTCAATTCAACTACTCCGAAAACAATGGAAAAGTCATTCCCGGCTATTTGCCCAAAGTAGGTTTTATGGGTACCCTTGACCCCTCCTTTGGGTTTACCTTCGGGAGCCAAGCCGATATACGCTACGAAATCGCCAAAAGAGGATGGTTGACCAACTTCCCCAACTTCAATGAACCTTTTGTTCAAATCCATACCAACAAACTCAACGTATCAGCACAGATCATCCCCCTTAAGGATCTGACCATAGATTTGAATGCAGAAAGAGATTATTCCAACAACTTATCCGAAAATTATCGTGTAGAAAATCAAGATTATATTGCCCTTAACACCAATGAATACGGAAATTTTGGAATGTCAACCATCTTGATTCGTACCGCTTTTTCAGGAAGTTCAGGCATTGTTAATAAAAACTTTCTAAAATTCAGAGAAAACCGCTTGATCATCGCCAACCGCTTGGCAGCCCAAAATGAAACTTCCCTCGCCAATCGTGATGAAAACGGTTTCCCCGAAGGCTACAACAAAAACCACCAAACGGTTTTGGTTGCTGCTTTCCTTTCTGCTTACTCCGGAACAGACCCCAACAATATTTCTTTTGACCCTATTCGAAGTACGCCATTACCCAATTGGACCCTCAAGTATACAGGCCTTGCCAAAATTAAATCCTTGGCAAAAATTTTTAACCGACTTTCCATCACCCACGGTTACCGTTCCAGTTACACCCTCACCAACTATCAAACCAATCTTGATTATGACCCCGCACATCCGCAGCTTAAAGACCCATTAGGAAATTACTTTACTTCCAGATTCTTTTCGAATATCAATTTAGCAGAACAATTCAACCCCTTGATTCGATTGGATATTGAATTTAAAAATTCTCTCAAAATACTAGCAGAGATGAGAAAGGACAGAAGTCTATCACTGAGTTTGGACAACAGCCTGCTCACAGAACAGAACGGGAATGAATACGTTGCCGGATTGGGCTACCGATTAAAGGATTTGAGAATCCGCACCAACATTGGTGGGAGAAGAATCACTCTCAGTGGCGATCTCAATCTTAAAGCAGATTTTTCTTACCGAAAAAACATAACCCTATTGCGCAATCTGGAATACGATAACAACCAAGTCACTGCAGGGCAAACCCTAATGTCCATCAAATTTTCAGCGGGTTACAACTTGTCAAGAAATCTAACGAGCTTGTTTTTCTACGACCATAATTTCTCCGAATTTGCAATATCAACCGCTTTCCCTCAAACTTCCATTCGGTCAGGTTTTACCTTGCGGTATAATTTTGGAAACTAATACTGAATTGTATTACTTTGCTGTCAAAAACTAAATTTAAAATGAATATTCCCTCCGACCTTTACTACAGCAAAGACCACGAATGGGTCAAAATTGATGGCGAAATTGCCACGGTAGGCATTACTGATTTTGCCCAACGCGAATTGGGAGACATTGTATATGTAGAAATTGAAACCGAGGGAGATGCCTTAGGTGCAGAGGAGGTTTTTGGTACTGTGGAAGCGGTAAAAACCGTTTCGGACTTGTTCATGCCACTCAGTGGTGAGGTGGTGGAGGTTAACACTTCATTGGATGAAACACCAGAGGCGGTCAATGATGAACCCTATGCTTCGGGTTGGATGATCAAAATTAAAATGGATGACCCTGAAGAGGTTAGTCAACTCTTGACTGCAGATCAATACAAGCAATTAATTAGTGGATAAAACAAACCCAAAAAAAAGATATTGTTTTTTTTGTTTTTTTTATAGATTAGCATATTAAATACTTTAAATTCATGCAACCTAAGAAAAACGAAAAAGCCGACTTATCCAAAAACAGTAGTCTCTACTTTATAATAGGTTTGAGCTCTGTTTTGTTTATTTCTTGGCAAGCCATTGAATGGAAAACCTATGACAGGAGTGGTTATGGATACGAAGCTCTAAACGTAGACGACGACGACGATGAGGAAGTTCCTATCACAGAACAAATTAAAGTACCGCCACCCCCCCCACCCCCTCCACCGGCTCCTGAGGTAATTGAAGTCGTTGAAGACGAGGAAGAAGTGGAAGAAACTGTCATTGAATCGACAGAGACCGACCAAGAGGAAATCGTTGAGGTAGAGGAGGTTGAGATTGAAGAAGATTTTGAAGATGTCGATGTTCCTTTTGCAGTAATTGAAGATGTACCCATCTTCCCTGGCTGTGAAAGTGTGGCCAAATCTAAAAGGAGAGACTGCTTCCAAGAACAAATGAACAAACACATTCGAAAGAATTTCCGATATCCTGAAATTGCCCAAGAAATGGGTATTCAAGGAAGGGTATATGTCAATTTTGTTATTGCAAAAGACGGATCTATTGGTAACATCAGAATGCGTGGACCCGACAAAAATTTAGAGAAAGAAGCCGCAAGAATCATCGGAAAACTACCCAATATGACCCCCGGTAAACAAAGAGGAAGACCCGTTAGGGTTCCTTTTAGTATTCCGATTACTTTCAGATTGCAGTAAAGAATATTCCAATTCAATGAAAGTCTTAGCACTCTAGTTCTAAGACTTTTTTTGTTTTTCATGGTGGTATGGTCTAATTTTTGATCATCATATATCAGTCCCAAAAACCATGAAATTATGTTACCTAAAAAAAATCCAAAAGCCGATTTAAATCGAAACAGAACGACTTATTTTCTAATAGGGCTGATACTGGTTCTTTTTTTCACTTGGAGAGCCATCGAATTAAAAACCTACGAACGCGATATTGAATTGGATCTTCTCAATGTGATGAAAGAGGATCAGGAAGATATCCCCATCACGGAAATGAAGATTACACCCCCCCGCCACCTCCACCGCCCCCGGCGGCCCCTCAAGTAATAGAAGTAGTAGAAGATGAGGAAGAAGTGGAGGAAACGGTGATCGAATCCACCGAGACCGATCAGGAGGAAATCGTTGAAATCGAAGAGATAGTAGTGGAGGAAGAAGAAGAAGATGTTGTGGTTCCTTTTGCTATCATCGAGGACATTCCCATTTTTCCCGGCTGTGAAAAGGTATCCAAAAAAATGCAACGGAAATGTTTTGAGGAAAAAATCCACAAGCACATTGTCAAAAACTTTAGATATCCTGAAATCGCCCAAGAAATGGGAATCCAGGGGAGGGTTTATGTGAGTTTTATTATCGATAAAGACGGGAATGTGGTAGGGGTGCAACCGCGTGGACCCGATAAAAATTTGGAAAAGGAGGCCCTGCGTATCATCGAAAAGCTTCCTCAGATGACCCCAGGGAAACAGCGAGGAAAGGCGGTAAGGGTGCCTTACTCCATTCCTATCACCTTTAAGCTTCAATAAGTTGAGGGAAGGATTTTCAAAATGATGTTGGAGGCTTGCACAGGGTTGATTTGTAGCCTATCTTTGCAAGTGGAAAATTGATGATGAAGACCCATTCCGATAGTTTGCCTGTAACTCCCTTCAACCTGATCGCTTTTTTGAGTGATGTCCTTCAACTCACCAAGTTTCGTTTGGCCATCAGTGTGGTTTTTTCTTCGCTGGCTGGCTATTTGCTCGCTGCGGATACAATCAACCCATCCGTTCTATTGGCGCTGTTTCTTGGTGGCTTTGCCATGGTAGGGGCTTCCAATGCTTTTAATCAGTGGATTGAAAAGGACAAAGATGCTTTAATGGATCGTACCAAAAACCGTCCTTTACCGGCAGGCCGTATGAATCCTGTTACAGCCTTGCTCTTTGCCAGCCTGTTAACCCTTTTGGGGGTATATATCCTCAATAATATCAACTTTAAGACAGCGCTTTTTGGGGCGCTCTCTATTTTTATTTATACCTGTATTTACACCCCATTAAAAACGGTTACACCTCTTTCGGTTTTCGTCGGTGCTTTTCCTGGAGCCATTCCTTTTATGTTGGGATGGGTAGCAGCCACAGGCAGTTTTGGGATAGAACCAGGAATACTGTTTATGATTCAATTTTTTTGGCAGTTTCCCCATTTCTGGGCCATAGGTTGGATGATGGATGAGGACTACAAAAAGGCGGGTTTTAAAATGCTACCCACAGGATCCCCGGATCGGGCCACAGCGTTTCAGATTGTCTTTTACACCCTGTGGACCATTGTCATTTCCCTCATACCCTTCACCCAGTATGGCGGACAATTGAGCCTTTCGTTGGGCGGGGTCGTCTCTTTGATTTTGATTGGAATTTATTTCCTATATCACACCTTGAAATTGATGCAGCAAAAAACAAAAGAAGCCGCAAGAAAATTAATGTATGCAAGTATTGCATACATCAGCTTGCTGCAAATAATATACGTTTTAGACAAGTGGATACAATGATGGATGAGTTAGAAATCAAACAACAAAAGGCCAAAAAAATGATGCTTTGGGTGGGAATGATCAGCATGGCCATGACCTTTGCTGGGCTTACCAGCGCTTATGTGGTGAGCAGTACTCGAGCCGATTGGTTGTCTCAATTTGAAATGCCAACTGCTTTCGCACTGAGTACCCTGATAATCCTACTTAGCAGTGTAAGTTTTTTCTTAGCCAAAAGATCATTGCTCCAAGAAAATTACAAACAAGCCAAAATACGGGTCATGACCACTTTCCTTTTGGCAATACTATTTGTTTATTTTCAATTTAAGGGATTTGGAGACATTATCGCTCAGGGGTATTATTTTACAGGAGCTGAAAGTTCCATCACCACTTCCTTTCTCTATGTTTTGGTCTTGCTTCATTTGGCTCATTTATTTGCGGGTTTGATCGTCCTGTCAGTGGTGTATTTTCGGCTGTCCAAAGGCAGTTACAGCAAGTCCAATACTTTGGGATTTGAACTCGCCCATTTATTCTGGCATTTTCTGGATGTCTTGTGGATTTATTTGTATCTATTTATTCTGCTGTACAGGTAAAATATATAAATTTGTGATAACTAAATTGAATTTGACTTTATGGAACTAACAGCAGTCGAAAAAGAGGCCAAACTATGGTCTGGAGGTCAGCGGCCACTCAATGCCAGCTATGGAAAGCTGATGATGTGGTTTTTTATCGTTTCCGATGCCCTTACCTTCTCGGGATTTTTGGTCTCCTATGGATTTTCACGTTTTAAGAATATTGATTCTTGGCCCATTGCCGATGAGGTTTTTACCCACTTTCCCTTTTTGCACGGCGTAGACGCACCCATGTATTATGTGGCGCTTATGACTTTTATTTTGATTTTTTCTTCTGTAACCATGGTTTTGGCGGTAGATGCAGGACACCACATGAATAAGGCCAAAGTTACTTTTTACATGCTATTGACCATTATTGGTGGCGCAGTTTTCGTTGGCTCACAAGCATGGGAATGGAAAAACTTTATCAAGGGAGAATACGGTGCTTTAGAAACCAAAGGTGGTCAAATTTTACAGTTTGTTAATGCCGAAACCGGAAAGCGCGTTGCTATTGGAGATTTTGCAGTTTCAATCCCAACCGAACGCAGCGCACACAAAAGTAGTAATGGAGTATGGTATCAAAGCGAGGGAAGCCTGCCCAGCTATTCTCTAGCAGAGGTAGTCGAAGGATTTGAGTCCAATGACAACCTAGTTATACGTAGTGAAAAACTTGATCAGAGTGGACGGAAGATCGTTTTATCGAGGGACGACTCTCTGGATAAAATCGAAAACGCTGTGGCTGTCGTTGAAGGAGCCAATCTCATTCACAATGAATACGGGAACAGATTGTTTGCAGATTTTTTCTTCTTTATTACGGGATTCCACGGCTTCCACGTTTTTTCTGGCGTGGTGATCAACCTGATCATTTTTTTTAATGTGATAATCGGAACCTATGAGAAAAGAGGACACTACGAAATGGTAGAGAAAGTTGGACTTTATTGGCATTTTGTCGATCTGGTCTGGGTATTTGTATTTACATTTTTCTATCTCGTTTAACCATATAAAATTAACCAATGGCTGAAGTAACGCACAAACTAGCAATTTTTAGAGGACTGTTAAAATTCAAATCAAACGTTCAAAAAATCTGGGGTGTACTCATTTTTTTATCAATTGTTACTACCGTAGAAGTTGTTTTGGGGATTCTTAAACCCGATATTTTGATGAATTACTTCCTCAGTATGAAATTGTTGAATTGGATTTTCATCATCTTGACCTTGGTCAAGGCCTATTATATCGCATGGGATTTTATGCATATTAGAGACGAAAGAGGCAGCCTCAAAGGAGCCATAGTACTTCCGTTAATCATATTGATTCCCTACCTGATTTTTATCCTGGTGTTGGAAGCGGATTACATTTTTGATGTGATGACCAATGGTTTCGTAAGCTGGAATTTCTAAATCCCTTTGGACAATTTATTTTATGAGCAAGTCTTTTAAAAAATATTTTGTCCTGACCATTCTCTTTATTTTCCCAATTGTCATCTATTTATTTTTTGCCTCGGGTAAAAATAATTTTGCTCTACTTCCAGTATTGACTGAGCAAATAGATGAGCTTAAAGACTGGAATACACTCTCTGGAAACCCTGTTCAATTGCAAGATCGTATAACGGTCATCGGTTTTTGGGGAGACGATTTGGCCAATAAAAAAGGAGATGCGCTGAACCTGAATCAAAAAATTTACAAACGCTTCTATCAGTTCAATGATTTTCAGTTTGTGATGGTACTTCGAGAGGGACAACAAGAACAAGTCGAAACACTCAAAAGCGAGTTGAAAACGGGTGTGGGTACAGACTTGGTAAAATGGAACTTTATTTTTGGATCGGACGATCAAATAGACCACTTATATCAAAGCCTAAAAACCCCACTAACTTTGACCAACAATAAAAGTCTTCCTTACGTGTTCATAATTGATAAAGAACGCAATCTAAGAGGAAGAGATGATGACGAAGATGTTGGCACTCTTTATGGGTTTAACGCACAGTCTGTGGCAGAGATCAATAATAAAATGGTTGATGATATCAAGGTAATTTTGGCCGAGTACCGACGCGCATGGAAAAAATACAATAAGGATTAAGTCCCATACAATGAACAAATATCGTTATACCGGTCTTGTCATCATCATCATTGTTTTCAGTATTTTATTTGTGCCAAAAATTATTGATCGTATTGCTAATGATGCAACAATAGAGAGCAATCGATCGGTAGCCGCCAAACCCCTGGCCTATATTAAGCTCAATGGGGAAGCCAAAAAAGTTCCTGATTTTCTAATGTTGAATCAGGACAGCTTGCTGATTGGCAATGAGGATTTTAAGGGGAAAGTATATCTGGCTGAGTTCTTCTTTACCCGCTGTCCCACCATTTGCCCTATTATGAATAAAAACATGAAGATTTTGGATGATCGCTTTGGTGATCGAGAAGACTTCGGAATTGCTTCATTTACCATTGATCCTGAAAACGATCAGCCTCATGTACTCAAAAAATACGCTGAGGACTATGGAGTCAAGTCACAAAACTGGCATTTTCTAACCGACAAGAAATCTACGGTTTATGAACTTGCGAATTCAGGATTTAGTATCTTTGCGGGGATAAATCCTGCAGTAGCTGGAGGTTTCGAACACCAGGGCTATTTCGCCCTTATTGATAAACAAGGTTACATTCGTTCTCGAGTTGATCGCTTTGACAACCCCATAGTCTACTATTCTGGGTTAGATCGTGAAGATCAGCAAATACAGGGAGTGGATATGCTGTTGGAAGACATCGAATTGCTATTGAAAGAATAAGACTAAAAAAATGAAAGCGCAGCCCATTACTGACCCCTCTCGTAAATACCGCAAACTCATCACAGCCGTATCCATCTTAATTCCTGTGGTAGTGGCAATTCTATTTACTGTAAGATTACCCAATGTAGCTCCCCTGGATTTTTTACCCCCTATTTATGCCAGTATTAATGCACTTACCGCTCTAATTTTAGTGGTTGCATACATTGCCATCCTCAATAAAAAAATCAAACTACACGAAACATTGATGAAAATTGCCATTGGCTTGTCATTGGTTTTCTTGGTAATGTATGTTGCCTATCACATGACTTCCGATCCAACCCCTTATGGCAGAGACGGGATGATTAAATATGTATATTACTTCATATTGATTTCACATATTATACTTTCCATTGGAATCATTCCCATGGTATTGGTTACCTATGTAAGGGCCATTTCCAAAAGATTTGCCGATCACAAAAAAATCGCAGTGATTACGTTTCCCATTTGGTTATACATTGCTGTAACTGGTGTGATTGTCTACCTCATGATTGCTCCCTATTATTAAATTCATGCGTATTTTAATTCCTTTACTACTGATTTTTTTGGCAACCATCGAAGTATCTGCGCAGTGTTCCATGTGCCGTGCCGTATTGGAGTCTGGCCAGGCTGAAGAGACTGCCAAAGGGATCAACAATGGTATCATCTATCTGATGGCAATACCCTATGTTTTGGTTGCTATTGTTGGGTATCAAGTATACCGTTTACTGAATAAATAAACCTTACCCTTTCTATAATTAAATTTTATTTAAGACGTTTTAAAAAAAGTAAGCACTAAATTTATTCACGAAATTCATTCACGAAATTCATTCACGATGATTCATATCAGTAACCTTCACAAGTCTTATAAAATGGGGGATACATCATTACATGTGCTTAAGGGGATTGATCTTCAAGTGCAAGAGGGAGAATTGGTTGCCATTATGGGTTCCTCGGGATCAGGAAAGTCCACACTACTCAACATACTGGGGATGCTCGATTTGGCCGACGAAGGAGAATATCGGTTGGATGACGTTTTGATTAAGGATTTAACAGAAACCACTGCGGCAAATTACCGCAATCAATTTTTAGGTTTTGTATTTCAATCCTTTAATCTAATCAACTATAAAAACGCTTTGGAGAATGTTGCTTTGCCTTTATACTATCAAGGTCTTGGCAGAAAAATCCGACAACAGAAGGCGATTGAATATCTAGATAAAGTAGGTTTAAAAGAATGGGCAACACATTTGCCCAGTGAGCTTTCTGGAGGAGAGAAACAAAGGGTAGCCATCGCCCGTGCATTAGCCTCTGAACCCAAAGTACTTTTGGCAGACGAACCCACCGGAGCATTGGACTCCAAAACATCCAACGAAGTGATGGGTTTAATCCAACAAATTAACAACGAAGGTAAAACCATTTTGGTAGTAACTCACGAATTGGACATTGCGCACATGTGCAAAAGAATTATAACCTTAAAAGACGGAGTGATTGTTGAGGATCAAAAAGTAGAACAAGTTATTGCTGAGGTCCATGTTTAGCAGAGATCGTTGGCAAGAAATTTTTGAAACCATTCGCAAGAATAAATTGAGGACAGTACTTTCTGGATTTACGTTGGCCTTGGGGATTTTTATTTTCATTGTTTTGTTTGGTTTTGGCAATGGGTTAAAAAACAGTTTTAAACAATTTTTTCTGGACGATGCAACGAATACCCTTTTTGTCTATCCAGGACGGACATCCAAACCCTACAGGGGTTTTAAGGCCAATCGTAGAATTGAATTTGAGAACAGTCTCGACGTAATTCAGCAAAAAAATTTTAAATTTTTTGTCGAGGACATCACCCCAAGAATCAACAGAAGTGCTAGGGTTCGTTACAAAGGAGAATCTGACAATTATTCCTCTAGAGCCGTAGCTCCTGCCCATCAGTTTATTGAAAAAACCATCATCATGAAGGGTCGCTTTATCAATGAAGATGATGTAGCGAACAAAACCAAAAACGTTGTGATTGGTCGTTTGGTTGCGAATGACCTTTTCAAAAACGAGGATCCCATTGGGAAATATTTAGAAATGGGAACCAGTGCTTTTAAAGTGGTTGGAGTATTTCAAGATCAAAGTGGAGACCGAGAGGAGAGACTCATCTATCTGCCCTATACTACGCGTCAACTTTTAGAAAAAAATAACGATAAGGTCAATTCTATTATCGTTAGTTTTCGACCCGAGCTGGGCTATGCCACAGCCTTAGTTTTTGAAAAACAACTGCGTCTTTTTCTAAAGAACAAAAAAGATATCGATCCCAGAGACAACAATGGTATCAGGATCAGAAATGTAGCCGATCAAATCCGACAAAATCAACAGTTTGCAAGTGTTTTACAAATCATAGTCGCCTTTGTGGGTATAGGAACTTTGATTGCGGGAATTATAGGGATATCAAATATTATGGTTTTTGTAGTCAAAGAACGCACCAAAGAATTGGGGATCAGAAAAGCCTTAGGGGCGACCCCAAAAAGCGTGATCGCTATGGTATTGCAAGAATCTATTTTTATCACCGCAGTATCGGGAATTATCGGTATGATGGCCGGTATTGCACTGTTGAGCAATATGGGGGATCGTTTGGAACAATTTTTTATCATCGATCCTTATGTTGACAATTTAACTGCATTTATCGCAACGATATTACTCATAATTTTCGGAGCCATCGCAGGTTATATCCCGGCCAAAAGAGCTGCCGGCATCAAACCCATAGTCGCTTTAAGAGATGAATAGTTTGAAAGTCATATTTGATGTTGATACTTGGCAGGAGATTTTTGGATCCATTGCCAAAAACAAAACAAGAACGGTCATTACGGTGATCGGAGTCTTGTGGGGTATATTCATCTACATCACCCTTTCTGGAGCTGCCAAAGGATTAGACAATGGTTTTGATCGAGAATTTGAAGACATGGCCATGAATTCCATGTTTGTTTGGCCGCAGCGAACGAGTGTTCCCTATGCGGGATTTAAGGTGGGCAGATACCCTCGATTTACCCTAGCCAATGTAGCGCAACTAAAAAAAAAAATTCCCGAGATTCAATATATTGCGCCGAGAAATGCCAGAGGTGTTTTTGGAGGCAGTCCCCCGGCAAGTGTCGTTTACAAAGAAATATCCCGCACCTATAATATTTATGGGGATTTTCCAGATTATACCAAAATATCGACAAAAAAAATATACAAGGGTGGAAGATTCATCAACGAGCAAGACCAAGAAAATCAGCGTAAAGTATGCGTCATCGGTGAACGAACTCAGGAGGAACTTTTTGATGAAGATGAAAATCCCCTTGGAAAATACATACGGATCAACAACGTTTACTTTCAAGTGATTGGTGTACACAAATACCTTGAAGGGGGTGGTTTTGAGTCCGATGGTGATATTTTCATTCCTTTTAACACTTTCAGGAACCTATACAACAGTGGAGAAGAAGTCGATTGGTTCACTATCGCCGCCTATGACGATGCCGATGTCGTTGCAGTAGAAAAAAACGTAAAAGATGTTCTTAAAAAAATACACAAAGTAGCCCCGGAAGACGAAAGGGCTTTTGGCTCATTCAATATAGGGGAAGTATTTAATCGTATTAGTGGTTTTGCCAATGGGATGACTTTTTTGTCCCTTGTGGTTGGGTTGGCAACAATTTTTGCTGGGGTCATCGGTATAGGAAATATCCTTTTGATTTCGGTCAAGGAACGCACCAAAGAATTGGGGGTACGACGTGCGCTCGGAGCCACGCCCAATGAGGTTAGGATTCAAATTTTGTTGGAATCTGTTTTTTTAACCGTAATTGCGGGGGTTGTTGGGATCATTTTGGGAGCGGGAGTTTTGGCGATTATCAATCTATTCACCCAAGACTTATCCGATTTCCCATATACCAACCCGACTGTTCCCATACCTCTAGTAATTGGTGCTTTGACCACCATGGTTTTGTTGGGAACACTCATTGGATTGATTCCAGCCCAGCGGGCCGTTAGTATTAAACCCATAGACGCATTGAGAGAAGAATAAAAAACACTTAATCATGAAAATTTTAAAATACTTTGCTATCGCTTTACTGGTTTTAGGAGCTGTTTTTGCCACACTATATTTTATAAAAACCAACAGCAAGTCTTTGGTTGAATTTGATGTGCAATCTCCAGAAACTAAGACCATAGAAAAAAAATCTGTTGTCACTGGGACAGTGATTCCCGAAGACGAAGTTGAGATCAAGCCACAAATTTCTGGGATCATTGAAAAACTTTATGTTGAAGAGGGAGATTTGGTTACCAATGGAGATCTCTTGGCTAAGGTAAAAGTTGTTCCCAACGAACAAGCCTTGAACAGTGCTCAAGGAAGGTTGTCCAATACCCTTATTTTGTTGAAAAATGCGGAGGTTGAATTCAAGCGTAATGAAACTTTATTTGAAAAAGAAATCATTTCAAAGCAGCAATATGACAACGCTAAGTTGAATTATGACCAAGCCAAACAGAACGTTAAAAACGCAAGATCAGACTTGCAAATCATCAAACTGGGTTCTGCAGGTGGTTCCTCCATCGCCAACACCAACATCAGGGCTACTGTAGCTGGAACGGTTTTGGAAATTCCTGTCAAAGAGGGAGATCAGGTCATCGAAAGCAATACTTTCAATGCGGGTACGACCATTGCCACAGTAGCCGATTTAAACAAAATGATCTTTGAAGGGAAGGTAGACGAAGCTGAGGTTGCCAAATTGGTCATAGGAATGCCACTTAAAGTTACTTTGGGGGCTGTTCAAGACAAAGAATTTGATGCCCAATTAAAGTTTATTGCTCCGAAAGGGAACGAGGAACAAGGCACGGTACAATTCAAGATTGAAGGGGATGTTTATTTGGACAACTCCGTTTTTATTCGTGCGGGTTACAGTGCCAATGCTTCTTTGGTATTAGAAAAAAAAGACAGTGTAATGGTCATATCTGAAGCGTTATTGCAGTTTGATAAAATCACTAATAAACCTTTTGTAGAATTAAAAAACGACAAAGGAAATTATGATCGAAAAGACATAGAGTTGGGCATTTCAGATGGAATCAACGTTGAAGTCGTTAAGGGTTTGAATAGGGATGATCAAATCAAAGTTTGGAATAAAACAGAACCCACTAAAATAGGAGAGGAAGCATCCGAAAATAAATAATTGATCATGAAATTTATATCTCCTATTTTATCAGTCTTATTTATGTTTATGGGTCTATTGGTGCAGTCCCAACCCGCTCCAATGAGTTTGGAGGAATGCATTTTGATGGCAGTAGAGAAAAACATCAGCGTAAAGCAAAGTGAACTTTCACTCGATGATGCTGCTTTGAATAAAAAAGATGCACAAGGCAATTTCCTACCTTCCTTAAACGCCCAAGCCAACCATTCATGGAATATCGGTTTGAATCAGGACATCACCCGGGGAACCTTAGAGAATCAAACCACCCAATTTACATCAGTGGGGGCAAGTGTTAACATCGATATATATAACGGTTTTAGAAATTTCAATCAATTGCATCGTGCTAACTTGGCGCTTTTAGCCAGAGAATACCAACTGGAAGACATGAAAGATGATGTTCGTCTTATGGTGGTGAACGCTTATTTACAAATCCTCTTCAATATTGAAATTTTGGACGTTCAAAAATCTCAATTGGAGATCACACGGAGGGATGCAGCGCGTACCCAAGAGATGATTGATGCTGGTACGATGGTGAAATACGATTTACTTGAAATAGAAGCGACCATGGCCACGCAGGAGCAGGGAGTTATTCGAGCCGAAAACAACCTGAGGTTGTCCAAAATAAATTTGGCACAAATGCTTTTGATCACCGATTATGATAATTTTGATGTAGTATCCATGGACATGGAGGCTCCATTGGGTCAAATTTTATTTCAGAAACCCAAGGATATTTTTGAACAGGCATTAACCCATAGAAAAGACATTAAACTTTCCTTAACCAATATCGCCATTGCTGAGAAGGATATTGAGTTGGCCAAGGGAGCACTTCAGCCGAGTTTGACTGCATTCTATGGCTATAACTCACGAGTATCATATGCCGATCGGATCACAGGCAATGGGGTGTTTGCGGATGTTCCAATTGGATTTATTCCCTCTAGTGGAGAGCCAGTTTTGAGGTCTGTAGAGGGCAACAAGCTCATTGGCCCTATGCCTTTTGGTCAGCAATTCGATCGGAACGCTGGACATAATATTGGTGTTAGACTCAATATTCCCATTTTTAATGGAAATGCAACCAGAAACAATGTTGAGCGTTCTAAGGTTAATCTGTTGAGATCGCAAAATCAGTTAGAGCAAGAAAAGCTTAATTTAGAAAACACCATTAATCAAGCCCACAATGATGCCGAAGGGGCATATAAATTTTACGAGGCAGCGCAAAAAACTCAGTTGGCACGTAAACGTGCCTATGAAGATGCAGTCAATCGCTTTGAGGCAGGGGTAATGAATATTTTTGATTTTAACCAAATCAAACAACGCTATGAAGTAGCTGCATCTGATGTTGTACGAGCAAAGTTTGATTACATTTTTAAACTCAAAGTGTTGGAGTTTTATTTTGGGATTTCCATCAGTTTGTAGATTCGGAAACCAAATACTTCTTGTGGCTATGTATTTTTCTATTTTTGTGGCGTGAGCGTAATACTTCATATCGAAACGGCTACAAAAAATTGTTCTGTAGCCATTGGTAAATCGGGCAAACTATTGGCGTTAAAGGAACATTCTTCCGAACATTTCAGCCATAGTGAGCAGTTGCATGATTTTATCCAAGAGGTAATGAAGGAAGCGCATGTGGAAATGTCTGCACTCGATGCTGTAGCCGTAAGCAAGGGACCAGGGTCCTATACTGGTCTTAGAATTGGAGTAGCCGCTGTTAAGGGAATTTGTTTTGCCCTGGATTTGCCACTGATTGCTGTTAACTCCCTCCAGATTTTATCTGAAAAATACACGGAAAGGGAACCAACTTTTTTGTTTCCCATGTTTGATGCGCGTCGGATGGAGGTTTATGTTATGGTACTCAACGAAAAAAAAGAGGTGGTTAAACCCACTTTTGACGAAATCATAAGTCCTGAAAGCTTTAAGGAATTTTCAAAAGATATCCCTTGGGTTTTTATGGGGGAGGGTGCTGAGAAATGTCAGTCAATTTTTAATGCTTCCCATATCAAATACCGAACAGACATTCGGTATCCCTCGGCAGCGGAGATGGTTCCTTTGGCATATGCAAACTTTCAAGCGAAACAATTCGAAGACTTGGCCTATTTTGAACCATTTTATCTTAAGGATTTTTACACCACGGCCAAGAAAACAGAACCATAGACTATCCGTTGATGGCCTCTACGCTTTCAACTTTACCTGGAAGCATGTCTTTTAATATGTTTTCAATACCGTTTTTGAGGGTAAAAGTAGAGGATGGACAACCACTACAAGCCCCTTGTAGCACAACCTTAACTCGTTTGTCTGAATCTTCGTAGGAATCAAAAATGATGTTCCCGCCATCGGAGGCCACTGCAGGCTTAACGTATTCCTCGAGAATATTTACAATCTCTTGTTCTGTCTCATTGAGGTTGGGATTATTGGCGGCAGTAGTTTCTTGTGATTTTTCTTGAAATGAAGGCCCCAAAATGACTTTTTCTTCCTCCAAATATGACTTAATAAAGGCCCTCATATCCATTACAATTTCCTCCCATTGGGTAGCATCGTTTTTTGATATGGAAATATAATTCTCATCCATGAAAACCTCTTTGACATAGGGGAAATTAAATAGCTCCTTGGCCAGAGGTGCATCGTGAGCTGCATCGATATTTTCAAAGGACAAAGTTTGTTCCGTTATTTTTTTGTTGGCTACGAATTTCATGGCGGAGGGATTGGGTGTGCTTTCTGCGTAAACAGTTACAGCCACTTTGGCTGTTTTTTTTGGTTGAGTAATTAGTTGCCCCCCTTCATTTAGGTAGTCCTCTATCTGCTCTGCCACTTCTTGTATGACTTCCTCCCATTCTAGAATGTCAAAACGCTCTACTATGATCGTACTGTTTTCTATGGCTACTTTTTTGACAAAAGGCAAATAAAAAAGCTGTTTTACAAGAGGAGCATGCGCTGCTTGATCAATGTTGATAAAGGTTTGGGAAACTGAAAGGTTCAGCGGTGGGTTTATACTAAATTTAGCCAAGGTGCCTCCTTTTTTGCAACTGGCAATGATTTGAATCTCTTTCATCTTTTTTTACAAATTTATAAAAAACAATGTCTATAAAAAGAAAGCTAAGGGTCTTAAAAATCAATTTCTTAAATTGGTACTTAAACTAAAAATATGCTGATCAAAACCGTCAGGGGTTTTACCCCACAATTTGGAAAAAATTGCTTTTTTGCTGAAAATGCAACGCTCATTGGCGAGGTATTGATGGGAGATGATTGTTCAATTTGGTATCAGGCTGTGGTTCGTGGCGATGTAAATCGTATTGTTATAGGAAATCGGGTGAATATTCAGGATGGAGCTGTCCTTCACGGTACTTTTGAGCAATCTGCCACCACCATTGGGGATGATGTTTCCATAGGACACAACGCCATCGTTCATGGTTGCACGATCAAGGATAGGGTTTTGGTTGGTATGGGAAGCATCATAATGGACGATAGTGTTGTGGGATCCAATAGTATAATTGCTGCGGGGAGCGTATTGCCTAAAAATACGATTGTAACCGAGGGGAGTGTTTATGCAGGCGTTCCTGCCAAAAAGATCAAAGAGATCAGTCCGGAATTACAAAAAGGTGAAATCGAACGCATTGCTGCCAATTACATGATCTACGCTTCTTGGTTCAAATAGGGAAAAAAAAACTCCCGATCTCGGGAGTTTTAAATTTTTAAAAAGGGCTTATTAAAAACCAAGCTCTTTTTTGACTTCGGCCATGATGTCTTTGCCTTTGGCAATGATGACACTTCCACCGGCTGAGGAATCCAAAACATAATCATATCCCATCGCAGATGAGACTTTGTCAATAGCCGCTTTTGCTTTGTCAATCAAAGGTTTCATCATATCAATCGATTTCTTTTGAAGTTCTTGGGAAACGGTTTGTTGAAAATCCTGAATATTTTTTTGCATCCCTTCTAACTCCTTCTGACGAGCTTGATTGGTGATCTCAGTTTGATTGGCAGCATCGGCAGCATAGGTCTGCGCTTTGGTTTGGAATTCTTTGTAAGTATTTTCCATTTCAACGGTATAAGAATCTTCCAATTTTTTTAATTCTTTTTGTGCTGCGATAACCTCAGGCATTTCACTGATTAATTTTTGAACCTCTATATGGGCAACTTTCGCTTGGGCAGTAACCACAGATATCGGAGCTAATAGAAATAAAAGAGGTAATAATAGTTTTTTTGTATTTCTCATGGGTTTATAATTTTCGTTTTTCAATTACTTGCTCCGTCAAGTATTTCTTTAGCGGAGTTTAATTTTTCTTTTCTTTCTTTAATTCTTTCTTGCATCTGAATTCTTCTCAGAACCAATTCGCTAATATCGTAATTTTTTGCAGAATACAACATAATAACATCAGAAGATCGGTCAAATACAAAATCATATTTTCTCTCTTTTGCAATATCTTGAACGATGCTTAAAATTTGGTCTTGTACTGGTTTGAGCAATTGATTTTTTTGGATCATCATATCTCCATTAGGGCCAAACCTTTTCTCTTGAAGTGAAACGACTTCTGCAACGAAGTCTTTAATTTCCAATTCACGATCGGCAATGAGTTCTGGGGTCAGCAGTATTTTTTCAACGGCGAATTGATCTTCAATACTTTTGAGTTGGAGTTTTTTTACTTCAATTTCTTTTTTCCATTGTGTGATCTTTTCGTCTAGCAACAGATTGGCAGTTTGGAACTCTTTATTTTTACTTAATATAACGTCCATATCGATATAAGCGATACGCACTCCCCTTTGGGAGTGAACCTTGATACACAGTATACAAAGGACTATCGGTAAAAATATTTTTGTTCTCATGATGAAAAGGGACACGTTTAACAATTAACAAACGTAAAAATGAATAGATTATTTTGGAGTGGCCCTATAGATGCTTTAAAATTGTTGTCCAATGATAAAATGAGTTTCCCAGCCGTTGGGCTGGTCATTATTCAAATTGGAGCTGTCAAATCCATAACCAAAATCAATTCCCAATAGACCAAAGGCTGGCATGAAAATTCTTACACCCATCCCAGCAGATCGTTTGGCATTAAAAGGATTGAATTCTCTAAAACTGTCATAGCCATTACCCGATTCTAAGAAAGAGAGCGCAAAAATGGAGGCACTTGGTTTGAGTGTAATAGGGTAACGGAGTTCAAAGGTAAATTTATTGTACAATAGTGAGCCATCTCTATTGGAAAGGGATTGGTTTTTATACCCCCTAAGGGCAATGGTTTCCCTTCCGTCTAGTGCGTAATTTTGCATACCATCTCCTCCCAAATAAAATCTTTCAAAAGGAATGCTTCCACGGTCTTGATTGTAGGCTCCAATAAATCCGAAGTCCGTTTGTGTTTTCAACACCAGCTTCCCAATGATATTGGTGTACCACTCCCCATTGAACTTGAGTTTATAGTATTCCAACCACCTGAATTTATGTTGGTCGATTTTTGCAACATTTGGATCTCCATTGGGAAGTTGAAATTCCCTTTGGTTTTCCAAATCACTGAAATCGACACCATTGATGAGGGAGTAGGGGGGAGTCAGCTTTGCACTGATGGTGAATTTTGACCCTCCAGTGGGGAAAATGGGGTTGGTGTAGGTGTTGTTTCTCATCAATGCGATGTTGTAGTTGAGGTTGTTGGCACTCCCGTCTCCAAAAGTAAATAGCCCGGTGTAGTAATTGTTCAGATCGTAGTACTGATAGGCAATGGATTGGGACAAGGTAAAGAAATCATCGGGTACTTTCAACCTTTTGGCCAGTCCGAGACTCAAACCGCTGATTTGAAAATATTGACTTTCATCTGCCCTTCCTGTGAGGAAGTCATATCGGTATTGAATGGTATGAGATAAAGAGGTAGAAAACTGAACGGGTTCCCTTCCTCCCAACCACGGCTCTGCAAAGCTAAAACTATAGGTGCTAAAGAACTGGCTGGCTTGCAACCTCAAGCTCAAACTCTGGCCATCCCCCATGGGCAGTGGCTTGTAGGTGTCAAAATTAAAAATGTTCTTGAGTGAAAAGTTATTAAATGAGAGGCCTAAAGTTCCTATGAATCCCCCTCCACCATAACCTCCTTGAAGCTCTATTTGGCTTGCTCCAGCCTCGACCAATCCATATTCAATGTCTACTGTTCCAGCATTGGAATCAACATTTTTAAATTGTGGATCTATATTTTCTGCATCAAAAAACCCGAGTTGTCCCAGTTCTCGGACGGTTCGGACCACCATGTCCTTGCTGTAAAGATCGCCAGGTTTGGTTCGCAATTCTCTGTAGATCACATGATCGTTGGTTTTGGTGTTTCCCGACACAGAAATTTTGTTAAAGCTCGCCAGTTTTCCCTCACTAATCCTGATTTCAAATTTGATGGTGTCATTTTCTGCACTTACTTCAACGGCATTGATGGTGGAGAAGAGGTATCCATTGTTTTGGTATAAGTTGGTCAGGTCGTTGGCATCTGGCTTTTCGTCGGCGATACGCTTTTTTAGCAACACCCCATCATAGGGATCTCCTTTTTTGATGCCCAACACTTGATTGAGTTGAAAATCACTGTATACAGAATTACCGAGATAGGAGATATCCCCGAAATAGTAACGATTGCCCTCCTCCATTTCAAAATTAATAGAAATGCTATTGTTGTCGTTGATTAGAATCGTGTCTTTAATTATTCTAGCATCTCGGTATCCTTTCTCTTTGTAAAAATCCAATAAGTTTTGTTTGCCTTCATTATAGTCTTCCTCTATGAATTTAGATTTTTTCCAAAATCGCAAAGGAAATTTCTTTTTGGTTTTTTTGAGTTTTTTACGGAGGGTGAAGTCTTTAAAAACCTCATTCCCATCAAAATTAATGTCTTGAATCTTAACCCTTTCTCCTAAGTCCACATTGACCACCATTTTAAAAGTATTGCTTTGGATGCTGTCTTCGATGGTATTTAAAAAGACCTTAGTGTTAAGAAAACCCTCTTTTTGATATTTCTTGATAATATAATTTTTGGTATTGGTCAAAAAGCTCTCGGATAATTTTTTTCCAGCCTTCAGTTCTGTCTCATCCAACAGGGGTTCAATTTTTCCTTTTTTGAGGCCTTTAATCTTCACTTCACCCAAAGTAGGCAACTCTTCGATTTGGATTTCTAATGACACAAGATCTCCATCAATATTAGTAATGTAGAAATTGATGTCACTGAACAATTGGAGGCCCCAAAGCTTGTTAATTACAGCGCTCACATCATCGCCCGGAATGTTTATTTTTTGCCCTTTTCTGAGTTGGCTGTAAGAAATAACGGTCTGATCACTAAAAGTTTTGATACCACTGACTGTAATGGTATCAATGGTGTAGCTTTTTCCTTTAACGTATTCATCAAGATTTTGAGCTTGAACAGAGATAAAACTCAAAAAGAAAAATGAGCACACTACAGATGCGAATCGGATAAAAGACTTACCCAATAAGTTGCTTACTAGTCTTTCCAAATCTTCGTTCTCTTTTTTGGTAGCAGATTAAAGCTTTATGCAAATCTTCTTTTCCGAAATCAGGCCATAGTACTTCAGAAAAATATAACTCGGCATAGGCTATTTTCCACAGCATAAAGTTACTGATTCTTTTTTCTCCACTAGTTCTGATGAGCAAATCCACTTCGGGAAGACCTCTGGTGTAAAGATGCTCATTAATGACGGATTCGTCAATATCTTCGGGAGAAATTATATTATTTTTAACCTTCTCTGCAATTTTTTTCAGTGTGTTGGTGAGCTCCTCCCTCCCTCCATAACTCAGGGCCAAGGTCAATGTCATTTCATTATTGTTTTGGGTTTGACTGACCACATATCTTAATTCTTCTTGGACAAAATTGGGGAGTTGATCCATATTCCCGACCACCTTTAATTTAATACGGTTTTCAAGGAGTTTTTCAAATTCACTCCTTAATGTATTGACAAGTAATTTCATCAAAACACCGATCTCCTCTTGAGGTCTGTTCCAATTTTCGGTAGAGAAAGCATATAAAGTCAGGTATTCAATTTTGAGCTGAACGGCCTCTTCCACCACCTCTTGCAAGGCCCTTACCCCATGAGCGTGTCCTTTCACGCGGTTTTTCCCCTTATTTTCAGCCCATCGGCCATTACCATCCATAATAATGGCGAGGTGTTTAGGTAAATCATTTTTTAAGTCGCTCATTATCATTCTTTACAATAACACGGCAGATCGCCAAAGGTAAATGAAAATGTTAAACCAGTAAAAACAAACCAGTCATTATTATTTAAATTTCCAAACATTAGGGGGTTGGGTAAATTGCTCTCAGTCTCAGGGGCACTGCCATCCAAGTTATCGGTCATGGTGTATCGGACCCCAATTTCGAAGCCCAAAACCACAAAGGGAGACAGATTGGTTTTGACCCCTGCAATGGCGGGGAAGACAATATCACCCCCTTTTCCATATTCAACCGTTTCAAGCGTATTGGGTTCGTGGTAAAACAAATTATAGCGGATGAAGCCTATTCCTAAAAATAAGTAGGGACTCCAAGCTCTGTCACTTGCGTGTAAATTAAAATCAACATAGTTGATCTCAGCACCAACGGAGAACTCCATAATTTGATTTTCAAATCTGAACCTGCGACTGAAACGTGCAAAATCTGCAGGCGAGTAGTCACTTTTGGTTAGATTCATGAACATGGCGTTGGCCCTAAGGGAATAGCGGGTGGTTCGGTTCCATTTGTAGACCAATCCAACAGCTGGATTTTCGGGAAAAACAAAGTAAGTTGCTCCAATATCCCCCACATAATTCCCTCCACCAACAAACGCACCCAACTCGTGAAATTGTGCACGAGCGTGGACAGTAAAACAGAGCATAGCGAGAAGAAACCACAACCTTTTCATTGGATTTTGGGATATAACCATTGGGGGCGTTAAACAAAGCTGTTATATCCATACTCTTAAACTAAAAAATGTGATATTTATTGCCTATTTCGGGCATCATAACCCCAAAAAAGCTTGTCCCGGAGGGTCTTAAAATAATTGTCTCCATCCAGTTCGACTGTGAAGACAGAAAAAGGGGCTTTTTTAATGAGAATTTGTGCCCCGTTTTCAATAGTAAAAATTCGAGAGTCCAATGACAATAAATGATCCTCTCCTCGTCCATCTACACTGATTTCTATTTCCGCTTTGTCAGGAACCACTAATGGTCTAATATTCAAATTGTGAGGAGCTATTGGATTGAGTACAATTCCTTCGGTTTCTGGGGTCAAAATGGGTCCTCCGCTGCTTAAAGAATAGCCCGTTGATCCCGTGGGAGTGGCAATGATCAAGCCGTCGGCCCAATAGGTGGTCAGAAATTCCTTGTTAATTTGGGTGGCGATACTCAACATGGCCGTCGTGTTTTTTCGGTTGATGCTGATTTCGTTCAGTGCATAACCAAATTGTTCAATTTCGGGGGATGGAGTGGAGAGTTCCACAGCCAGCAATGTGCGTTTGACCAATTTGAATTTTTCATCAAAAAATTTGTCCAAGGCCTCATTGAGAGATTCTTTTTGCAGACTGGTCAAAAACCCCAAACGACCGGTATTGATCCCCAGTATGGGAGTTTCGGTATCTTTTACAAAGGGGATAGAACGCAACAATGTACCGTCACCTCCAATGGAGAATAGGTAATCGTGATCTGGGTCGAGGGTGGCTTTGGCATCGAAAGTATTGTACTTTTGGGATTCCTCAGGAAGGTGCAGTGTCAGTCGGCTGTCCAGTGTCATTCCGTGGCCTTTTTCTTCCAAATACCCAATGGTCGCTTTTGCAAACTCTATCGTTGCAGGGGTATCAAAAGCGCAAAAAACAGCAATATTCATCCCGAAAGCTTAGGGTGTAAAATTACAAAACTTTATTGGGTGAACCTTTTGATAGAGAAAATTTAGCCGATGCCGCCAATAGTTCTTAATTTTGCGGTTTAAATCGAAATCATGACCCAGTTAAGTGTAAACATCAATAAAATTGCAACACTGAGGAATTCCCGGGGGGGGAATGTTCCCGATTTACTGAAAGTCGCAACCGACTTACAAAGATTTGGTGCCCAAGGCATTACGGTTCACCCGCGGCCCGACCAACGTCATATCCGATATGATGATGCTTTGGTCTTGCCTGCGGTTTTGACCACCGAATATAATATCGAAGGAAATCCCATTCCCAAATTCATCGATTTGGTCACTCGGATCAAACCCGATCAGGTCACTTTGGTCCCCGATGCCGAGGAAGCTATTACCTCCAATGCAGGTTGGGATACCATCAAAAACAAAGACTTTCTTGTTGAGGTCATCAGTGAGTTTAAAAGCCACGGTATTCGTACCTCCATTTTTGTAGATCCCCTAGTGGAAATGGTCAAAGGGGCAGAAAAAACCGGAACCGACCGTATCGAATTGTACACCGAAGCCTATGCCCACCATTATAAGAAAAACCCACAAAAAGCTGTAGCACCCTATACCAAGGCGGCCATCGTGGCCAATGATCTCGGGATCGGGATCAATGCCGGTCATGATTTGAATTTGGAAAATACCGCTTTTTTTGCGCAAAATATCCCCAATTTGTTGGAGGTCTCCATCGGTCATGCGCTGGTGAGCGAGTCCCTCTATTTGGGTTTTGAAAATGTCGTCCCCATGTATTTGCAACGGCTGAGTTAATGGATCTCTTACACTCCAACATCATCGGCACAGGAGACAATCATTGGATCATATTGCACGGCTTTTTGGGAATGGGAGACAACTGGAAAACCCATGCCAAAAACCTTGCCGAAAAAGGCCATTGTGTTCACTTGGTGGACCAGCGCAATCACGGCAGGAGCTTTTGGAGTGATGTTTTTGACTATGACGTTATGGTGGAGGATTTGCGGGTTTATATGGATCATCACGGATTGGATCAAGTGATTTTATTGGGGCACTCCATGGGCGGTAAAACTGCGATGGGCTTTGCCCTGGCTCATCCGGATCGTGTTCAAAAATTGATGGTTGCCGATATCGCACCCAAATATTATGCCCCCCATCACCAGCAAATATTGGCGGGACTGAGCAGCTTGAATTTTCAGGAGGTTTCCTCCAGAACAGCCGCTGCCGAGCATTTAGAACAATATATCCCCGATGGTGGTACCCGTCAGTTTTTACTTAAAAACTTGTATTGGGTTTCTGAGGGTCAACTCGGGCTACGGGTGAATATTGGCGTTTTAAAAAACGCTGCAGAGGCCATAGGTGCGGCCATTTCCTCCGAAAAAACCTTCCCAGAACCGACCCTTTTCCTTTATGGGGAACACTCCAACTACATCAATCCACCTGCTGATAAGGAGTCGATTTTAGAGGCTTTTCCCAAAGCAGAACTAAAGGAAATTAAGGGCGCGGGACATTGGTTGCATGCCGAGCAGCCCCAAACTTTTTTTGATACATTGATGGATTGGTTGTCTTAGCAAGCGAGTAAAGAAATGCAGCAGTTTAAAAGGTCTTTTTAAGGCCAGTCTATTCCATGATACTATCAAAATAAAAGTAATTCATTATTTAAAAACACTTTTTTTAGAAAAATTAAAAAAAACA
>JAQCBK010000059.1 GCA_027621505.1 Bacteroidota bacterium | reverse complement strand
TTATTATTATTTTTTATTGCTTTTTTAAGCTGTGAATCTCCATCCGTTTTTGATACAGCTACAGTTGAACAAGCCATAGAAAATGGTGATTTGGCACATGAAAGTTTCCAACGGAGTTTGGATTTTACCCATGCATGGCTACAAAAAACCGATCCCGAAAGTGGATTGATTCCCTCCAACCTCCAATCCAAATCTGATCTTTGGGATCCCGCCAACGCCGCTGCTGATAATTACCCTTTTATGGTATTGACCGCATATTTGTTGGATGATGAGCTGTTTCAAGGTCAACTTTTGGACATCCTCCGTCAAGAAAAAAAGCTGAGTTCCCGAGTAGGGCTGCTGCCCGATGTATATTCTTTTTCCAAAAAAGACTTCCACGAAAACCCCATCCATATGGGACACGTCATTTTTGGTGCTTCCGAATACATTAAAGATGGCCTCATTCCCCTTACCGAGTTGATTGGCCCATCGCCTTGGCAAGACCGTATGATGGAAATGTTGGACGAACTCTACCGTCTTACCGATGATTTTACCAATCTGGAAAAATATTTTAATCGCACCGCTTCAGTAGCGGAAATCAATGGGGAGATGTTGCAAACCCTCAGCCGAGTGTATTGGATGACGGGGGATGAAAAGTATTTGAACTGGGCCATCAAAATAGCAGACCACTATCTACTAGAGATCGATTTTTCCCAAACCGAATACCTTAGACTCAGGGATCACGGCTGTGAGATCATCGGGGGGTTGAGCGAGCTTTTTCTGAGTTTACATCATTTGAAGCATCCCAAAGTTGATGCCTATCGCCCCCCGTTTTACCGCCTTTTGGACCGCATATTGGTTTTTGGCAGAAATGCCGACGGCTTATTTTACAATGCCATCAACCTCCGCGAACCAAGTGTGGTCGATGACCGTATCGCCGATACCTGGGGTTATATCCTGAATGCCTATTACACCGCTTGGTGGGTGGATCAAAAAGCAGAATACATCGATGCGGTGCGCAAACCCTTTCAAGCACTCAATACCCATTATCGCAACTTCAATTGGGAACCCGGAGCCCGACGCGGGCCATTGGGAAGTCACGACGGTTATGCCGACGCCATTGAAAGCGGCATCAATTTATTGAACCGTGAAAACCACCCCGACCTCCGTCGCTGGATCGACAGTGAGATCCAAGTCATGTTTGGGATGCAGCAGCCCGATGGGATCATCGAGGGTTGGCATGGGGACGGGAATTTTGCCCGTACGGCCTTGATGTACGCCTTGTGGAAAACCCAAGGAGCCAGGCTTTCCCCTTGGAATCCCTCCCTTCGGCTAGGGGCAGTAACTACTCAAAAAGGGAATTGTTTTGTGATCCGAGCAAGCTCCCACTGGAGCGGAAAACTCATTTTTGATCCCATAAGGCACCAAACCATCCTTAATCTACCGATAGATTATCCCAGAATCAATCAGTTTCCAGAATGGTTTACCGTGGATCCCAAGCTAGAATATAAGATCACCGCCTCGGATCCAAAACTGTCCAACACCTATAGTGGTGCCAAATTGTTGGAAGGTCTCCCCATAGCACTCGCTCCCGGCCAGCGTTTGATCATTGCTATTGAATAAAAAACCCCGCTTCCGAAAAAGCGGGGACTAACAAAAACAAATAATTAATTTCCTTACAGGAAAACAATTGGTATATAAAGTTATGAATTTGTTCCTGTTGTCATGTGGATTTGGTTTGACCATCCCTTGCTTTTTTTGGAATCCCAAAAAAACAAGCTAAGATTTTATAAACCTCCCATAAATGCGAACTTATTATGGTGAGATCGTCAATATCTGTAAGGATGCTCCATTTAAAAAAAATCCTTTTTTTAGCCTTTTTGTCGTGCCATTGAGCCTAATTTATTAATTTAAGCCAATGATTAGAACCGGATTTTTCTTGCTTTTGCTATGCTGCGCCTGTTCATTGTCCAATACAGCCGATCAGGAAGAATGGATCGACTTGTTTAACGGCAAAGACCTGTCCGACTGGACCATCAAATTTGCCAACCAAGACCTCGGCGTCAATTACCGCAATACCTTTCGGGTACAAGACAGCATGATCCGTATCGCCTATGACGCCTACGACAGCTTCGACGATGCCTATGCTCATATGTATTATAAAACCCCCTATTCCTATTATAAGTTGCGTTTCGACTATCGGTTTACGGGCGAGCAGGTCAAAGGAGGGGAAGACTGGAATGTCCGCAATAGCGGGATCATGTTGCATTCCCAATCGGCAGAAAGCAATGACCAGGGCCAGTATTTTCCAGTTTCCATCGAAATCCAACTGCTGGGCGGACTGGGAGAGGGGGAACGCCCCACTGGAAACGTTTGTACCCCGGGAACGGCTTTGGTGATGGACGGTAAAGTGGATTACCGACATTGTATTTCCTCCAATTCCAAAACCTACC
Organism: Bacteroidota bacterium; assembly: GCA_027621505.1. Classification (GTDB taxonomy): domain Bacteria; phylum Bacteroidota; class Bacteroidia; order Flavobacteriales; family Flavobacteriaceae; genus UBA8316. The sequence continues at coordinate 5,364 of JAQCBK010000059.1, read as the reverse complement.
ACGGCGATGGCTGGGTCAGTGCGGAGGTGGTGGTACTCGGTGGAGAAAGCATCACCCACCTGATCGAAAACGATACCGTTCTAAAATACCAAAGCCCTCAGATCGGCGGGGGCTTTACCAACCCCAGTAGGGAGGACGACTGGACTTCCCGCGGGGTGTTGGAAAGCAAAGCCGATTGGATCGCCAAAGCGGGACAGATCCTCACCCAAGGCTATATCTCCCTTCAGGCCGAAAGCCACCCCATCGATTTTAAAAACATCCGACTGCTCGACCTTTGTGGTTGTAAAGACCCCAAAGCCAAAAATTATAAATCTTATTTTATAAAAGCGGATAATTCCCTTTGTAAATATTGATCGATACCTGAAGTAAGGATTTTTATATATTTGACTCACCATAACCCCCAAAGCTATTCTACTACCCTGACCTACTGTGTAGTTTTCTAAGATTTTTGGGGTTTAAGAGATATGAATACCATCGTGTTTGGCTTGGCATTTTGATTGGCGAAACACCATGGAAAGAGTCTATAAATGAAATATAGACGCTTTGTGGTGCGTATCTTCTGGTTAGCTAACATTTTGAAAACATCTATTAACACTTCATAATATTGTTTTAACCAAAGAATTTAAAAGCCAAAAGTAAATTTTAGAACAGACCAAAAAATTAAAAAAATGAAACCAATAACTTTATTTTTATCACTCATTATTTCTATTCATTTAAATGCACAAATAGCCGAAATCCCTTTTGAGTTAAAAAATGGTATAATCCTACTTGATGTCAATATTAATGACAAAACGGAAGCCAATACTTTTATATTTGACACTGGAGCCACATCAGATCTACTGGACTCTACCGCTGCAGATAAGCTAGGATTAGAGGCAAATTATAAACATGATGTTTCGGGTGCTGGCGGAACAAAATCTTATGATATTATCCTAATTCAAAAATTGAAGCTTCAAAATAAAATTAAAAAGGTTATTGTAAAACGTTTGCCAACAATGCGCAAAACAGCATTAAAAAGCTGTTTACACCCCCCTTTACCAGTATACGAACCAATGACAAAACAAATTTTACAAGTCTAATTCTCTTCACATTTTTCAATAGTAGAGCCCAAAATCTATGCCCCCTCTCGCGCGCAGCTGTTTCTTGATTCCATCTTCTACTTTCCCTTGTTTTTTGGAGCTGTTTTTTTGGATTTTTGGGGGGAGCAAGTCCTTTTTAGATCCCGACCAGAGTATTTTAAAATAATCACTTAACTTATGGTGTTTTTTATTCCCTATGGAGATTTCCATAGGAACAAAAAATTTTAAAATATCCAATGATGAAAAAGTCATTTTTGATCCTTTTGTGTTCTCTTTTTTGGGTCTCCTGTTCCCTAACCTCCGAAACTCCCATAGCCGAATTTTCCACTTCTCATTTTCGAATGGAGATCAGCGATAGGGGCAACGTCATAGCATTGACCGATCCCGTTAGGGGGAAAAACCACCTCGCCCAAGACTCCATTGCTCCGCTACTGTCGCTCCGAGTCAAAGGAATTTTCCAAAAGCCACAGTCCGCTGACTTAAAAGACGATATCCTCCATTTACAGTTTGCCCAAGCGCGGGAAGCTCAAATCAAAATCACTTCAAAAGAAACTTACCTCACTTTTGAGCTCATTGCACTGACCCAAGCCGAGGCGGTTGACCTCATCCTTTGGGGGCCTTATCCCACCACCATTGACAAAATTATTGGAGAAACCGTGGGTGTGGTTCGCGGGGAAATCTTTGCCTTGGGGATACAGTCGCTCAACCTCAAAACTTTGGGGGGCTACCCTTGGCACGAAAGCGACCGCATGCCGCAGTTGGACATTTTCCGTGCAGGAGACAATACCGACATGGCCAGCCGGGCCGACGATGGGGTCTTATACCGCGTGGAAGCCGCCATGCCCACCCCCTCTGGTAGTAGTTTACAAGCCTATAGTCGCAACCGCAACCAAGCCCGGATCGTCGAAGAATTTTCCCACGACAAAATTGTAGCACCTCCCTACAAAGACGGTGGGGTCATCGGCTCCAAAATTGCCCTTTTTGGTGCGCCCGTTGAACAGGCACTCGAGACTTTGGGGACCATTGAACTGGGCGAAGGTCTGCCCCATCCCATGATTGATGGAGAATGGGTCAAAACCTCCCCCTATGCCAATGCCGCCTACCTCATCACCAGCTTTACCGAAGCCGATGTGGACGAGGCCATCGCCCTCACCCAAAAAGCAGGACTTAAACATTTGTACCACTATGGAAAAACCTTTGAAAACTGGGGGCATTTTGAACTCTATAAAGGGGAATTTCCAAATGGGTTGGCAGGCCTTAAAAAATGTGTGGAAAAAGCCGCCGCCCAAGGCATCAAAATGGGAACCCACTGCCTGTCCAACTTTATCACGACCAACGACCCCTATGTGACTCCCATCCCCGACCCCCGACTGGCCAAGGTAGGCAGTTCGAAGCTGATTCAAGCGGTAGGCCCTAGCGATACCGAAATCGAAATTGCTTCCCCCGATTTTTTTAACCAAATGAAAAACAACACCCTTAAAACAGTTGTGTTGGGGAATGAATTAATCCGCTATGGTAGTGTTTCAGAGGTTGCGCCTTGGCGTTTGCTCGACTGCCAGCGCGGGGCTTTTGGCACCACAGCAGCAGCCCATCCCGCCAGGGCTGAAATATCAAAACTGCTGGATCACGGGTATAAAGTCTTTTTGACCGATGCCGATTTGACCGTGGAAATGTCCAATACCTTGGCCCAACTCTACAATCAAACGGGTTTACGTCAGATCTCCTTCGACGGACTGGAGGGCAACCGCTCCACTGGACTGGGCACCTATGGGGAGTCCCTCATGCCCTATACTTGGTACAATGCCCTCGCACCCGAACTCAAAGACCACCTCATCATCGACGCCAGTCGAACCACCCATTTTTTCTGGCACATCTATTCTCGAATGAACTGGGGCGAACCCTGGTATGCCGGTTTTCGTGAAAGCCAAACCCAATACCGTTTTAACAACCAAGCCTATTTCCAGCGCAATTATATGCCAGGGATGTTGGGTTGGTTTAGGATGACCGCCGAAACCAGTTTGGAGGACATGGAATGGATGTTGGCCAAATCGGCAGGCTATGCCGCTGGTTATGCCCTGGTGGCCGATACCGAAAGTGTGGCACAAAACGGCAATACCGACCCTATCCTGGAAAAGGTAGGCGACTGGGAACAACTCCGACTCTCTCAAGCCTTTAGTGAGGATCAAAAAGAAGCCATGCGCGACAACAACCGAGAGTTTACCCTTAATAAAATCGATGCCCAAACTTGGGACTGGCAAGAGGTACATGCGGAGATCTTTACCCACCAAAAGAAAGTACGCCAACCCGGAGAACCCCTACATTCCACTTTTGAATTCCATAACCCCGCAGCAGCACAAACACTTCAGTTTGTCCTCACCGCCCAAAAGGCTGCTGTTGATGGGATCAGCTTGGAGATCAACCGCTATAAAAAAATAGAACTGCCCACAGGTTTGCAAAAAGGACAACGCCTACAATATAGCGGTGGGGATCGATTATGGGTATTGGACGCCCAATGGAACCGACTAAAAACCCATAAGGTCAATCCACAAGACTTTAGGGTCAATGGGGGAGACAATAGCCTAATGCTGGAGGCTGATTTTGACCGGGCCGAAACAGAAGCCGCACTTAAATTGGAGGTCAAAACCTTAGGTAAAAGCGAAAAGCTCAGCCTCCCTAATAGGGAAGGGATTTAAACCCCTATGCCCTAAAATTCATTCTTTTTTGCTAGATATTATTTTTTTAGACAATTGTAAATCAAAATTTTATTAAAAGCTGTATCATCTAAAACTTTAGGTATAAACATTTATAAATATAGTTAATAAGTAAAATAAAGTGTTGCTGTGCTACGCTTTACCCCCAAACAGAGCCTTTTCTGGACTTCTAATGCCCTCCTTTTTGATAGTGTTCTTGGATCAGGTCTTTCCCAAAATCGCCATTAAATTCTCTCCAAACAGCATGGATATGGTTGCCGTTGTTTTGGGAATTGTCGTATTCGATCAAAAAGCTTTGGCCTTGGATACGGTAGTAATGGGCTTTTAGTTTTTCGGTCTTTCCAGCCCAGCTAAAAGTAATCTCGTTCCAATTTTCGTTTTCGAGCAGTTCCTGTGCTTTTTGGGATACGGGTTTTTCCATACGGTCGAGGTGGTGGTGGATGATTTGTTTCAGCAGTTTTTTTTGAGGGGCTTGGAGTTGTCGGTAGGCAATCCCATTGTTGGGAATCAATGCTACTGCGTCTTGGTTCTGGGTGAGTATTTCCCCATAGGTTTTGGAGCTGACCAGGGTTTGTTCCAGTTGTGCAGGGGAGTGGGAATTCACGAGTTGCAAGCCCAGGTTGTGGTCGGTTTTCAACACGATTTTTCCTTGTTCGGGTCCGATGGGAACAATCCCGGGATTGGAACCCCAAAAAGCGGGAGCAAAGGCGATAGCTTCTGGGGAGACGGTAAAGTTCAGGGAGAGGTGGTGGCCTTCAAAAGACCAGGCCCATAGGGAGTCTTTGTGGGGGGTGCCATAAAAAGCGATATAGTATTTGCTGGCATCTCTTTTATAGGGATTGTTCTCCACTATGGCAAGATAGTTTTCCAGATCGATGATCTGTTGCATTTGGTCATAACCGCTTTCGCTGAGGTAGGCCTCCAGCAGGGCATAGGTTTTTTCAATTTGGCCGGCTGTCATTTCTGAGAGCGGCAGTCCCTCCCGGGCAAAAGAGTCGTGGGGGAGGTAGTGCCATCGGGTTTTGGCGGGATCCTCCAAGGCAAAGGAAACGATTTCTTTTTGTGCTGGAGTCAGACTGTTTATCAATGCACTGACTCCCGAGAGGGGATCAAACGAGGGTTGGGCCATTAAGGAACCAATGCCCACAATGTATATTAAGACTAACTTTTTCATCTCGATTAAGTTTAACTAAATGTACCAAAATATTTTTGAGGATTAAATGCTTCCCTAAAAGTTTGAGTTTAAGGGATTGATCCCTTTGATCCAAAGGGACGCAAGCGCTTTTAGTTTTTGCAAATTCTATAAAGTGCTGATATTAAATTGATCAATTGTCAATTTTAGATCCCTCTTTTTGCGAAAACCTTGATTCTCAGTAATGAAAGCGCAGATTTTAGGTCTGAACAACAGGCCTTTCTAATTTTGTGGTGTGAGGATGCATCGGAGGGACATTGAGGAACGTGATCGCGAATTTCTTTCAGCTTTGGAAGGGGTTTATGAAGCGGTCACTAGTGCCCCCCCAAAGGCAAGCCCAAAGCGGGTTAGAAAAATTTGTAGTGCCCGTATTCAGCGGGCT
>JAQCBK010000058.1 GCA_027621505.1 Bacteroidota bacterium | reverse complement strand
AAATTATAATAGTCAATATAAAGAGGGTTTTTGGCTCTTTTTATTTTGAATCTAGAGTAGTTCAGATAAAAGAAATAATGCGCTCTCAAAACAGCTAGAGCGAAGGTAAATTTTAATTGTAAAACAAAAAATACCAGTGCCACTCCATCCCATAACATTCGTTCCATTAACCTCAAATAAATTTTCTCAGGTAGATTCTTGAGTAACATCAATAAGGAATTCCGAAAATTGAGGTAAGTTTTTTCAGGAGAGGGTTTTAATGTTCCTCCTCCCAAGTGATAGACTTTGGACTCGTGCAATGCGTAAACCTCCATGTTTTGATTTTTTGCCCTCCAACAAAAGTCTATTTCTTCCATATGGGCAAAAAAATCTTCATCAAAGCCTCCCAATGCTTCAAAAATATTTTTTCGGACAAAAAAACAGGCACCGCTGGCCCAGAAAACACTTTCATTTTGATCATACTGCCCCCTGTCATCTTCCAAATGGTTGAAGATCCTCCCACGGCAATAGGGATAGCCCAAACGATCAATGTATCCTCCAGCAGCCCCTGCATATTCAAATTTGTGAGGATGATTGAAATCCATAATATGAGGCTGCGCAATCGCACAATTGGGGTTGTTTTTAAAATGATTAATTATAGGTTCTAACCATCCTTGCTTCACGAATACATCATTATTCAACAAGCAAATGACATCTTCCTTAACATGAACCAAACCTTTGTTATATCCACCTGCATAACCATAATTCTGATTCAGAGCAATGATTTGTAAGGCTGGAAAAGTTTTTTCAACGTAATTCAATGAGCCATCATTCGAGGCATTATCAATGAGATAAATTACGGCCTGTGGAGAGGAAGCTACTACTGAAGGAAGAAATTGTTTTAACAATTTTTCTCCATTCCAATTCAATATGGCAATGGCAAATTTCATGTTTGATTTCTTTTTAGTTCGGGTAGATCTGGTAAAAATAAATACTGACCATTTTCAAAGTCCATTTGACAGTAGAAATGTTGTAAACCGTTGGTTAACATAAGATAATCACTTTTCAAGACTCGGTTGTAGATTGCCATTTGGTCAAAAGCTTTTTGGGTTAAATTTACAGATGGGGCTTTACATTCAACAAGTAATGCGATGGTTTGGTCAGGTTTATATACCACTAAATCGTATCTTTTTTCCGCACCGTTTACATTGAATTTTCTTTCTACTTGAAGCAGTCCCAAAGGGGTTTTCTTTTCTTTTAAAAGAAATTGAATACAGTGCTGTCGGACCCATTCCTCCGGAGTTATAACAAGCCATTTTTTTCTCACAGGATCAAAGATATGGGGCTTATTTTGCTTATTTTTAAGCGGCAGATCAAAAATGGGGAAATTCAGTTTTTCCATTTTGCAAATTTGCATATTATTTTTAGGATGAAGGAATTTAATGTCTTGATGTCTTCCATAGAACAAGGAAACTATAAGCCTTTTTATCTATTGTCGGGGACAGAGCCTTATTTTATTGATCAATTTGAAGCTAAAATCACCGAACTATTGACCGATGAAGCTTCCCAATCCTTTGACTACTCCTTATTTTACGGAAAAGATGCAGACGCCCATGTGATCGTTGAAACAGCCAAGCGATTCCCCTTATTGTCCTCCCATCATCTGGTAGTGGTTCGTGAGGCTCAGCATTTGGATCGCTCAACTGACATCCTAGCGGATTACCTATCAAATCCTCAGGAACAAACCATTCTTGTTTTTTGTTACAAATACAAGGCTTTTGATAAAAGAAAAAAGTTATACAAAGCCGCCAAAAAAGTTGGAGCAATTCTCGAGACCAAAACTTTGTATGACAATCAAGTAGGTCAATGGCTGGCACAAAAAATAGAATCGATTCAATTAAAGATTGAATCAGAAGCCTTACAGATATTGACAGATGCACTGGGTAGTGACCTAAGTAAAATCGAAAAGGAACTCTCAAAATTGAAAATTGTATTGCAGGAAGGATCACAGATTACGGCCGAGATTATTCAAGAACACATTGGATTTAGTAAGGATTACAATAATTTTGAATTGTATAAAGCCGTTGGCAAACGCGATTTCAATCAATGTTGTAAAATCATAAAGTACATGTCTGAGAACCCTAAAAATCACCCATTGGTTTTGACCCTATCTGGTTTTTATAATTTTTTTAGACGGGTACTATTGTATCATAGTTTGGATAATAAATCAGAAGCGCCGCGATTGTTGGGGGTTAATCCATATTTCATAGGGGATTACGAACAAGCTTCAAAAAAATTCAGTCTAAAGCAAGCCAGTATGGCCATTAGTTTCACTTTAGAAGCAGATCTAAAAAGTAAAGGAGTAGGAGTGAAGTCCAATAACAGTTATGATATTCTCCAAGACCTGCTCGTCAAAGTATTTTCATTGTAATTTACAACAGTGGATATTGATTGGGATCGCTCTCATGCATTATTCCGTAAACACATTCAAATATATCATCAGCAGAGGGTTTAGAAAAATAGTCACCATCCTCCCCATAGGCGGGTCGGTGTTCTTTTGCACTGAGGAGTTTAGGCTGAGTATCCAAAAGCGGATATATGTTTTGTTCTTCAAGCAATTGTTGAAGAATGAAGGAGCTGGCCCCACCGGGCATGTCTTCGTCAACGATTAGCAAACGATTGGTTTTCGCTATGCTATTTCTGATTTCTTTTTGAAGATCAAAAGGAATTAGGGTTTGTACGTCGATTACTTCACTGCTTATTCCATAATTTTCCAATTGATTGGCAACTTCATGAACGATTCTCAAAGTTGATCCATAAGACACTATGGTAAGGTCTTTTCCGCTTTTTAAAACCTCAATTTTACCAATGGGCAAGCAGAATTCCCCCAGGTTAGAGGGCATTTTTTCTTTGATTCGATAACCATTTAAGGATTCAATTATGATTGCAGGTTGATTGGCGCGAAGCAGGGTATTATAAAAACCTGCTGCTTGGGTCATATTTCTTGGCACCAGAAGTTGGATGCCTCTTGTGAGGTGAATCAATGCAGCCATAGGGGAACCAGAATGCCAAATGCCTTCTAAACGATGTCCTCTGGTTCTTATGATCAGTGGAGCCAATTGCCGGCCTTTGGTTCTGTAACTCAATGTTGCCAGATCGTCGCTCAAGATATGAATACAATACAATATATAGTCCAAATACTGAATTTCAGCAATCGGTTTTAGTCCTCTTAACGCCATTCCAATTCCTTGACCAACGATCGTTGCTTCTCTAATTCCAGCATCAGCAACCCTGATTTCACCGTATTTTTTTTGTAAGCCTTCCAATCCTTGATTGACCCCGCCAATTTTACCACTATCCTCTCCGAAGATGATTAGTCGATCCTCATTCTTCAGCAGTTGGTCAAAGTTATCTCTTAGGATGATCCTTCCATCGACCAATGGAGCATCAGACTTGTATTTGGGAGCAATAATTTTTACTTCACTGGTGGCATTGATCCCCTGACTATAGAGATGAGAGGAATATTTGTCTTGTAAATTGCCCTTGGTTTGATTTAACCACCTTTTAAATGCTCCAATGTCATTTACCTTATTTTTGATCAATAGCGGGAGCGTTTTTCTAGCTGTGGATATGATGTCGTGGTAAAAAAGCTCTGTTTTATCATTTAAGTTTTTATAGAGTATTTTTAGCTCCACGTCATTATTGGTGAAAGGCAGGAATGCCGACAAAAAGGCATTGAACTCTTCTCTTTTTTCTAAAATAGGTTTTTGATAAGAGCGCCAAGCGTTGTTTTTTGCCTCTTTAACTTCTTTTTTTATCTGTGCCTCCAAAACGTTTAAGCTGTTTAGATCGCTGATACCATTAGCAATTATCCACTCTTTCATTTTGAGGTTACAATCATGTGTCTTTTCCCATTCTAAGCGCTCCTTGGTTTTATATCGTTCATGAGAACCTGAAGTGGAATGACCCAATGGCTGAGTGAGATCTGTAACATGGATCAATACTGGAACATGCTTTTCACGAGCTAGTTTTGACGCATAGGAATAGGTTTTAACCAATGCGGGGTAATCCCAGCCTTTGACCTCTAAAATTTCTATTCCATCTAATTCATCTTCTTTGCCAAATCCAGCAAGGGCTTTGGAGATGCTTTCCTTAGTGGTCTGTTTTATGTTGTCGACTGATATGCCGTAACCGTCGTCCCATACACTCATTACCATTGGAACTTGTAATACACCAGCGGTATTGATGGCTTCAAAAAACAATCCCTCACTGGTGCTGGCGTTTCCAATTGTACCCCACGCAATCTCATTTCCATTCACAGAAAATTGATCCGCTCCATCGATTTTTAAATTCCTGTAAATTTTAGAGGCTTGAGCCAACCCAATCAAACGGGGCATTTGGGCAGCTGTAGAGGAAACATCAGCTATATGATTTTTGCTTTGCGTTTGATCCAACCAATTTCCATCATCATCTATTAAGGTGTTTGAAAAATGCCCCACCATTTGCCTTCCTGCCGACATGGGCTCGTATTTGATATCGGCATGGGCATAAATGGCAGCAAAAAGCTCTTGAGGAGTGAGGTGACCCTGAGCCATCATCAAAGTTTGATCTCGATAATAGCCCGATCTATAATCTCCAGCTTTAAAAAATCGGTTAAGAACGATTTGTGGCAACTCCTTTCCGTCACCAAAAATACCAAAAGTTCCTTTACCCATCAGCACCTCCCTTCTTCCTAAAATACTGGTCTCACGGCTGGTTACAATGGTTCTGTAATCTTCAAGGATCTGCTTTTTGTAGTCCTCAAAACTAATGGTTTGTTGATTTTCCTGAAGATTGGTTTTCATTTTGGATGGTAAATTTACAAAATTATGTTTTGGGGTCAATTTTGCTTTGAGGTAAGAACAAAATGAAAAGTATTTTTAAAACCATCTTCTTGAAAAAAGATTCATTAATTTTTTGGGACTTACTGTCAGAATAAATCTGATTTTGGTTTCATAGGGTTGACCGTCAAATTCCCAACCTGCTGTACTGTGAACTGGAAGAAAAATTTCCAAATAATCAGGAACAAGGTTTAATCGTATACCTGAACCGTATAAAAAATGAGCGTTTTGGCCAAAGTTTTTGAGAAGACCCAAATCGAGGTAGGCTTCAATCCTTTTCCATATCCCCATTGTTAAATTGTTGGTCAACAAATAATCATTGGCGGTGGCAGGAAAAAGTTTTGATTTAAACCCTCCTTCAGCCACAACAAATTGTTGACTGAAAAAACCGGTACTTTCAGACCTTCCAAAATAATTATATCGGAAGAGATAATCTTGGGGACGATTGAGGTTGAAATCAAAAAAAGTTGTTTCTCTTTGTTTGTGGTTCAAAAACTTACCCACAAAAACCCGAGCAGAAAATTGACTTCCGTTGGACATCAACCTTCTGAAATCAAAAGTCATTTCTAACTTACTGAATTTGTCGGACCTCTGTATACTGGTATCAAAAGTAGTGTGCTTCAAGGCCCCTTTATTTGAGTAGGTATATCTCAAATTCATAAGCTCATAATTCGGGTTGGAAACTGATTCTTGAAGGCTTTCTCGATTTACATAATAATAGTACAAGCCTATTCTGTACTGCTTATTTGATCTGAAATTATTGGTTCTGAAAAAGAAATTTATCCCAGGAGCGAGAACCTGGTACCTTTGTTTTTCCATATAGTGATAGCTACTACCAAAGAAATTCACTGTAGTAGCATAATTGCTTTTGTCATCCGAAAAAATCAAATAGGACATCATAACTTTTCCTACCAGATTTTGTTGCAAAGAGGAATACTGAGGCATTAACTCAAATGTGAATTTTTGAGTTAAAAGACTCTTGTCATAAAATCTTGATCCTAACGACAGTCCATCATACAAATTGTAGTTGACCACTGGGTTATAATAGATTTGATTTCTTTTTGGTGACTCATAGTCTCTTAGAAAGTTGAAGTGAATAGGTTTAAGGTTTAGAAAGTTGTTTACAGATTTCCAATTGTTCATTTTATTGGATTCAGGTAATCGTATTTCAGGGTTGACGGCTATAAAATCTGGATCTAAATTGGGTAATGTCACTTTGGTCGCGGTCCCCATCTTCTCAATCCATTGCTGGCTGATGACAGTGTCGTTTTTTATTTGTGAGACAATAAACGGAATATTGTTTTTGGAATATTGGGTTAAATCGACCTCTAAACTGTCATTGTATTTTTTGACTTTTTTGATCTTAATGTCAATGGGTAACCGTTGCTTGAGGTAAAAGTTTTCGAACCAATCGATATTTTTGGGGCTGCTTTCTTTTAAAAACCCTATCCAATCATATTTTTCTGGGGCCTGGTTGATTAGCTTTTTTAGTGAATTGTCTATGGTTTCTTTTCCCAGATAATGTTCGAGGTATCGAATACCAACCCCCACGTGGTAGGGGGAGGCTATTTTTTGATTGAACTTGACCAATTCATCTTTGGGTAATAAATCAGACTGTTGCAGGTTAGCACGCGCCATAAACTCATAGTACATCCAAAAACTCTCATTAAAATCAATTTCAGCGAGGGTATAGGCTTTCATCAGTTTATAATTACCTATGCTTCCCAGATATTTCTGATCAGGGTAGTACTTTTCTATATATTTGATTATCAAATAAGTTTGTAGCCCGCCAATCAGCCAATGATCCTTTCTCAAATCGACGGCGATATTGTTGCCCAGATAAATTTGCAGATAGGACTTTAAAAAACTGATTTCTTCTAAAAAAGTACTGTTGAAAGGTGCTAGAAATTTCGGTAAGTCATTGAGTCCAAAAAATGGGTTTTTCTTATAGATTAACTCAGGTAACAAAAACGGATTGTCATTTTTTCTCTCAAATACTTCACTGACAAAAGCATCAACTCTTTGGACTTTGGTTCGGTTGACCTCGTGATTCTCTAGGTCCTTGAAAATATCTGAATAAAAGATACTGTTGTCATCTGTCTTAAAAGTTTGGAATTTATTTTTTGAAGTCCAATAAATGGCTACATCTCTGATTTGTCTTCCTGAAAATTGAAAATGACTGTTATTCTGTTTCAAAATGTTTAGATTTGAAAAAACATCATAGCCAGATGGAGCTATGAGTGATACGTTGTAAGACGCAGCTTGGATACTGAAATCATCTAAGTCGAGATGACTGTAATTTTGCCATTGATTGTCGTATATAGGGCTGAGGCTAATATACCAGTACCTTAAAAAAACATTACCTTCCTCATCATAACCATAGCCAGTAAATTTTGAGTCGGGTAACTCTAATTCGTATTGAATCTCTACATGGATGATATCTTCCCCAGAGATCGGATGGTTTGGTATGAGTTGAATGATATCCAATTGACCATCCAGTCTTTTCCATTGGGCTTTTTTACCGTTAATTTTGAAAGAATCAATATTGGTTTTACCCAGTTTCGATTTATTGGACAGAAAAAAACTTCTGTCATATTCCTCAACCAGTCTTTGTGCTAAAGGAGATTCAGTGGTTGAATAAGCATTAGACCAATCAGTAAAATAAAGGGTATCCCTTAAAGATTGAGGAATTTTCTGGAAGCTAATTTGCTGCGTAATATTGATTTTTTTTTCGGAGGAATCAACCTGGGCTTGGATGTCATAGGCAATTTCTTCTTGGGAAAATATTAACCCAAAGGACAACAGAGTGGCAATACAGTTCCTCAGATTTTTGATGGCAATGATAAGATTAGAAGTTTGGCTTGAAATACTCTTGTTTGTAAAATTTATCCAATTGCTGAACTACTTCCTCTTTGGTCTCCACCAACTGAATCAAATTTAAATCTTTGGGATCTATTTTATTTTCTATTGCAAGCGTGTTTTTTATCCAATCAATCATGTCTCCCCAAAATTCTTTTCCAACCAGCAGTATGGG
>JAQCBK010000010.1 GCA_027621505.1 Bacteroidota bacterium | reverse complement strand
AACTTGAAAGCGTTGGAAGAATTCATTGCAAAGCATCTTTTTGAAAGATCCACTTTTTACTCAAAAGCGCAACACCATCTGGTTACAGATGATCGAACCATTGATGATTTAGTCGATCAAGTCAGCCAATTTCTAACTTAAGTAAACTCCTTCCTTCTCCCCAAAGGCCACATCGATGTGTTCTTTTATAGCGGTGGAAAGTGAAATTCCTTTGAAATCCCCTTTGATAGGGAAATTTTTGTGATTTCTGTTTACCAATACAGCCGTTTGAATCTTTTTGATCTCCATGCTTAGAAAATGCGTAACGGCATAGATTAAAGTACTCCCTGTATTGAGTACATCATCGACAACCACAATGGATTGATGCTTACAAATCCCTATATCCTGGCTTAATTTGATCGGGTTTCTGGGATTTTTTTTGTCAATTTTTATTTCTATAAAAACGACCTCTATTTCAGAAATTCTTTTCAGTTCATCACGAATTCTTTTTCCTAAAATCACCCCATTATCGGTGATTCCTGCAATGATCAACTTTTTTTCTTCAAAATGATTTTCATAAATCTGAAAAGCAATTCTTGTGACCGTTTTTGCGATATCACCCGCATCCATAATTTTATTAATATTCTCTTTCATGATATAGGAGGTATGACTTGATGTTTAAATGTAACTATAGTGATCGACATTTCACGAATTGCATTTTTTGATTGTGTTCAGCTGGTTTTTTCCTCGTTTGGGTTGGATTCCTCAAAATAATCATCCATTTCTCTACGGTCTTTTTTAGTGGGTCTTCCAGCGCCTTTATCCCGCTTTGGGCCTTGGGAAAGCGATTGGAAATTACTATTTTCAAATGCTTCTTTAGGGGTAGTAATTTGACGGTAAATGTCGACCAACTTTGGCCCCAATCTGCTTTTGGGAATATCCATTACCACCAACTCATGCCAGATTTGATTTTTTCTTACTTTGACACGGTCTCCTATTAATACTTCTCTTGAAGGTTTTACAATTTGATCTCCAAATCGAATATGACCTTGCTTACATGCCAAAGAAGCTTGATTTCTTGATTTGTAATACCTTAGGCACCATAAATATTGATCAATTCGCATTGTTAATCTTTGTTTAATAGCCTTACAAAAATAAAGTAAAATTGTATCTTGCACATCAATTTTTTTAAATGACATACCTAAGATCCACTTTCTTTATTTCACTGATTTTATTGATTTTTTCAGCTTGTGGAAATGACGATGGTCCCGAACCCATTCGAGAGCTCAATGTACAAACTTTAGATGATGATCAAGCCCTGGTGAATTACCTTCAATCCCATTTTTACAATTATGAGGATTTTGAAAACGATCCTGACAATTACAAAATTGAAATCACCATTGATTCACTTGCCGATGATAACGCAGACAAGATTCCACTTATGGATCAAGTGCAAACCAAAACGCTAGTCATCGAGGACAGAAATGAAAACAAAATTCCAACAAAATTGTATTTTCTTGAGGTAAAAAGAGGGATTGGCCAGAGTCCGAGTAGGGTAGATTCGACTTTTGTGACCTACAAGGGGAGTTTGTTGGATGGAAAAGTTTTTGACCGACGTGAATTCCCTATGTGGTTCAACTTGGCAACTGGGGTTATTCGAGGATTTCGAGAGTTTTTACCCGAACTCAAAGCAGGAGATCATACTTCGAATAATGACGGCACCTATGAATTTGATAATTATGGAAAAGGACTGGTGTTTATGCCATCCTCATTGGGATATTATGCTCAAAACATATCCACTATCCCAAAATATTCTCCTCTAATCTTTTCGGTCACATTACACAAAGTAAACCTTGCAGATCATGACAACGACGGCATTTTATCCATTGATGAAGATCCCGATGGCGATGGTGATCCTATTAATGACGATACGGACGATGACAATGTTGCAAATTACTTAGATCCAGACGATGACGGAGATGGTGTAAGAACCAAGGTTGAATATGATCGAAATGGCGACGGCATTCCCGATGATGACGATAATGACGGTACTCCTGATTACTTAGATGAGGACAATACTTAATTCAGCTTTAACGATAGTCCAATCGTAATTTGATTGGGTCGCGTATCGATTTGCCCGCCGGTGGGTACTCCAATATTTGATAACAGGCTACTTTCTATGGCCGAAAAACCTTTCTCATAGCGAATGTCAAATCCAATTGGTCCAAGTTTCAGTCTTGTGCCGACATGCATCCCCAAGCTGGTTTTGTCTTTTACCTCTTGAAGGTTGAGTCCATTGCCATTGTTGGAGAGCGTAAAAAAGGCTGTTGGTCCAACAAAAAAACTCAATGGCCCAAAAACTTTCAGACCCAATGAGAGTGGCAGCTCCAATCTACTATTGTCAATAGTATTCCCTTCAAATTGATTGCTGACTTTGGTGTATTGTAATTCGGGTCTCAAATAAAAAAGTAGAAAATCAAATTCGGCATACCCCCCCAAGTGAAAACCCGATTTACTCTTCAAGTCTCCCTGCTGTTGAATTTGATCTTTTAACAATAGGATTTCACCAGCAGAATCAAAATTGAGTCCCCCTTGAATTCCGTATTCGATTTGTGCAATTGAATAATTAAAGATTAACAGAAAAACAAAGAAAATGGGGGTGCTTTTCATAAAATAAATTTCAAATCATTTTCTGGAAATTACCTTTTTTGATGCTGCAATGATGGCATCTTTGTTGAGTCCATATTTTTCCATTAATTGACTGGGAGTTCCCGATTCACCAAAGGTATCTTGGGTTGCTACAAATTCTTGTGGCGTAGGATGTTTGCTTGCCAAGCTTCGGGCAATACTTTCTCCCAAACCTCCTAAATAATTGTGCTCTTCAGCAGAGACTATACAGCCTGTTTTTTGAACCGAGTCAACGAGCAATTCTGTGTCCAGTGGTTTGATGGTGTGAATATTGATTACCTCGGCGGAGATACCTTCAGTCTCCAAGGCTTCAGCGGCTTGTAAAGCTTCCCAAACCAAGTGTCCCGTGGCAACAATTGTCACATCATTACCTGGATTGAGCAAGATGCCTTTACCAATTTCAAAGGGCATATCCTCGGTAGTAAAGTTGGCCACTTTTGGACGTCCAAAGCGAAGATATACAGGTCCCACATGATCAGCAATGGCTAGGGTAGCCGCTTTGGTTTGATTGAAATCACAAGGATTGATAACAGTCATTCCGGGTAACATTTTCATCAGTCCGATGTCCTCTAAAATCTGATGGGTAGCACCGTCTTCACCAAGGGTAACTCCTGCATGGGAGGCACATATTTTAACATTTTTCCCAGAATAAGCGATGGATTGTCGTATTTGATCGTAAACCCTTCCTGTGGAGAAGTTAGCAAAAGTTCCCGTAAAAGGGATCTTCCCTCCAATGGTTAGTCCTGCCGCAATCCCCATCATATTGGCCTCTGCAATTCCCACTTGAATGAAACGATCGGGGTTTTCGTCAATGAAATCTTGCATTTTTAGGGAGCCAACCAAATCGGCACACAATGCCACCACATTGGGGTGGGTTCGTCCCAACTCTGTTAAGCCCGCTCCAAAGCCCGAACGGGTATCGACTTTCCCTTGATCTGTATATTTTTTCATAAACTAAAGCACTACCTTAAAATTAATAATCCCCTAGGGTCTCAGGGTTTTGAGACAAAGCAGTTTCCAATTGTTCGTCATTGGGAGCCTTGCCATGCCAGGCATGGGTGTGCATCATGTAATCCACTCCATTGCCCATTTCTGTATGCATGATGATTACTACCGGCTTGCCTTGGCGTGTTTTGTTTTTTGCCTCCTTGAGGGCATCCACTACGGATTGTAGGTCATTTCCTTTTTTGAGAGCAACGACCTCCCAGCCGAAAGCAGAGAATTTTTCAGCAATATTTCCCATGGGTAAAACCTCATCTGTGCTCCCGTCAATCTGTTTTCCATTCAGATCGATGGTAGCGATCAGGTTGTCCACTTTTTTTGCTGAAGCAAACATAATGCCTTCCCAGTTTTGGCCTTCCTGTAGCTCCCCATCACCCATCAATACATAGACGGTTTTGTCATCTTGATTAAGTTTTTTGGAGAGGGCCGCGCCAATGGCCACAGACAAACCTTGACCAAGCGAACCCGAAGCCACACGAACACCTGGGAGTCCCTCGTGTGTGGTAGGATGACCTTGCAATCTAGAGTCAATCAAGCGAAAAGTGGAGAGTTCCTCCACTGGGAAATATCCCTTACGAGCCAAAACACTGTAAAGCACGGGGGAGATATGTCCATTGGAAAGAAAGAACAAATCTTCGTTTTTACCGTCCATGTCAAAACCTTCCTTGAGGTCCATGATCTCAAAATAAAGGGCAATCATAAATTCGGTACATCCAAGTGATCCTCCAGGATGCCCAGAGTTGACCTTGTGAACCATTCTTAAAATATCTCTTCTTACTTGGCTCACCAGACGCTCTAAAAAGTTTAAGTCAGGCATTTTTAAATATTTTCAAAGCAAAAGTAAGCTATCGTACCTAAGCCACAAAGTCATCAGATTCATTTTGTGGAAAATTATTTTTTTAAAGTTTTAGTCAACATGATGGGGAAAGCGCATCCACTTGTGGCTTATATTTGCATGTATTTCTTATGCATGAAATTTGATTTAGTCCATCAAGACGCTTTATCATCGGCCAGGGCTGCCACCCTTACTACTGATCATGGAAAAATAGAAACCCCTATTTTTATGCCTGTGGGCACAGCAGCTTCAGTGAAGGGAGTTCATCAAAGGGAATTGAGAGAGGACGTTCGTCCCGACATTATTTTAGGTAACACCTACCATTTGTATCTCAGACCAGGGATAGAAATTTTAAGGCAAGCTGGAGGGATTCATCAATTCATGAACTGGGGAGGACCTGTATTAACGGATTCGGGAGGCTATCAAGTGTACTCGCTATCCGACAATAGAAAAATACAGGAGGAGGGGGTAACTTTTAAATCCCATATTGATGGCTCCAAACACTTTTTTTCACCTGAAAAAGCCATAGAAATTCAACGAGAAATTGGAGCAGACATTATCATGGCATTTGATGAGTGCACCCCTTATCCATGCGATTATGCTTATGCCAAAGACTCGATGCACCTGACCCACAGGTGGTTGGATCGTTGTATGGATTGGCATCAAAAAACGCCTTTTCAATACGATTATCAACAAACTCTTTTCCCCATTGTACAAGGGAGCACCTATGAAGATCTGAGAGCGGAATCTGCTGATTACATTGCCTCCAAAGATGCTCCTGGTAATGCCATTGGAGGACTTTCTGTGGGGGAGCCTGCCGAAGAAATGTACGCCATGACAGAGCTGGTTTGTGAACGCTTACCCAAAGACAAACCAAGGTATTTGATGGGGGTAGGAACCCCCATCAATTTACTGGAAAACATTGCATTGGGAGTTGACATGTTCGATTGTGTGATGCCCACTCGAAATGCAAGAAATGGAATGATTTTCACTGCAGAGGGAACCATCAATATCAAAAATAAAAAATGGGAAAATGACTTTTCGCCCATTGATACAGCCAATTATTGTTTTGTTGATTCTGACTACTCCAAGGCTTACTTGAGGCATTTGTTTACTGTAAATGAAATGTTGGGGAAGCAGATTGCTACCCTCCATAATTTGAGTTTTTATCTTTGGTTGGTACGTGAGGCCAGAAAACATATCTTAGCGGGAGATTTCCTTCTTTGGAAAAACAAAATGTGTAGCCAAATGGACCGACGACTCTAGTATGAAAATTATTGACCGCTACATTATCAAAAAATACCTGTCCACCTTTGTAGTGATGATCTTCCTTTTCATCCCCATCGGTATCATGGTAGATATGGCCGAAAAAATTGATAAGTTCAAAGAAAACGAAGTCCCTTCCGACGCCATTATTAGTTACTATTTAGATTTTACATGGTATTTTGGAAATTTACTCTTTCCTATTTTCCTTTTTTTAGCAGTGATATGGTTTACTTCAAAATTGGCCAACAATACTGAGATCATTGCCCTATTGAGTTCTGGGATCTCTTTTTCCAGGTTTCTTAGGCCCTATCTTATTTCTGCTGGTTTTATCGCATTGTTTGCATTTCTTGCTGGAATGTTCATTGTACCAAAATCCAACTCTAGTTTTAATGAATTTATTTACAAACACATTGACAAAAAAAGTGAGCGTCAAACCCAAAACCTATACAAGCAAATCAATCCCAATGAATTCATCTTTGTCAGCAACTATGATCCCATCCGTAAAAGCGCCAACAACTTTACCTTGGAGCATTTCGAGGACAATCAAATGACATTTAAGATCCAGTCCAGCAGTATTCGATGGGTGGATCAGGACAGTGTATTTCGCTTATCTGCCTATATCAAAAGAACCATCAAAGGGGATCAAGAACTCTACCACCGCAAAAGCCGATTGGATACCCTCTTCGATTTTAAAATCGAAGATTTGGCTCCTGTCAATTATAAAGCAGAAACCTTAACATTTGGCCCGTTAAATGATTTCATTGAACAGGAGCGTCAAGGAGGATCAGTTATGATCAACAGCCATCTATTGGTACGACACAAAAGGTGGAGCCTCCCTTTTTCAGCTTTTGTTCTTACGCTTATTGGAGTGGCCGTTTCATCTTTTAAAAGAAGAGGAGGAATGGGGGTAAATTTGGCTTTTGGTATATCCTTGGGATTCCTATTTATCTTTTTTGACAAAATTTTCTCTGTTATGGTAAACAAATCCAATTTTTCCCCATTATTGGGTGCATGGTTACCCGTCTTTATGTTTGGGATTTTGGCTCTCTTTATGATCAGGCAGGCAAAACGCTAAGGGACCAACTTAATTTTGAAATGTATCTTTTGATCCACTAATATTTTTAATTTTGTATACAATAGAATAAAATCGATGGAGTATTTAGAATTTGAACTTCCTGTAAAAGAGCTTATAGAGCAAATTGAAAAGTGCAAAGCTATTGGAGATGAAAGCAGTGTTGATGTGTCAGAGACATGCAAACTGTTGGAAGACAAATTAAAAACTACAAAAGAGGAAATCTACGGGAATCTGACCGCTTGGCAAAGGGTACAAATGTCTCGTCATCCTTCAAGACCTTATGCATTGGATTATATTCATGCCCTTTGTGGTGATACCTTTCTGGAATTGCATGGTGATAGAAACTTTGGTGATGACAAGGCCATGGTAGGGGGACTGGGAAAAATACAAGATCAAACCTTTATGTTTATAGGTACTCAGAAGGGCTACAATACCAAAACCAGACAATATCGAAACTTTGGAATGGCCAAGCCGGAGGGCTATAGAAAAGCCCTTAGATTGATGAAGACTGCTGAAAAATTTGGCATCCCCATTGTCACTCTGATTGATACCCCTGGCGCCTATCCAGGTCTGAGTGCTGAGGAGCGAGGTCAAGGACAAGCCATTGCCAATAACATCTTTCAAATGTTGTCGATCAAAACACCCATTATTGTAACCATTATTGGCGAGGGAGCCTCGGGTGGTGCTTTGGGTATTGGCGTAGGCGATTTGATTTATATGCTTGAAAATACTTGGTATTCCGTCATTTCTCCTGAGTCCTGTTCTTCTATTTTATGGAGAAGTTGGGAACATAAAGAAGACGCAGCAGAGGCCCTTAAACTTACCGCTAAAGATATGCTTGCCTCTAAATTGATTGACAAAATCATCAAAGAACCACTGGGTGGGGCCCACTTCAATCGCGATCAAGTTTTTCAATCGGTCGAAAAAGAGCTCATCGATGCCTTCAGAAAACTTGATAAATTGAACAGCGACCAATTGATTCAATCCAGAAGGGAGAAATTTTCGAAGATGGGAACCTTCCAAGGGTAACATTGTTTCACTTTTTAGGCTTATTAACAAGTTTATTTTTTTATCAACAATAAATTTGTTCACCGCTGTAAGATAATTAAGCCCAAGAATGATCTGCCAAAACGGTTAAACCTTTTACATTAGCGCCATGGAAAAAAGCAGAATAATTTCTACCAATCAGACATCCTCAGGTACCGTAATCAGCTTACAGCAAGGCAAATTACCACCACAGGCACTTGAACTTGAAGAGGCTGTTTTAGGGGCGATGTTGATCGATAAAAAAGGGGTAGATGAAGTCATTGACCTACTCACACCCGAAGCATTTTATAAATCCGCGCATCAGCACATCTATCAGTCCATTTACAATTTATTTCAAAGTTCACAGCCAATTGATCTATTAACCGTTTCGGCCGATTTACGTAAAAACGGGAAACTGGACAGCATCGGTGGTGACTTCTATCTTGTTCAGTTGACCCAGAAAGTGGCTTCGTCGGCTCATATTGAGTTTCATGCTCGGATCATCCTCCAAAAATTCATTCAAAGAAGTTTGATTCGAATTTCCAATGAGATCATTGAATCCTCCTACAAGGAGTCGATTGATGTTTTTGATCTTTTGGATGAGGCGGAATCCAAATTGTATGATGTAGCACAAGGAAACATTAAAAAATCTTCCGATACAGCACAGAACTTGGTCCTATTGGCCAAGAAAAAAATTGAAGAAATAGCCAATAAAGATGGACTAAGTGGTGTGGCCTCTGGTTTTCAAAAACTGGATGAACTCACTTCTGGATGGCAACCCAGTGATTTGATCATTATTGCCGCCCGTCCGGGTATGGGAAAAACCGCCTTGACCCTTTCTATGGCCAGAAATATTGCAGTGATCCAAAATACCCCCGTTGCCTTTTTTTCACTGGAGATGTCATCAGTACAATTGATCACACGACTGATATCGGCCGAGACGGGTTTGTCTTCTGAAAAATTAAGAACTGGGAAACTCGCCAGCCATGAATGGAAGCAACTCAATGTCAAGGTCGCAGATTTGGAAAAAGCTCCATTATACATTGATGACACCCCGGCTTTGTCCATTTTTGATCTGCGTGCCAAGGCCCGTCGTTTGGCTTCACAGCATCAAATCAAGCTTATCGTGGTGGATTACCTCCAGCTAATGACTGCGGGAAGCAGCAGTAAGGCTGGAAACAGAGAGCAAGAAATTTCTACCATCTCCCGAAACCTCAAATCCTTGGCCAAAGAATTGGACATTCCAATAATAGCATTATCTCAGCTTTCCAGAGCGGTAGAAACCAGAGGAGGAACCAAACGACCCCAACTGTCCGACCTCAGGGAATCCGGTGCCATTGAGCAAGATGCCGATATTGTATCTTTTATTTATCGTCCTGAATATTATGGTATTGAGGAGTGGGATGATGAAGAACATACTTCCTCGGTCGGGCAAGCCGAATTTATTGTTGCCAAACACCGTAATGGAGGGTTGGACAATATGCGTATGAAATTTATCGGTCAGCTCGGTAAATTTGAAGACCTGCAAACCAATAATTCTTCCTTTGAGTTTGAATCTAAAATGAATGAAAATGAGGGCTGGACTGGTAGGGGCAGATTACCTGGACCCGATGATGCTTTTAACCTGCCCAATGACGATGAGGATGAAACTCCATTTTAGTGTTTGATGCCGATTTTTTCAAGTTCCGCATTCAAATCATCGGGGCTTTTGAAAAGAATGGTTGTAATTCCCATTTTTGATGCGGCCTCCACGTTTCTTTTGTTATCATCTATGAAGAGGCTATCCTCTGCTTTGAATTCATAACGATCCAATGTCAACTGGTATATTTCAGGAAAGGGCTTTCGCATTTTTTCGGCTCCAGAGACCACAATTCCTTCAAAACGGTGTAGGAATTCATATCGCTCCAATGCTACGGGAAAAGTCTCGGCACTCCAATTGGTCAGGGCAATAACTCGGTAGTCGGGGTTTTTGAGGAGTCGATTCAGTATTACAACAGTGTCTTTAATAGCCCCACCCAGCATTTCCTCCCATCGGCCATAGTACATTCGGATCCATTCCTCGTATTGAGGAAACATTTGAACCCGATCTTCTGTTGCTTGTTGTAGGGAGTAGCCTGCATCTTGGTTTTCGTTCCAATCCATAGTACAGATCTCATCCAAAAACCATTGCATTTTTTTTCTATCTCCCTCGAATACTTCCAAATAAACGTATTCTGGGTTCCAGTCGATCAAAACCCCACCCAAATCAAAAATGATGTTTTTAATATTTTTCATGTCCTTAGTTTTCTTTTTGCCCCATCAGCATCAAATAACTTTTCAAAAAAGCGTCTATCCCACCGTTCATTACAGCTTCTACGTCATTGCTCTCGGTTTGGGTTCTAACGTCTTTTACCATTTTGTAGGGGTGCATCACATAATTTCTGATTTGTGACCCCCACTCGATTTTCTTTTTGGAAGCTTCAATCTCGTTTCTTGCCGACAATTTTTTTTGCAGCTCGATTTCGTAAAGTTGCGATTTCAGCAGTTGCATGGCTTTGTTCTTATTTTCCAGTTGGGAGCGGGTCTCGGAATTTTCGATCATGATTCCTGTGGGGTGGTGACGCAATCGCACAGCGGTTTCAACCTTGTTCACATTTTGTCCACCTGCACCACTGGCGCGCATGGTCTCCCAGGTGATATCGGCAGGGTTCACCACAATTTCGATGGTATCGTCAACCAGGGGATATACATAAACAGAGGCAAAAGAGGTATGCCTTTTGGCATTGCTATCGAAAGGGGAGATCCGCACCAGTCGGTGCACTCCATTTTCTCCCTTGAGCCATCCAAAGGCAAAGTCACCATTAATTTCCAAGGTGACTGTTTTGATCCCGGCAACCTCTCCTGGCTGATGATTGAGTTCTTTGACTTGCAGTTGGTTTTTTTCTGCCCACATCAGATACATGCGCATCAGCATGGCAGCCCAATCACAACTTTCTGTCCCTCCGGCACCGGCAGTGATTTGAAGTACCGCACTCAAATCGTCACCCTCCTCGGACAACATATTTCTGAACTCTATCCCTTCCAATAAAGTAAGCGTTTGAGTAAAGTGGTCTTCAATTTCAGCGTCGGTAACTTCTCCATCTCGTTGAAATTCCAACAGCACAGATAGGTCCTCCTGTTTTTGCTTGACATTTTGATAATCCTCTACCCATTTTTTAAGGTTTCTGATCTCACGCATCAATTTTTCGGCTTCTTGGGCGTCATTCCAAAAATCAGGGGCCAAAGTTTTTTCCTCTAAGTTGGCGATTTCAATTTTTTTGGCATCAACGTCAAAGGTACCCCCTTAACGCATCCAGGCGATCTTTAAGATTTTTTTCTTTTTCAGTAGAAATCATTTTTAAATATGTGAATTAAAGCTGTAAATTTAAATTAAATTGACAACTCAAAGCATTTTTTTAGAGTTGAATCCCAAAATCACCTATATATGTTTAAGTTCAAAAATTTTCATCAAAGTTGTTTTTTTATAGTCGCGTTCACCATTACATTTGCCTCAGGTTGTAAAACTAATCCAGACACCATGTCGAGTACTCAAATTGTCCCCCCTTTGGTAGAGGCCATTCCATATCAACATAAAATTCACGATCACATTCGAGTGGATCCCTATTACTGGCTCAATCAACGGGAGAATACTGAGGTATTGGATTATTTGGATCGGGAAAACGACTATTATCAAAAAATGACCGCCCATACCCAGCCGTTGCAAAAGCAACTTTACAAGGAGATGCGGGGAAGGATCAAAGAAGACGACACTTCTGTACCCTACTTTTACAACGGTTATTGGTACATCACCCGTTTTGAGGAAGGCAAAAACTATCCGATCTATAGTCGAAAAAAAGGAGTACTGACAGCCCCAGAGGAAGTCATGTTTGACTGTAATGCCATGGCTGAGGGTCACGACTATTTTAGATTGGTTGGGATTTCTGTAAGTCCTGACAATACCAAAGTAGCTTTTGGTCTAGATACCGTCTCGCGAAGACAATACACCCTGAGGATCAAAGATCTCAACAGCGGAAAAATATTAAAAACCCAAATAGAGAATACCACTGGTGGGAGTGTATGGGCTGGGGACAATACCCATCTTTTTTACAATCGAAAAAACGAACAAACCCTTCGTTCTGAGGCGGTTTTAAAACACAACATTAACAATCCAGAGGGTATGGATGAGTTGGTGTATGAGGAGGAAGATGAGACCTACTCTGTTTATGCCAGTTCCTCCAAATCCCAGGAATACATTTTTATATCTTCACACAGTACCACTACCACCGAGTATCGTTATATCAAGGCCGATCAGCCGCATGCTGCTTTTCGGGTGATACAGCCCAGAACCCCCGATTTGGAGTACGATATTGCACATTTTGGCGATTATTTTTACCTCCATACCAATTATAACAAGGCCAAAAACTTCCAAATCATGCGCACTCCAATTGACAAGACCACTGTCGATCATTGGGAGCCACTTTTGCCTCATAGGGAGGAGGTTTTGATTGAAGATATTGAACTGTTCGATCAATTCATGGTGGTCAATGAAAGGGAGCAGGGGCTTTCCCGTTTGCGGGTGATTCGTTGGGACGAGACTGCCGATTATTATATTCCTTTGGAGGAGGAAACTTATACCCTTTATATTTCCTATAATCCTGAATTTAAATCGAAACAACTGCGCTATGTTTTCAATTCTTTGACCACCCCAAGCGCAGTGATTGAATTTGATATGGAAGTCAAAAAAAAGAAAGTATTAAAGACACAAGAGGTTTTGGGGGGAGCTTTTAAACCCGAAAATTATAAATCTCAAAGACTGTGGGCCAATGCAAGGGATGGGGAACGGATTCCCATATCTATGGTGTATCACAAAGACACCCCCTTGGAGGAGACCACCCCACTTTTACTTTATGCCTATGGATCTTACGGTCACACCGTGGATCCCTCTTTTTCCTCCAGCCGTTTGAGTTTATTGGATCGTGGGTTTGTCTATGCCATCGCCCATATCCGTGGAGGGGAATACCTCGGTAGACATTGGTATGAGGATGGTAAACTCCTAAAAAAGAAAAATACATTTTACGATTTTATTGATTGCTCTCGATTCTTGATTGAAAAAAAATACACTTCCGCCCAACATTTGTATGCCAATGGCGGTTCGGCAGGGGGGCTGTTGATGGGTGCGGTGATCAACATGGCACCAGACCTGTATCACGGGGTGATAGCAGACGTTCCTTTTGTGGACGTAGTGACCACCATGCTCGATGATACCATACCTCTGACCACCTCTGAGTATGACGAATGGGGCAATCCCAACGAAAAAACCTATTACGATTATATGCTTTCTTATTCTCCTTATGATCAGGTCAAGCCACAAGATTACCCTCATTTGCTGGTTACCTCTGGTCTTCATGATTCTCAAGTACAATATTTTGAACCCACCAAATGGGTGGCCCGATTGCGATCTATGAAAACCGATCAAAAACTATTGTTTTTGGACACCAATATGAAAGCTGGTCACAGTGGGGCGTCTGGTAGATTTGATAGTCTGAAAGAGTTGGCCAAAAAATTTGCATTCATAATTGACTTGGAGAAGAAATCGTCTTAAAAAAAAAGTGTTATTTTTGCAACGCTAGATGATGGAAAAAAATAAAACCAACAGCGGATTGAAGGTTGAAAAAAACATCCTCTCATTGATCGGAAATACCCCACTGATCCGCCTGGAGAAAATCGTTGAAGGATATAAGGGGTCCTTCTACACCAAATTCGAAGCTTATAACCCTGGACATTCCAATAAAGACAGAATCGCTTTACACATAATAGAAGCAGCCGAAAAACAAGGCATACTTAAACCAGGCGATACGATTATTGAAACCACTTCTGGCAATACTGGTTTTAGTTTGGCAATGGTATCCTTGATCAAGGGTTATGAGTGTATATTGGCCGTAAGTTCTAAGTCCTCCAAAGACAAAATCGATATGCTACACGCCATGGGTGCCAAGGTCTATGTATGTCCTGCGAACGTGTCGGCTGAGGATTCTAGATCCTATTATCAAGTGGCCAAAACCCTTCACAACGAAATCAAAGATTCGGTCTATATCAATCAGTATTTCAATAATCTGAACATTGAAGCCCATTACAAAACCACGGGTCCTGAGATCTGGGACCAGACGGGCGGAAAAATCACCCATTTGGTTGCCTGTTCTGGAACTGGTGGTACCATATCTGGCTGTGCCAAATACCTCAAAGAGCAAAACCCCGATATTGAAATCATAGGTGTGGACGCCTATGGGTCGGTTCTCAAAAAATACCACGAGACCCGTGAGCTGGACACCAACGAAATATATCCCTATCGCATTGAGGGATTGGGTAAAAACCTCATCCCCACTGCAACAGATTTTGATTCCATAGATACCTTTATTAAGGTTACGGACGAGGACAGTGCCCACACGGCGCGTGAGGTTACCCGAAAAGAAGGCCTGTTTGTAGGCTATACTTCCGGTGCCGCCATGCAGGCAGTAAAGCAACTCAACGCCTCAGGAAAATTCAAAAAACACCATCAGGTCGTTATCATATTTCCCGATCACGGTTCCCGCTATATGAGTAAAATATATAATGACGATTGGATGAACGATCAAGGATTTTTTGATACCGCCAACCAAGAAGCCCCTAATAAAATCGAATACATTTAACAATGAAAAGGGAGGGTTTTAATGATGAAGGATTTATTTGATAGGCTCTATGAGAACAAAGGTCCTGTTGGAAAATGGGCCAAACATGCCGAAGGCTATTTTGTGTTTCCCAAGTTAGAGGGACCAATTAGCAACCGCATGTATTTTATGGGGAAGGAAGTCATCACCTGGAGTGTGAACGACTACCTCGGTCTTGCCAATCACCCAGAGGTGAGAAAGGTAGATGCCGAAGCAGCCGCAGAATACGGTTCTGCCTACCCCATGGGGGCCAGAATGATGTCGGGTCATACCGACCTTCACGAGCAGTTGGAAAGAGAATTGGCCGAATTTGTCAACAAAGAGTCGGCCTATTTACTCAATTTTGGTTATCAGGGCATCCTTTCCACGATAGATACTTTGGTGGGAAAGGACGATGTGATCGTATATGATGTCGATGCGCATGCCTGTATTGTGGACGGGGTTCGCCTGCATTTGGGCAAGCGATTTACCTATAAACACAATGATGTTGAAAGCTTGGAAAAAAACCTTCAAAGAGCACAGAGGGTGGCCGAGTTAAGCGGAGGAGGTATTTTGGTGATCTCCGAAGGGGTTTTCGGTATGCGAGGCGAGCAGGGCAAGTTAAAAGAAATTGCCGCCCTCAAAAGCAAATATAAATTCCGATTTTTGGTAGATGACGCCCACGGTTTCGGGACTTTGGGTAAGCATGGCGCTGGAGCGGGTGTTGAGCAGGGCGTTCAGGACGATATCGACGTTTATTTTGCCACTTTTGCCAAGTCCATGGCCTCTACTGGTGCATTTATTGCCGCCGATAAAGAGATCATAGACTATTTACGATACAATATGCGTTCGCAGATGTTTGCAAAGTCCCTTCAGATGCAATTGGTCAAAGGGGCGTTAAAAAGACTGGACATGCTTCGCAATCAGCCCGAGTTCAAAAACAAACTCTGGGAAAATGTCAATGCCCTACAAAACGGACTAAAAGCCAACGGTTTTGACATTGGCAAAACCCAAAGCTGTGTTACCCCAGTTTATTTGAAGGGGAGCATTCCAGAAGCTATGGCATTGGTCAAAGACCTGAGGGAAAACCACGGTATTTTCTGTTCGATAGTGGTGTATCCAGTTATCCCTAAAGGGTTGATCTTATTGCGATTGATCCCAACGGCTTCTCACACCCTTGAAGATGTCGATGAAACCATCCAAGCCTTTGCCAGCATTAGGGAGAAATTAGAGAACGGTACCTATAAGAGAATTTCTCAAGCCCTTTTGGAGACGGTCAAGTAATCTCGTATTGTAGCATCATACCATCGTTTTCGTGTTCCAAGTTGTGACAGTGAAAAACATACTTTCCTTTGTTTCCACCAAAGGGAATGATGATGCTGACTTTTTCTCTTTTTTTTACCAGAAAAGTGTCCTTGTACCTCAGTTCTGTGGTCAACAAGCGATTTCTGCCTCCTTTTCTTTCTAACATTTGAAATTGAACCCCGTGCAGGTGCATGGGATGGTCAATAAATCCGTTGCTGTTGTCAAACTCCCAAATTTCAACCGTATTGGATTTTACCGTTTCGTCAACCCTTTTCGCATCATAGGTTTTGTCGTTAATGCGGTGGATGTTGCGCATACCCATCATATGCTTGCTTGATAGTTTGAATTTTCTGGTTTTAATCGCCGTTTCGGGCTTTATTTTTTCGATGGTTGAAAGGCTTTCAGGCAAGACGAAATCATCGTCAAGTTCTTTTCTGACTTGAAATTGCATGATCCTTTGGCCCTTGTTGTTTTTGTCGATCAGTTCAACGGACGTATTGATTTTTTGTTGGGAGAAATTGACCAAAACATCAGCTCTTTCGCCTGGGGCTAGCGTAAGTGTATCCACGAGTTGCGATGTCTCCAAAAGTCCACCATCATTACCGATCAAGCCAAAGGAAAGCGATGGACTCAGTGCCAGATCATAGACCCTCGCATTGGCGCCATTTAATATTCTCAAGCGGTAGGTAACCGTTCCCACGGGTAAAAACACCTTATGCATCCCATTGACGCAATTATAATCTCCAATCATACCCTGCTGGATGTCATGGTGATTCACCACATAGTCCAAGGAGGCTCCAAGACTTCTTTTGTGTTGAATGATAAGGGGAATCTCACGTTCTTTTGCTGGTAAATTGAGTTGATTTTCAATTTCGTCACGGATCAAGACCAAGCCTGCTAGTCCACTTTACACCTGTGCAGCCGTGTGATGAATGGGGTGGGGGTGATACCAGTAGGTCCCCGAGCGATTATTGACCCTAAATCGGTAATGGAAGTTTTCTCCAGGGGTGAGGGTATTGTTGGGATGCCCGTCCATAGGGCCTGGAGGTGTGAGTCCATGCCAGTGAATATTAGAGTTTTCATTCAGTTGATTGATGAGTTCAACTTCCAAAAGTGATCCTTTATGAATGGATAGTGTAGGCCCTAAAACACCTCCTTTCTGATAGCCCAATACCCGGGTCGATTGCTCCGAATTCATTATTGCACTGGTATGTTGAGCAACGAGATTTCCTCCCTTTATTTCTCTTGGAATGGGTAGGGGGGAGCCCCATTCACCTACTATGGCATTATTGTCAGGGTCGGTTTGTTTGTTTTGAAATTCAATGTTTTCAAGTCGATGTGTGGGTTGCTCCTTATTACAGCCAAATCCCATAAACAGCTGACCGCCGATCAAAAGATTTGACCAAGCAGAGCCAAATAGTTGTAAAAAGAGATTTCGCTTCATTGCTGGGGTAAAATGAAAACTATTTTAAACCGCAGTCAAGGGTTTAAAATAGTTTAAAATTAATCATTCAGCATCACGGGCATCACCAGCATGCGAATGTCTTCTCCGTCTTAGATGCTGTCCATGGGGGTGATGATCCCTTAGCGATTGGGCAGGGGACATGAACAATTTGATCTCATCCCAAATGAGTTGGTTGCTTCTTTCGATCAGTATCCCCGCCTAGATAATTCTTCAAATGCGGCCGAGGGATTGATAAAACCATTTCCAAAGACCTCATCGACCCCTTCTACTCCCAGATCATCGGCACTTGAAAATATCAGTTGTTTGATTTCTTGGTGGGTATAATGGGGGGCTAGTTCACGATTTTTATGTGAACAAAACAGATAAGTTTTGGGCAAAAGTCAATCATTTAGCATCACGGGCATCACCAGCATGGTAATGTCTTCTCCGTCTTCGATGCTGTCCATGGGGGTGATGATGCCTGCGCGGTTGGGCAGGGACATGGACAATTTGATCTCGTCGCAAGCGAGGTTGTTGAGCATTTCGACCAAAAAACGGGAGTTAAAACCGATTTGCAGGTCGTCGCCCATATACTCACATCCCAAACGTTCCTCTGCTTTGTTGCTGTAATCAAAATCTTCGGCAGACACTTGCAGTTCTGCTCCAGCGAGTTTGAGCCGGACTTGGTGGGTGGTTTTATTCGAAAAAATACTCACCCTACGCACAGAATTAAGGAATTCTCCACGTGCGATTTGCATTACATTGGGATTTTCTTTGGGAATCACCGCTTCGTAATTGGGATATTTTCCATCGACCAATCTAGAGGTCATGATCACATTGCCAAAATTGAATTCCGCATTGGTTTCGTTGTATTGGATGGTCACGGTCTCGTCCGATCCTTGTAAAATTCCTTTAAGCAGTTGGAGTGGCTTTTTGGGCATGATGAACTCGGCGCTTTTATCGGCCTGAATATCCGTACGGGTATATTTGACCAATTTGTGGGCGTCGGTAGCCACAAAGGTCAGTGCATCAGAATTGAATTGAAAAAACACCCCGCTCATTACGGGTCGGAGGTCATCGTTCCCCGTGGCAAAGAGGGTTGAATTAATGGCTGTGGCCAATACAGAGGCATTGATCTCGGTTTTTGAGGGGTCATTGACTTGTGTCGCTTTGGGAAAATCAGCACCGTCGAGGTAGGCCAGAGCATATTTGCCATTGTTGGCACTGATCTCGACCGTATTATTGTCCGTTTTGATAAAAGTCAGTGGCTGCTCCGGAAAGGTTTTGAGCGTGTCCAAAAGCAGGCGGGCTGGGAGGGCGATCATGCCACTGTCTTTGGATTCCACTTCGATAGAGGAAGACATGGTGGTTTCCAGGTCCGAGGCTGTAAGTACCAATTGATTCTCATTGAGGTGGAATAAAAAATTGTCTAATATAGGCAGGGTATTGGTGTTGTTGATCACCCCACCTAAAATTTGTAGTTCTTTAAGTAATGATTCACTGGAAACGATAAATTTCATGGGCTTTAGCTTTACTGTTGTAAATATAAAACGCGGTGAATGGACAAAAAAATGAAGTTATTAAAAGTTATTGACCAAATTTCCGACCCCTCCAACGCAACAAAATTCCACCGATCAGCAGTAAAATCAATAAAGGAGCAAGCAGTAAGACCGCTTTGAGGGTAGGGGAAAGTACTTTGGTCTTTTGGAGATCCAATTGGGGGAGTACCACCGTTTTGTTTTTGATGCTCAACAAGGCTTCATTCCCCATGAGGTAATGCAAGGATTGCTGGACGTAATTCTTGTTATCATAAAAATTATTCGTCCATTTATCGTAGCCCAATTCCAATGGATTGCTTTTGTCCACTTGATTTTCGGCCAGGGTTCCACTGGAGAAAACCACCATTTCACTATTGCCTACTGTGCGGGGAGATTCCAACATAATGGGAGGGATCCTGTTTTCGAAGGCGGAACGAAATTCCCCTTTGAGAGCGATACCTGTAGGCTGGGAGGGGAGATCAAAAGATTCTGGGCGCAACTTTTCGGAGGCTTCTTTTAACTCAATTTTGACGGGTGTTTGCAGGCTTTTGGAAAAATCGGAACTGCCGATCAAGATTGTCTTTTTAACTATATTTATTAATGTGTCCACAGTAGAAGAGAATGGCATGATCACCTTGCCGCCATGGCTGCCAAAGGGGGAATTTTTTGTGGGTTGGGAGAGTGGATGATAGGGCCAGGGGTAGGGCAGGTATTGTGCGCTGCGATCGGCACCGCTGGCCAGGACTATGGGCGCACAATACAAGTCTTGAATCAGGTTTTTTTGGATTCGGAAGCCGTATTTAAAAAAGGCATTTTCCATGTTGAGCGTTCGACCCACGGCCACGGCTGATCCTTCGCCACTAAAAAGACTGTCACGGTTGACCGCCACTGCATTGATCGCCCACCACTGTTTGCCCCCTTGGAGGAGGTATTGATCTAAAAGGTATTTTTCTGTTTCGGTAAAAGCTTGAGAGGGGTTGGAGATCATCAATAAGGGGAATCGTTTGAGGTTTTCCAGCGTTTTTTGCGGGTCGTTCTCCAAGGCCTTCAAATCAAAGGAGGCCAATTGGTAATAAGGCTGGAGGCTTCGCATGAGGTCGGCGATTTTGACGCTCTCAGAGGTACCGTGGGAGGTGAGCACGGCAATGGTCTTTTTCTGCTTTTGGGTGATCTTGTACAGGGCATCAAAAAAGTGAAATTCCAATTGGGCAATGGAGCGATTGATTTTCTGTTGGGGATTATCGCCCAATACCTTTTCCAAAAGGGGGATCCTCACGCTTTGGTTGCCATCGTTGACCATGGCCCAGGGAAAAACCACTCCTTGCTCCACGGTTTGGTTTTGATCTTCGAAGGTGTATTCCGGCGGGAGTCCAAAACGGGTCATTTCTTCGATCAGTCGCTCGGTGCTTTCCGATCCTTCAAAGGGATCAACGCTGTTGATCACCAACTGATCCGTTTGTTGTTCCATACTTTTGAGCAGGGTTTGCATTTCCCTTTGCAGGCGGAGGTAATCCGCCGGGAGTTTGCCATTTAAAAATAGGTCGATCTCAAGGGGTTGCTCCAGTTCCCGGAGCAATTTTCGGGTATTTTCATTCAGGGTATAGCGCCCGTTGGGGGTAGTGTCCCACTGGTAGTGCAGCCCTTGTACCAGAATAAGCAGCAGCAAGGGAATGCCTATGTTTTTTAAAAGGTGCATTTTGTTTTTCAACCCTAGGTGTTTTTAATTCTTTTTAACAATAAAGTACAGCAGTACAACAGCATGTAATTCAATCCGATGAAGTAGACCCCGCCTTTGAGGGTCATGAGTCCTTGTCGGAGGCTGAGGTAGTGTTCAAAGATTCCGAGCTGATTAAAAAACAAATAGAGGCGCTGTTGTTGCATCTCATCGGCCAGGGCTTTCCAGAGGTAGAATTGAACAAAACAAAACAGCAGTGCCAGCAGAAAGGCACTTACTGCGTTTTTGGTGATCAGGGAAGAGAGCAGTCCCAGTGCGGCAAAACTAGCGCCGACGGCAAACAATCCGCAATAGGCTGAGAAGGCGCTTCCTCCATCCAAGGCTGTGTTTTCGAGTTGGAGGGCACTGAGGGCAAACAAGTAAACCGTGGTGGGTAAGAGAGCGGTCAACAAGAGCAACAACAAGGCGATGTATTTTCCACAGACAATTTCCCATAGCCCCAGCGGTTTGGTCAATAGCAATTCCAGGGTACCCATGCGCAGCTCTTCCGAAAAACTCCGCATGCTCAGTGCGGGGACCAAAAACAACAGCAGCCAAGGCGCCAATACAAAAAAGGTATTCAGGTCGGCAAAACCGGCTTGTAGCAGATTGAAATCGGTATCCAAAAACCACAAGAAAAGGGTGGAGAGGGTGAGGAAAATCCCAATCATAAGATAGCCCAGGGGGGTACTGAAAAAAACAAACCATTCTCTCTTAATCAATGCCCACATATCACTCAAACTTTACGGTTACCGATTCTCTGTATTCCAATCCAAAGAGCGATTGGGCACTGCCCACTGTTTGGGGATTGCTTTTGTAGATCGCCAATTCCAGGTGGTCGGCATCGTTGAACAGGGCGATTTTTTTTCCGTCTTCGTCTCTTTTTTCTTTGGGCAAGGAAAAATCAATGGCGTCGCTATAGGACTCATATACTTTTCTGAATTTCACATTCCTTGCAAAGATGGTAAAAGCTCTGGACTTGCCCACTTCATGGAAGCGTTTGCGGGTGATGTTGGTGATCACATTGCCGTAGTTGTCCACATAGATCACGGCCCCAACAATTTGATCCCCTTGGGGATTTACCACTGGGCGGAGTTCTATGATTTCCTTTATTTTTTCAATGGGTTTGCCCACGACCTCTAGGGTTCCTTTTCGGGAGAGGTGGGCGGCCACCCAAACAAAAGCCTCCAGGACGGGATAGTTGGAGGGCATTTGGTCGTGGATGTTGATCGCCACGATTTTGTCGGATTTAAACTCGCCTTTGATCATGGAAAAAATCCCATTGTCGGCGCCGATAAAATAATGCCCGTCAAAAAGCATGGCGAGGTGTTGGTTTTCCGGATTTTTTTCGGAGTCCACCCCGATGATGTGTATGCTGCCTTTGGGAAAAGTTTTGTAAGCATTTTTGATCACATAGGCTGCTTGGGTGGCGTTATAGGGTTCAATTTCGTGGCTAATGTCCACGATTTGAGGGTTTTCCACCGTACTGAGGATGGCGCCTTTGACCGCTGCCACGGCGTAATCTTTATTTCCAAAATCGGTCATTAAAGTTACAATCGGCATGGGCTTTTAGTGGATAAAATTATTTACATTTGAAATAAGACATACTGAGAAACAAAATTAATTTTTTTTAATTGACTTATCCTTGAACGAATTAAAAATTGAACTTTCTGAGGTCAACCCACAAGAGTTTTTTGGTCAGCAAAACATCAACATTGAAAAATTAAGGTATTATTTTCCCAAACTCAAAATCGTAGCCCGTGGCAGCACCCTCAAGGCCTTTGGGGAGGAATCCCTTTTGGAAGAATTTGACAAACGGGTGGACATGCTGATTTCTCACTTTGGAAAATACAACCATCTCAATGAAGAGGTCCTAGAGCGGATCATCACCGCGGACGACCCCTCCGATTTTGATCCCAGTTCGGACAAGGACAACTTTATCCTCCACGGGGTGGGCGGGAAGATCATCAAAGCCCAGACGTTTAACCAACAACGGCTGTTGGAGGTCGCTCAAAAAAACGACATGATCTTTGCCATTGGCCCCGCGGGAACGGGAAAAACCTATACTGGGGTGGCCTTGGCGGTCAAGGCGTTGAAGAACAAACAAGTCAAGCGGATCATTCTTACCCGTCCCGCGGTAGAGGCGGGGGAGAACTTGGGTTTCCTGCCTGGTGACCTAAAGGAAAAGCTGGACCCCTACATGCAGCCCTTGTACGATGCCCTTCGGGACATGATCCCCCAGGAAAAACTCAACAGCCATATTGAAAACGGCACCATCCAGATCGCGCCATTGGCCTTTATGCGCGGGCGGACTTTGGACAATGCCTTTGTGATCTTGGACGAAGGACAAAACACCACCCACGCCCAGATGAAGATGTTTTTGACCCGTATGGGGCGCAACGCGAAGTTTATGGTCACGGGCGACCCTGGGCAGATCGACCTGCCCCGCAGGGTGATCTCAGGACTCAAAGAAGCCCTTTTGATTCTTAAGGAAACCGAAGGCATCGGTATCGTTACCTTGGACGAAAAAGATGTGATCCGTCATTCCTTGGTCAAAAAGGTCATCGACGCCTACAAACGTATCGAACACCAAAACTAAAGGTTGTGATTTCCACTCTTACCCATTGTGATTTTCATTTTCCCGGCCAGTTGTCCCATTATCGTGGCAAAGTCAGGGAGGTTTACGAACTCGAAAACGACTTGCTTGTCATGGTGGCCACCGACCGCCTTTCGGCTTTTGATGTGGTGATGCCCAAAGGGATTCCCTACAAAGGGCAGATCCTCAACCAAATCGCCACCCAAATGATGGCAGCCACCGAGGACATTGTTCCCAACTGGCTCACCGTCACTCCCGATCCCAATGTGGCCATCGGCAGGCGCTGTGTCCCTTTTAAGGTAGAAATGGTCATTCGGGGATACCTATCGGGTCATGCTGCACGGGAATACAAGGCCGGTAGGCGCAGCCTCTGTGGGGTGACCCTGCCAGAGGGCATGATCGAAAACGATGCTTTTCCCACCCCCATCATCACCCCCGCCACCAAAGCCGAGGAAGGACATGACGAGGACATCTCCCGAGAAGCCATCATCGCACAGGGCATCGTAAGCGAAGCGGACTACCTCCAATTAGAAGAATACACCCGTGCCCTTTTTCAAAGGGGAACGGAGATCGCCCAAAGCCGGGATCTGATTTTGGTGGACACCAAATACGAATTTGGGAAAACCGCCCAAGGGGAAATCGTTTTGATCGACGAAATCCATACCCCCGATTCCTCCCGTTATTTTTATGCCGAGGGCTATACCGAACGCCAGGCAAAAGGAACACCGCAAAAACAACTGTCCAAGGAGTTTGTCCGCCAGTGGCTGATCTCCAATGGTTTTCAGGGACTGGAAGGGCAGGAGGTACCCTATATGTCCGATGCCTATATCACCTCCGTCTCTGAACGTTATATCGAGCTGTATGAAAACATCACCGGCAAAAGCTTTGTCAAAGCCGATACCACCGATATTGCCCAGCGGATCGAGGATAATGTTTTGGGTTATTTGGGGGGATTGTAATGCCCATAAATTTTGTGATAAAATCGGTTAGCCTTAGGAAAAAAGTTGAGGTATTCTATTTACTCATTGATCTTAGTCCAACAATTTCTATAATAATCCATAGTGGCCGTAAAGTGGTCTTTGCCCTCGAGGGGGACATGGATTACATTCCCTCCATTGGCACTCAGGGCTTGGGCGGTAGTACTTGAATTAAGGGGAAAAACATAATCGTCATCGGTGCCGTGATATAAGAAAACCGGAGCTTTGGGGGTCCAATCCAGTAGATCATTATCGGCTAAGGCATTGGTAAAGGCGGTATCACTACCATCGTTGATTCCCGCTATCAATGAAGCTTTAAAAAGCTTTTGGGGAATTGTATCCAGTTTTTTTTCGTTGATCAACTGATTTTGAATGGTCGCAGCATTGATTTTTTCCAGTCCCTCCATGTTTTGGGCATTGGGTTCATTGAGGTAGTGGCTCCAGGGCCTTTGTAGGCTGCTGTATATTTGGTTATAGGTATGGAGTACCCAAAGGTAGCTGGCTATAAAATTCAGAGGGGTATCGAGATTGATAATGGCTTTGGTAAAGGCGGTTTTGTTGTAGGCCCCAGCACCGGGTAGGGAAATAGTAATTCGGTTATCGCCCGATGCTTCCATCTGTTTTTGCAGGGCCAAGGTGGCATAGCCTCCTTCGGAGTAGCCCATCAGATAAAGCTTATCGTTTTTTTTTATTTTTTCAACTTCCAAAAACTCCTCCACGGCTTTGAGCATATCGTGACTGGCAGTGGCGAGTGATTTACCATGTTCGTAGGGGTGGGGCAGGTCGGAGGATGCGCCATAGCCCAGATAATCGGGCATGGAAACAATCATTCCATTAGCGGCAAAAATGGCCATTACACCACTTTCGTTCAACCCAAAAGTGGTAACGTTGGAGGGGGCACTGCTTTCTTGGGTGAGGGTACCGTGCTGATAGGAGACCAGGGGAAGGGATTGATCCAATCGGGGAAACAGGACGGCTCCAGAGGCATGGGTTTCCTTTCCGTCAACGGTTTTGGTTTTGTAAACGATTTTGTGGATTTCAATGTCATGGATGGTACGTTCCATAGGAGAACCTGGTAATAATCCTGAAAAAGTACCTGTTACTGCTTTGTCGTATTCTTTTAATAGACTCGAAGAAACGAGAAAATCATGAGTGATTGGGGTTTCTTCAACTTTTACCGATTCTTTTGAGCAATGGATAAAAAGCAGCAGGACGAAAAATAAAGGAGTTTTTTTCAATGGATTTGGGTTGGTTGTTTCAATTGCGGTTCCGGAGTTAATAGATCAAATATAGGAAAAAAGGCCAACCATAGAATAAGGCATTAGCTCCATTTAGACAAAGATGGAGCATGTGCTTTGCTCACCCGATAAGGCTAAGATGAGCTGAGCAGAAGCTTCCATTGAAGAGATTGTAATACCTTTTGGATAAAAATGAAATCCAAAACCCAACTTTGGGGGTTTTTGTTATTTCCCCTTTCGCTGTTACTGCTGTTTTCCAGCGCGCCCATCGGTTGGGTCTATGCCATGATCGCTTTGGCCTTTAAAAGAGGGGAAGCCTCCCTTTTAAGACGCTGGCACCGCTATTGGTTGCGCTTGGCCGTGTCCATCGACCAGTTGGGCAATGTGATGTTGCAGTATTTGCTGAACGACCTGCTGCTTCGTGAGGCATCTACCGACCGCTTTGGGCATGAAGATGAGACCATTTCCAGTGTTTTAGGCAAAAACCTAAAAAACAACCACCTGAGTGGTGTAGGAAAATTCCTCGCCCGCGCTTTGGATCTTTTGGATCCCAATCATGTATTGGACTCCATCGAACACCCAAGGAACTAGACATTGTGGGTTTTTTTGGGCCTGATACTTGCCGCCACCTTTTGCATTTCTGCTGGAGGAATGGAGAATTGCACGCTGAACCGTAGGCGGTTGGCAATCTGCTGACTGCGATCGTTTTTTTGGCCCACCTTGAGGTCAACGCCCAATATGCTGAGCTCTACATCTCCGCCTTTGTCGAGATTGCTGCGGGTGGTAACGGCCAGGTCAAAATCCAATTCGGAATAGCCCATGGTTCCCCCGTCGGTTTTGATGTCCACCCCATAAAGGGCAACAGCCTTTTGGGCTTGGAGCAGTCCTTCCACGACCTGACTGACACTGCCGCTGATAAAATGATTGATTTGCATGATTGGTTAAGTTATGGTTTAGATTGTATTTGTTGGGCTTTAGCCCATGATCATTATGATTCTAATTTCGTAAATATTTAAAAACAATCAACATAAAGATGGGGGGAGGCAGATTCTCCTTGATTTATTTGCTAACTATATTTATAGATGTTTGCTCAATACGCTCTTTTTTATCGCAGTATCTGAAACCTGATGGGGGGATTGAAACCATTCTAACGGTTTTGCAATACGATTTTTGGAGGAATGGGGGAGTAGTTTCATTTATTTTGGTTTGGGGAAGCCTTGGGAGGCCTTGATTTTACAATTTTAAATTACAAAATTTTAATAAAACTTAGCATCTGGAATATTACTGGCTTTGTATCTTCCCGCGGGCGTCCAGGGAAAAATGCACTACTACCCCCATAGATATATCTTTAAAATGGAAATAAGCATCAGAACAGTACGACTAAAACCTATACTCTTTCTGTTGAGCCGTTTAAGATGAGTACGCAAATTCAAATGCATGCGTTCCAAATGATTGGTGGCTCTTGGTTTTGTACTGTGCATTTTCTTTTCAATCAAAAAACGGTAGTGTTTAAGTTGATCCGTATAAATCTTTTTACATTCCGACAACTGTAACGAAATCAAAACCCGATTTAAGGTTTTGTAGGTTCGAGGTCCCACACTTAAACGAACGATTAGCTTGCTTTCCCTACAATAGGCACTGACCACCCAGATCAACTTTCCTTTTTTTTAACAAAGGTTCTGAGTTCATCCACCTCATAGGTTTTTCCTTTGACCAAAACAGGTGCTTTGATCTCGGAGGCTATTTTTTTGATCTGTGAAATTAGATTAGTAGGAGAAATCCCCAACAATCGTGCAGTTCCTCGGATGCCTACTCCCTCTTTGGTCAGGGCAATGATGTTTTGATTGAGATCTGGGTTGTAGGCATTGTAATCAAAAGTAGCTACTTGTTTTTTTTACAAACCGTACAAACATAGCGTTGTTTTCCATTTCTTTCTTTCCCTGCCTTTACGCATCTGGCTTGGCAATAACGACATTTGAGTTGAATGGTATCCGTATTTGAACCTTGAGGGTTGGTTTTGGACAATTTTAGAGCCATAACCAAACGGTTTTGGGGTTTAGAAAAGGATTGCTGTCATCGCAGTCATCCGCGGTGGCGTAATAGCGGTCAGGAGCAGCACAATCCTTTATGGTTATGGCACTCCCGGCAAAGCCGTCATTATCGGCATCGTAGTACCATAGCAGTTTTTCGAGGGTATCGGGATTGTTGTCGCATTCGTCTCCGGCGGTTAGAACGTATTGGTTGGAAGGGGGAGTGCAACCGGTAAAAGTGGTGCTGCCTCCGGTGCCGTCTCCATCATTGTCCAAATACCAAACCGTACGGGAATGGATTTTAGCGTCGTTGTCGTTGCAGTCGCCATTTCTTTTGACGTAATTAGGGTCAGGAGCACAATCAAAAGCCTTGAAAATGTTGGGGTTTCCGTCTCCATCACCAT
Source organism: Bacteroidota bacterium (assembly GCA_027621505.1). Lineage (GTDB taxonomy): Bacteria > Bacteroidota > Bacteroidia > Flavobacteriales > Flavobacteriaceae > UBA8316. The sequence goes on along the minus strand of JAQCBK010000010.1, from coordinate 13,435 downwards.
CGCTGTCGTAATACCAAATAGAGCCGGGGAAGATGTCGGCATTATTGTCTTTGCAGTCAAGGTCATTGTCTACAAACTCCTCTAAATATGCAAGTTCTTCATCCGCAAGAACCATATCCATACAGCCATACAGCATGTGGGATCCGAAAACATAGCCAACTACTGAATTGTTATAAAATCTGTCTATTAAGTCGTGTTTCATGCTTTGGGTATAGTTTTGATTCCCATAGCCATCCCCATCCCCATCAAAATAATAAAACTCAGGAGTGTCACATCCACTGACGTGTTGCGCCACAACGCTTTCTTGGCAGAGAAGCCAAAGCGTAACAAAAGTTAATAAACACCTATAAGCAGAAGACATGGTCTTGGGAGTCTGTAAGCACAATTTCCTTTAAACCAATCTTTCCAGCGTATTTTTAGCAGTTTTTTAAAGCCGATGAGAAAATTTATTCACTATAGCGAGGTGCTTTTTAAAACACTGATTATCAATAAAATAGTATAGTTTATAGATTTCAAGGTTAGGGCCTAAAACCCCGCTACAGGGATTAAAAAAGGGGTTGAAAAAGTAGGAAAATCCCTACAAAAATAATTGTTTAAATGCAGTCCAAAAGCTCCAAAGCAGCCTTAAGAGCTGGAGCTAAGCCCTCCATTTCCAAAGGCATATTTTCTCTTTTCTGAAACCAAGTCATTTGTCGTTTGGCATAGCGACGGCTGTTTTTTTGGATTTCGGCAAGTGTTGCTTGTCTTGTTAGCTTGCCCTCAAAATGGGCAAACCATTCCTGGTAGCCCACGGTTTGTAGGGCGGGGAGATTTCGATAGGGGTAAAGCCGGCGGGCTTCTTCTTCCAAGCCTGCGGTGACCATTTGCTCCACCCGCTGGTTGATGCGTTCATAGAGCTGCGCTCGGGGCATCCCAAGCAATAGGGTTTGGGTGGAAAAAGGTCGGGTATGGGCCGATTGCCCCAAAAAGGAGGAATAGGGCTTTTGGGCACTTTCGCAAACCTCCAAGGCACGGATCAGTCGGCGGGGGTTTTTCAGATCCACCTTTTGGTAGTAGTCGGGATCTTTTTTTGCCAAGGCTTTTTGGAGGCCTTCCAAGCCTTCGGTTTGGTATAGCTTACTAACTATATTTATAGATGTTTGATCCACCTTCGGAAAAACGTCCAAGCCCTCGATCAGGGCCTGGGCATAGAGGCCGGAGCCACCCACCATCACCACCGTATTGTGTTTTTGAAACAGCCGATCTAGCAATTTTAATCCCGCTTTTTCAAAGTCTCCCGCCCCAAAATGCCGTTGGATGCTTTGGTTTTGAATAAAGTGGTGGGGGATACCTTGTTGTTCCTCGGCGGAGGGAACGGCGGTGCCGATGGTCATTTCTTGGTAACACTGCCGGGCGTCGCAGGAGAGGACCTCGGTTTTAAAATGCTGTGCCAAGGCCACACTTAGGGCGGTTTTGCCCACGGCCGTGGGGCCAGCGACATAGACCAATCGTTTATTCAACATGGTTGAGGGTTTCACCGCATTGGTGGCAATAGATGGCCTCGTCTTTGTGTTGGGTGGTCATGCAGTGGGGACAGACTTGGGTGTTGCGATCCACTTTAAAGGCCTGAGAGGTAAACTCCGCTGAGACGATCCCCGTGGGTACGGCGATGATGCCATAGCCCAAGATCATGATAAGGGAGGCGATCAACTGCCCCAAGGGACTGGTAGGGGCGATGTCGCCGTAGCCGACTGTGGTCAAGGTGACGATACACCAGTAGATGCTGCTGGGGATGCTGCTAAACCCGCTTTCGTCGTCTTCCACCATATACATGATGGTTCCAAAAATGATACAAAGCACCACCACGCTAAACATAAAGACCAATATTTTGGTTCGGCTGCGCAATAGGGCCTTTACCAAGGAGTTGGACTCCCCCACAAAATGGGTGAGTTTGAGGATCCTAAACACCCGTAACAAGCGAAGGGACCGCAGGGCCAAAAGGGATTGGGTGCCCACAAAGAAAAGGGAAATGTACTTGGGAATGGTGGAAACAAAGTCGATGATGCCATAGGCACTGAAGATGTATTTGGAGGGTTTACTGATGGCGATGATCCGCAAAAAGTACTCTAGGGTGAAGGTGATGGTGATGAACCATTCGGCAACATTGAGTTGCTCGCGGTATTTTTGTTCAATTTCATCCACGCTTTCCAAGGCCACCAAGATCACACTGGAGACGATTAGTAGGAGCAAAACCACATCGAAAATCTTACCGGCACGGGTATCGGCCTCGTAGATGATCTCGTGTAATCGGTGTTTGAATTTCTTAAAAGGCAATGGACAAGTTTAATTTGAATCAACTTCGGTTCCCTCCAAAGGTATTAATTTTCTGTATTTATTTTTTTGGATATGGGCCAAGATCAAGGCGCGACAGTCGGAGTTTTCCTCCATGGCGGTCATGCGCTTGAATAAGGTTTCTCGCTTTTTGATTTGGTGGTTGAGTTCATAAAATCCATAACCCATAAAACGTTGATTTTCAATGAAAATAAAGCTGTACTCTCCATCTTTCCTTCCAGTATCGGTAAGCAGGAAATCCTTGTGGGGATATTGGCTTTTTTCCCCAAGGGCCAGCAGCTTTTGGTTGTAGGTTTCGGGGCTTTCTTCCCCTGTGCAGGCGCCTTGGCAGAGGTTGTTCTTATAGGCATAACAGGCCCCTTCAGCCTCTTGGAGGGAAGAATGTTTGTAGCACAGTTGGTGGGTTTCCATCCATTGGGTCATGACGTGCTTGGCCACCCGTCCGTTTTTAAAAACCACAAGGTAGTCCTTGCCGTTGCGGACTTGTTCTAATAGCAGTTGGTGGTAGGGGGTGGACTTGTCAATCCGCAGGCCCATAGGATAGAGGCGGTAGCGTCCGTCTTTGTTGATTTGGGGTTGGTTTTTTTTGATTTCGTGTTGCTCCTTTAGCAGGGCAATGAGCTCGCTGCCAGTGGTTTCGAAATGGACTTTATGGAGCTTCTTTTGAATTTTTTTGGATTTGGGATCTGTTCCCGTCAGGTGGGCTCTTACCCTTTTTTGAATGTTTTTACTTTTTCCGATATAGAGGACATCCCCCACGGCATTGTGCAGGTAATAGACACCGGTGGTGGTGGGCAATTCCTCTAGGATGGAAAGGTATTTGGAGGAGACTTGATGTTTGTGAAGGGCCTTGATCTGTGACTTAAGGATTTCTTTACTGCTGTCTTTTTCCAACAGCAATTCAAAGAGTTTGACCGTTGCCAAGGCGTCGCCTTGTGCCCGATGGCGGTCACTGATGGGGATGCCCAGTGCACGGACGAGTTTGCCCAACTTGTGGGATTCCATCTCTGGCAATAGCTTTTGGGAGAGGGAAACGGTGCATAGGGAGTCTTTTTCAAAGGGATAGCCCAGCCGCATGAATTCGGTGCGTAGGATGCGGTAGTCAAATTCGGCATTGTGGGCCACCACCACGCAGCCATCGGTGATTTCGATGATTCTTTTGGCTACCTCAAAAAATCGAGGAGCACTACGCAGCATCTTGCTGTTGATACCCGTCAGTTTTTCTACAAAAGGCTGGATGGGCCGCTCTGGATTGATCAAACTGATAAATTGGTCGGTGACTTTTAGACCATCGTGGCGGTAGATGGCAATTTCGGTGATGCCCTCCTCATTGTATTTCCCTCCAGTGGTTTCGATGTCTAGGATGGCATACATGATCAGTAGTTTCTCGGTCCAAAGATTTTACTGCCTACTCGAATCATATTGCTGCCCTGGGCAATGGCCAGGAGGTAGTCGCCACTCATGCCCATGGAAAGGATTTTCAAGTCGGGGTACTGGGCTTGTTGGCGGTCAAAAAAGTTTTTTAACCCGCGAAACTCCGCTGAAATCTGTGCCTTGTCCTCCGTAAAGGTGGCCATGCCCATCAATCCGATGACCTTGACGTGTTCCCATTCGGCAGCCATTGCCAATGCCTCCTCCGCTTCTGATTCCGACAGTCCAAATTTGCTCTCTTCCTCAGCGATATGGAGCTGGAGCAGACTGTCGATACGGCGCTCGTTCTTGAGGGCTTGTTTGTTGACCTCCTTGAGTAGTTTTAGGCTGTCGATGCCGTGAATGAGATTTACAAAAGGGGCCATGTATTTTACCTTATTGGTTTGCACATGTCCGATCATGTGCCACTGAATGTCTTTGGGCAATGCCTCCTGTTTGGCGACCATGTCTTGGATTTTGTTTTCCCCAAAAACCCTTTGTCCGGCTTGATAAGCCTCCATGATCTCCTCGTTGGATTTGGTTTTGGAAACGGCGACCAAGTGGACGTTTTCGGGCAATTCAGCCCGAAATCGGGAGATGTTTTCGGCAATACTCATGCTGCAAAGATACCGAAAACTACCGCCACTTAAGGAGGGCAAATGAAATGATTGTCGCTGCTTTATGATCAGGGGTTTTGGCTGTAGGCTGCTATCACCCGATAGGCCAAATCCAAGGCATCAGTACCGTTTTTTAAACTGACGATGGGTTCCGTTTGCTTTTGGATGGCTTGGGCAAAGGTTTCCAATTCTTCCAAGATGGCATTGGATTCATCGATTTTGGGGTTTTCAAAGTAAATCTGTTTTTTCTCTCCTTCTGCATTTTCGAGGATCATGGCAAAATCTTGCGGATTTTTTGGAGCATCTTTCATTTTGACTACTTCTACTTTTTTATCCAAAAAGTCCACGGCGATATAGGCGTCTTTTTGGAAAAATCGGGTTTTGCGCATTTTCTTTAGGGAAATCCTACTGGCGGTGAGGTTGGCTACACAGCCGTTTTCAAACTCGATTCGGGCGTTGGCAATATCGGGTGTACTGCTGATGACGGCCACGCCAGAGGCAGAAACGGATTTTACTTTGTCTTGAACGATGCTCAAAAGGATATCGATGTCGTGGATCATCAAATCCAATACCACGGGCACATCCGTACCACGGGGGTTGAATTCGGCCAATCGGTGGGACTCGATGAATTTGGGAGCGGTGATGGAGTCTTTTACCGCCTTAAAGGCAGGGTTAAATCTTTCTACATGACCTACTTGTCCCAAAACGCCAAAGGCTTCAGCCACTTGGGTGATTTCCCTTGCCTCGGCCACACTGTTGGCAATGGGTTTTTCGATAAAAATGTGCTTGCCTGCGCGAAGAACTTCGAGCGCCATTGAGTGGTGGTGCAGCGTAGGGGTGACGATATCGATCATTTCACAGGCCTCGATCAGGGCTTTGGGGCTATTGAAATAGGTATAGCCCTTTTCTTTGGCCAATGCTTTGGCATTTTTTTGGTCGGGATCATAAAAACCTACCAATTCAAAGTGCTGTGAGGCTTCCAGTAATCGCAAATGAATCTTTCCAAGGTGACCTGCACCCAATACGCCGGCTTTTATCATGGCATTTTGTTTTTTCAAAAATACCATCTTTTTCGAATTAATAATGGAAGTCGCTACATTTGTCCCCATGAAAGATACCCCCAAACATCAAGGGCAAAGGCGGCAATTGGTTAAACTGTTGATGGATAAAGGAATTGCAGATGCTCAGGTATTGGCAGCCCTAGGCGCCATCCCCCGGCATTGGTATATGGATCAAGGTTTGGAAGCTTATGCCTATGTGGACAAGGCCTATCCCATCGCGGCAGATCAGACCATCTCCCAGCCCTATACAGTGGCTTTTCAGACCCAATTACTGGATTTGCAAAAAGGAGATAAGGTCTTGGAAATCGGGACGGGCTCAGGCTATCAAACGGCGGTCCTTTTGGCGCATGAGGGCGTCAGCATCTATACCATCGAACGCCAACAGCAGTTGTTTAAAAAAACCGCTTTGTTGTTTAAAAAAATAGGGTTACGCCCTAAAAAAGTGATTTTTGGAGACGGCTATCAGGGACTACCAGAACAAGCGCCTTTTGATGCCATTATTGTTACCGCAGGGGCAGTTCAGGTTCCGAAACCGCTATTGGAACAACTGGCCATTGGAGGGCGGCTGGTGATTCCTGTGGGAGAAAAAGATCAAATTATGACCCGTTATGTTCGAACCAGTGAAAAGTCCTTTGATCGCCAAACCTTTGGGAATTTCAGATTTGTTCCTTTGTTAAAGAACAAAAGTTGATCATTTAGGTTTACAATGGAACTTCCCTACCACCCCTTTTGAATAAAAGTTGGCGGTAAAACTTTGGCTTTTTAGCAACTGTTCTTTTCTCTTGTTGATGGCCGCTCTAATGATAGTATTGGCAGGGTTTTCATCCGATTTTAGGGTCACCTCCTTTAGTGAGATGAATGCTTCTCTTAACTGTACCTTATAATCCAGGGGCGTTTTTTGTACGTCAAAGGGACGCTTTTGGGTTTCGTACCCCAAACTTTTAAAAACAATTTCTCCTTTTTTTTCAGGAAGGTTTCCCAAGTAAAATTGTCCTTCCTCGTTGGTTACTGTTCCGACAAAAGAATTTTGAATGTATACACTAACCCCGATGAGTGGGTTGTTTAAGCTGTCTGTCAACGTCCCTTTTAATTGGCCAGATAGGGTCGAGGAGAGGAGGAAAAAAAACAAAAAATGCTTCTCAAAATAAAGACTATGCATTCAAGTAGGCACTGTACATCCAAATCATTTTTTCCTGTTCACTGATATAATCACTCATCAATGCATTGGTGCCTTCGTCTCCAATTTCACCCGACAAATCCAATAGGTTCCTCTGAAGGATCAAGAGTGATTTTAGAGAGGACAGGATTTCTGTAATGGCTTTTTTTCCGTTACTGATTTTGTCGCTTTCTGGAATATCGGCCTTTTTAAGATAGGCGGAAAAGTTGTGTTCGGGAGCCCCCCCTAAAGTGAGGATCCGTTCTGCTATCTCGTCAATCTTGACAAATAAATTTTGGTACAATTCTTCAAACTTAAGGTGCAATTCAAAGAAATGTTCTCCTTTGATGTGCCAGTGGTAGCCTCTGGTATTTTGATAAAAAACCGAATAATTGGCCAAAAGTTGATTTAAAAGATGAGCGAGCTCAGCGCTTTTTTCGGGGTTTAACCCAATGGGGCTGGTGGTTGGTTGTGTAGTGTTCATAACTGATTTTGGGTGTTTATTTATTAAAGTTAGGGATAAAAGTTATTGGTTGAACCTTTTTTTTACCCGATCCAAATCTCTTTTATTGTCTCGGTCTTTAAGGCTTTCCCTTTTGTCGTACAATTTTTTACCACGGGCCAGGGATATCAAAATTTTGGCAAAACCCTTTTCATTGATAAAAAGCTTTAGGGGGACGATGGTAAGGCCCGAGTTTTTGACCTCTTTATTGAGTTTTTTCAGTTCCCTTTTTTGCATTAAAAGCTTGCGACTTCCCCGCGGTTGATGGTTAAAGCGGGTGCCATAGGCGTATTCCTCAATGTACATGTTTACGACAAAAAGCTCCCCTTTTTCATTGAACTCACAAAAACTTTCTGCAATGGAGGCTTTGCTGTTGCGAATCGACTTGATTTCGGTTCCAGTCAATACAATCCCTGCGGTGAATTGATCGAGTAACTCGTATTCAAACCGCGCCCGCTTGTTTTGTATGTTGATTCGCTTTTGCACGGGGCAAAGTTAACAACTTATTTATTAGGGTTTTTACTATTTCGGAAGACGATTTGTCCGTCAAAATGATCGATTAAAACGGGTTTTTTGTTATCAATCTCACCCGCCAATAGCGCTTTGCTTAAAGCATTGAGCACTTTTTTTTGCATGACCCTTTTGACCGGTCTTCCACCGTATTCGGGATCAAAACCCCATTGAGCCAATGCGGCAATGGATTCGTCTGTGGCGGAGATTTGGAGTTCTTGTTGTTCCAGTCTATTGGACAGTATCTGAAACTGTAATCGTACAATGGATTCGATTTCCTTTGCCGTAAGGGGGGAGAACATGATGATGTCGTCGATGCGGTTGAGGAATTCGGGCCGAATGGTGGTTTTTAGCAATTGTAAAACACTTGTTTTGGCTTTGTCTTGAGCCTCGTCAAAGTCTTTATGGGCTTCGAATGCGGCTTTGATCTCATGGCTGCCCAGATTGGAGGTCATGATGACAATGGTATTTTTAAAATCAGCGGTTCGCCCTTTGTTGTCGGTCAATCGGCCTTCATCGAGTACCTGCAGCAATACGTTAAACGTATCGGGATGGGCTTTTTCGATTTCATCCAAAAGCACGACGGAATAAGGCTTTCGCCTGACGGCTTCGGTCAGTTGTCCGCCCTCTTCATAGCCCACATAACCGGGAGGGGCACCCACCAATCGACTAACGGCATGGCGCTCCTGGTATTCACTCATGTCGATACGGGTGATGTTGGTTTCATCGTCAAAAAGGACTTCGGCCAGGGCCTTGGCCAGCTCTGTTTTCCCTACTCCAGTGGTTCCTAGGAAGAGAAAACTACCGATGGGACGGTTTTGGTCTTGCAGTCCGGCGCGACTGCGTCGTATGGCGTCGGAAACGGCTGCTACGGCAGCTTCCTGGCCGACCATGCGTTTGTGGATCTCATTTTCGAGATTCAGCAATCGTTCTTTGTCGGTTTGCAGCATTTTGCTGGTGGGGATGCCCGTCCATTTGGCCACCACCTCGGCGATGTCGTCGTAGTTGACTTCCTCCTTGATAAGGCTGTCTTTTTCTTGATGCTCCAGCAGTTCTCTGTGCAGTTGGTCGAGGTTTTCCTGCGCAGCTTTGATTTTTCCATAGCGCAGCTCGGCCACGGTGGCATAGTCCCCATCACGTTCGGCTCGGTCGGCTTGGGGTTTGTAGTTTTCGATTTCTTGCTTGGCTTGTTGGATTTTATCTACGCGGTCTTTTTCTTGACTCCATTGGGCAAAGAGGGTGTTGCGTTCTTCTTTAATATCGGACAGCTCTTCATTAAGTTTGGCGACTTTTTCTGAGTCTTTTTCGCGTTTGATGGCAACGATTTCTATTTCAATCTGTCGGATTTTACGGTCGAGGGTGTCCAATTCCTCTGGCTTAGAATTCATCTCCATCCGGAGTTTGGAAGCGGCTTCGTCCATTAGGTCAATGGCCTTATCGGGGAGGAAACGATTGGAGATATAGCGGTCGGAAAGCATCACCGCGCCGATGATGGCCTCGTCTTTGATCCGCACCTTGTGGTGGGCTTCGTATTTTTCTTTGATGCCACGCAAAATGGATATCGCACTCTCGGTATCGGGTTCGTCAACAACGACTTTTTGAAAACGTCGCTCTAGGGCTTTGTCTTTTTCAAAATATTTTTGGTATTCATCTAATGTAGTGGCTCCAATGGCACGGAGTTCCCCTCTTGCTAGGGCAGGTTTAAGGATATTGGCAGCATCCATGGCGCCTTCACCGCCACCAGCACCCACAAGGGTGTGGATCTCGTCTATAAATAGGACTATATTGCCATGGCTGTTGACCACTTCTTTGATCACGCTCTTGAGACGTTCTTCAAATTCCCCTTTGTATTTGGCCCCGGCAATCAATGCGCCCATGTCCAAGGCGAAAATTTGTTTTTCTTTTAAATTCTCAGGGACGTCACCATCGATGATCCGATGGGCCAGACCTTCCGCAATGGCGGTTTTCCCGGTACCGGGTTCCCCTACCAATATGGGATTGTTTTTGGTTCTGCGGGAAATGATTTGCAACAAACGTCGGATCTCTTCATCTCGGCCGATTACAGGGTCTAATTTGCCCTCTTGGGCCAGTTGATTGAGGTTTTTGGCATATTTTTCCAAGGCATTGTATTGATCTTCTGCCGAAGCAGAGGTAATTTTCTCCCCTTTTTGGAGTTCAGCAAGGGAATCCTCTAAGCTTTTTTTGGTGATGCCTTGGTCTTTTAGGATTTTACCGATGCTTCCCGAACTTTCGAATAAGGCCATTAGCAGGTGTTGAGTAGCAACGAACTCATCCTTGGAGGCTTTAGCAAGGTTCATGGCATGAAGGAGGGTTTTGGAGCCGTTGGGGGAAAGGACGATGTCTCCTCCGGTAACCTTGGGCAGGCTTTGCAGGGCACTGTCGGTAAGTTTTTCCAAAAGGGAAAAATTGACTTGTAGCTTTTTAAAAACAAAAGGCAATACATTGTCATCCACCTCAAGTAGGGCCTTAAATAGGTGTTCGTTTTCGATTTGCTGATGCCCCAATTGCTGGGTCAGCTGCTGGGCGGTTTGGACCACCTCTTGCGATTTTAAGGTAAAATTATTCAGATTCATGGCAATTTTTATTGAACAGTAATCAAGATCCGTTCCAATGGAAAATCACTGTCGTTTTGTCGGTTTTTTCCTTAGTTTCAATGACAAATTGTCGATTTTAGGTACTGCTTTCCATTTCTTTCCAAACTGCATTCATCCCGGAAATAAGATCGGAGGCCAACATAAAAGGGACAGATAGGGCAGAGGCCAGCAGTTCGGCCGATCGGCCATGGGCATAGACCCCCAATAAAGTGGCAGTCTCCGGTGCATAGCCTTTGGCCAACAGTCCACCGATGATGCCGGTCAGTACATCCCCACTGCCCGCTGTGGCCATACCGGGATGACCGCTGCTGTTGAAACAAATATTTCCATTGGGCAGTGCAATGGCGGAATGGGCGCCTTTGAGTACACAGATGAGCTGGTTTTCTATAACAAAACCCCTAAGTCTTTCCAGTTTTTCTTGATCGTCTTTCCAAGGCCCAACCAATCTTTCAAATTCTTTGGGGTGGGGGGTAAGGATGCTATTCTGAGGCAATTTTTTTAGCAAATCGGGTTGGGCAGCTAATAGATTGATGGCATCAGCATCAATGACCATTTGGCTTGGATTTTCGGAAAGTAAAGCTTCTAAAAACGCCATGGTCTCAGGGGCAGTTCCCAAGCCTGGACCTAGGGCGATAGTAGGATATTTCAATCCGTAATATCCTGATATAGAGTAATTACCATTGTTGATTTCTACCATAGCTTCAGGCACCGAGTTTTGTAAAATATCAATACCACAAAGGGGGCTCAATACGGATAGTTTTCCCAAACCGCTTCGCATCGCTGCTTTGGCTGCTAAAACTGCTGCGCCCATTTTTCCTCTGCTGCCAGCTATCAAAAGCAGGTGGCCATTGGACCCTTTATGATCAAATTTTTGGGGGTGTCGATAATATGAGCATGCCTCTTCAGCAGTCAAATAATAGTTGGAAGTCCTTGTTTTTTCAATAAAAGAAGGAAGGAGCCCAATGTCCAAAACATGAAATGTGCCCGCTTTTTCACCCCTTTCAGGTAATAAAAAGGCCAGTTTGGGATTTTGAAACGTGAGCGTGTGATCGGCTTGAACAATTCCTTCGGCAGGATTGTTAGCATTGTATTCGCAAAATAGTCCAGAGGGTAAATCGATTGAGATCACCTTATTGTGGAGGCCGTTTAGTATAGTAATGATTTTTTTTAAAGGCCCAGCAACGGGCCGATTGAGTCCCGAACCCAGTAGGGTGTCGATGATGATGTCGTTTTCCGAAATCGATGACAAGGTCTTTGGGGTGAGTTGACCGACTTGTTTGGGATCGATTTTCATTAGGTTTTCACTATAATCGGGACGGGGTTGCTTTTCCAGCGGAAAAACATACAACTGACAGGGATATTTTTTTTCAGTCAGTAGGCGATAAAGGGCCAAACCGTCTCCACCGTTGTTTCCAGATCCACAAATGATACTGAAAGATTGCGTGGGAGGAAAGCGTTCGATGATCCAGTCTCTACAGGCTATTGCGGCCCTTTCCATTAATTCTATGGAAGCAATGGGTTCGCAAGCAATGGTCTGTCGGTCGGCTTCTCTGATTTGAGATGAATTCAAGATTTTCATGGCTCATAAAGTTAATATCTTTCCAGTCTCTCTGCTTTTTTAAAGGTGGTTTTTATTTTAAAATATTGTTATTCAGCTATTTATTTGAGTGTAAATCAAAGTTGTTATGGACTGTTCAAAATATTTCAATTTTAATTTAGTAATAAATAATCAAGCTTTTATTAAAACTGTATTTTTGTAAGTGAATTCTAGGGAATGATGACAGCAAGAGACACCACTATTTTTGATTTGATTGATTCGGAAGAACAACGCCAGTTAAATGGCATAGAGTTGATTGCTTCTGAGAATTTTACCAGCCCAGCCGTAATGGAAGCCACGGGTTCGGTATTGACCAATAAATACGCAGAGGGTTATCCTGGCAAGCGTTATTATGGCGGCTGTGAGGTAGTAGATCAGATAGAACAGATTGCGATTGACCGCGCCAAAGAATTGTTTGGTGCTGCCTATGCCAACGTACAGCCACATTCTGGCTCACAAGCCAATACCGCTGTATTCCATGCTTTCCTTAAGCCAGGGGATAAAATATTAGGATTTGACCTTTCTCATGGTGGACATTTGACCCACGGCTCTCCCGTGAATTTTTCCGGTCGATTGTACAAAGCCCATTTTTATGGGGTACAGGAGGATACCGGAAGATTGGACTACGACAACATCATGTCCATTGCCCAAGAGGTGCAGCCTCAAATGATCATTGCTGGGGCTTCGGCCTATTCAAGAGATATAGATTTTAAAAGATTTAGGGCCATCGCTGATGCTGTCGGTGCCTTTCTTTTGGCGGATATTTCTCATCCTTCAGGGATGATCGCCACCGGACTATTGTCCAATCCCATTCCCCACTGTCATGTGGTAACCACCACTACTCATAAGACCCTAAGAGGTCCCAGAGGAGGGTTGATTTTGATGGGAGAGGATTTTGACAATCCATTTGGTATTGCTTTAAAAAATGGCACCTTGAGGAAAATGTCCCATTTGTTGGACATGGCGGTTTTCCCAGGCAATCAGGGGGGTCCATTGGAACATGTAGTGGCCGCTAAAGCAGTTGCTTTTGGCGAAGCCCTGCAACCGGAATTTAAGGCCTATATGGAGCAAGTGAAAATTAATGCCAACGCCATGGCAGCGGCTTTTGTCAAAAGAGATTACCATTTGATCTCTGGAGGAACGGACAACCATATGATGTTGATCGATCTGCGCAACAAAGACATTACTGGAAAGGCTGCTGAACAAGCCTTGGTTAAGGCGGAAATTACCGCCAACAAGAACATGGTGCCTTTCGACGATAAATCTCCTTTTGTGACCTCTGGTATCCGTTTTGGTGCTGCAGCGATCACCACCCGCGGACTGAAAGCAGCAGATATGGAAACCGTTGTGGATTTGATCGACCGCGTGATTTCTGATCCAGAGAATGCCGAAAACATCACAGCGATTGCCAAAGAAGTCAAGCATTTGATGGAGGGCAGACCGCTTTTCGCTTACTGATTCTTTTTGCTTTTAAATCAATCTTTTTTAAAAGGGATTACAATCTCCTCTACCTTCATTGAACAACAGAATACAAAAGGACAGTTATGAAGTGTTCTTGTTTTAAATTTAATGATTAAATTTATGGTGTTAACCCGAGATAAAATTGGATGAATTTTAAAAAATTTACCCCCCTATT
>JAQCBK010000057.1 GCA_027621505.1 Bacteroidota bacterium | reverse complement strand
TTAAAAATTATTATATTTATATGTGTATTTTTTGTCTAAAAAGTTAAACATCACAAATTTCAATCGCTCTCTCTAGCGATTCAATAGGTTTTTTATGCTTTGGGATAAATTCTTGTGCAACAAACCCTTTAAATCCTGTTTTAAGGATCGCCTGCATGATGGCTGGATAAAATAATTCTTGGGTCTGATCTATTTCGTTTCTGCCAGGAACTCCTGCGGTGTGGTAATGGCCAATAAACTCATGATTGTCACGAATTGTTCGAATGACATCCCCCTCGTTGATTTGCATGTGATAAATATCGTAGAGCAATTTAAAATGATCCGAGCCCAACCTTCGACACAATTCAAAACCCCAAGCCGATTGGTCACACATGTAGTCAACATGATCTACTTTAGAGTTAAGGAGCTCCATCTGAAGGATCACACCTTTTTTTTCGGCGTGACCCAGAATTTTTTTGAGTCCCTCAACACAATTCTCCAAGCCCGTTTCATCGTCTATTTCTCTTCTGTTGCCAGAAAAACAGATCAGATTTTTGTAACCCGCGGCTGCCACCAAATCTATATGTTTGAGATAATTGTCGACCAAGGTGCTATGATACTGCTGGTCATTCCAACCTTCTGTGAGGCTTATTTCTGCCCCGTTGCACATGGAAGAGGTCAAATTGTGTTTTTTTAATATCGGCCAACCCGATGGCCCAATAAGATCGATCCCAGTAATTCCGATCGATTTGACACTTATGGCAAATTGCTCCAATGGGATTTCATCAAAGCACCACTTACAAACAGCGTGATTTATATTTCCTTTCATTTGATTTTGATTTTTGTGATGGTTGAGGCTCAAATCCCCGATACCAATAGTATTAATCATAGGAAAACCTATTGAAGAAATTGAAATTTTCTTTAGGACTTCTCTTCGATGGGGGTTTAATTTTTTTTTCATGATTTATCTGACCTTACTTCTGAGGACTATGCTGTGCAAAAGTTTATTGGACAGCCTCTTTAAATATACACCCAATCTTTCTTTACCTCCAAAAGAAACCTCCCATTTTTTTTGTTCCACAGCGCGAACCATCTTCAGCGCAAAATCATCTACTTTTATTCCTTTTCTGGTGGCCACATCATCTACACCCAGGGCAGAGCCATCTTCAGTCAATGAGTTTTTGGCAATGGGAGTGGCAACAAAACCGGGGCAAATCATAGTAACGTGAATGTTGTCCCTCTGATGTTCCATTCTCAAAACATCAAAAAAACCATGCAGTGCATGTTTTGCAGCGGCATATCCCGATCTGTAAGGAGATCCATATTTCCCCATTACAGAACTTACCACCACGAAATGTCCGCTCTTTTGTTCTATGAAGTGGGGCAATAGTGCCCTGCTCAGAGCCACCGTTCCAAGATAGTCGATGTCTATCAAAGCTTTAAATACTTTAAATTCGGTAGCTGCAATCAAGGAACGTTGACTGATCCCTGCATTGTTGATTAAAACATCAATTTTCCCATAAAAATTCAAAGCTTTTTCAACTTGTATGGCAGCGTTTTCAAAATCATTCAAGTCAAAAGCCAGGATTTGTATGTTTTCGGGATTATCACAACTGCGCTTGACCTTTTTCAAGGCATCCAACCTTCTTGAAGAAAGAATGAGTTTGACCCCTTTTTGAGCATATATTTTTGCCAATGCTTCTCCTATACCTGAGGAAGCTCCGGTAATCCAAACGATGCTTTCTTTATTTTTCATCCTTATTTTTTTGGTACCATACCCTTGACCTCAGAGCGGCGTTTTCTTGAATGTCTTGCCAATACAAGTTGATGTCGGCAAAATGATAATTCTTAATGAATGAAAGTAAAAATCTACCGGGTATCTTTGGAATGGACGACCACAGTATTCCATCGTATACCTTTACTTCCAGAGTCTTGGGGTACACCTTCAAATCAGTGTTGAGCATCCCTTTGTGGTCGGCCAGCTCTGAAGTAACCTTTGAATCCCAACTAATAGGATTGGTGGTTACCCCACCTTTGTACCATTCAATATATTTTTTGGGAAGTTTGTTCATTTTATAAGAGTTCCAACTGACAAATCCACCCACTTTGTCGGCTGCATTAAGCGGATGAATGGATTTAAATTCATTTGGAAACACTCTTACCCCTATGAGATAGGCAACCACCAATTGATCTTGCAGCGGTTTTTCATCAAAAAAATCATTAATTAATCTTTTGGCATGCATGCTCCCCTGACTATGGGCAGCGATGATGATGGGCTTGCCCTTGTTGTGGTGTTTGAGAAAATACGCAAATGCGTTTTTAACGTCATCATAGGCAATTTGCCAGGCCTTTATACCACTATCAACATGGGGTTCGACAAATATTCTGTAATGCGTTTGACGGTAAAAAGGAACGTAGAGGTTCCCGAAATTAGCCCATGCTGAGGCTTGATATTGGATGGCTGTTTGAAAAACACGCTGACGAAAAAATGAGCTCCAAATGTCTGCATTCCAATCGGTAGTTTTTTTATCGGTCAATAAAGTTGGATAGATGTAAAACACATCTGTGTTATTTTCATTTTGAGGTATTTTAAGATCCCTGATGACTTTTGGAAACTTACCAGGGAAAACAGCCCAACTTTCGGGGGATGAATAATCTGGAGCCCTTGGCACTAATTTTTCATCAAAAGCTACAGTTTTATAGGTAGATTTACATCCTATTAAACCGAGTATAAAAAGGGTCAAAAACAAATTTTTGACGAATGAAAATCCCATGGGTTTCAATTCAAGATTTAAAAACGACCCACAAAGTTAGTATAATTTCAAGGACGGTATATTTACCACTCTCTCTCTTTGTTGAGCTGTTCTTCCTTATCTAACTCCTCCTTTGGAATCACTTTCAGAAAAGAAGGGTGCTGTTCGATGGCATACTGTATTTTTTCAATGATCGAATCGACAGATTCATTCTCATAGTCGATCTCCAGTGGTTTTTTTATTTCCAAGGATTGAAGTATGCCTCTTTTTTTAATGCGTATGCCTTTTTTGTCAAAAGAACGTCTGAATCCGTCAATCACAATGGGCACAACTATGGGTTTGTATTTTTTGATGATATGAGCGGTGCCCTTACGAAGGGGTTTAAAAGGAGTGGTAGTCCCTTGAGGAAAGGTGATCACCCACCCGTCCACCAAGGCTTTTCCAATATTCGAAATATCGCTCATTTTTACCTGACGATTCACCTCCTGCCCCTTGGCTCTCCATGTCCTTTCGATAGATATTGAACCTGCATAGGCCAAAATTCGGGGCAATAAACCTGCTTTCATGGTTTCTTTGGCCGCAATAAAGTAAATGTTGAGCTTGGGATTCCAGAGATAACCCACATTTTTAATGGAATCAATGCGTCCGCTTAAACTGGCATTGAAAACATGAAGCATGGCCACCACATCGGCAAAATAAGTTTGGTGGTTGGAAACAAATAGCACATTCGTTTGAGGTAATTGACGAATGACCTCTGAACCTTCAACCTTTAACTGATTGAAGCCCCTGTAACGTCTATGGGACAGAAATCCCATCAAACGGATCAGCCATTTCTTTAGAATCAAATAATGCCCAAATGGGTTTTTTTGAAACATCTCCAACTTCAAATTTTCTTAAACAAAGATATAGATAAACTATTTGCTCAGCCCATCGGCCAACAACATTTTAAATTCAGATAAGATCATCGCTGTGGCACCCCAAACCTCATAGGGTCCTAAAACATAGGTAGGCACCTTCATTGGCCCATATGACGAACTGGACTGCACCGTTGTTGTCATCCCAATTTTGATCAAATCATTTAATTGAATTTCTATAATCTCAGTTACTTCATCTGCATTGGGAATGAAGTCACATGGATTGCCAGAATAGCCAACAAAAGGGCGAATCAAATAATTACTGGGAGGAACATAAATATCAGTCAGTTTTCTCAGGTATTTTACTTGTTTTGGTTCCAAGCCAACCTCCTCCTGCGCCTCCCTCAGGGCCGTATCCCAAAGTGTTGGATCATCCACATCGGATTTTCCCCCGGGTAAACTAATCTGTCCCGAATGGGGCCCATTGTAGACATTTCTCTGAATCAGAACCAAACATACTTTCCCTTTATCACTTGGATACAAATGAAGTAAAACGGCAGCCTTTTTGGGTTGTATTTTAGAAAAGTCAAGGGATGGCATTTCCTTTAATCTTAAAGACGGAGCCATCTGCAAATGGGCCATACTACCCCCTAATTCTATTTCTTTTAAATTTGTCAATATATCTAAGAAAGTGAAAAAGTCCATGAACATTATAAAATTTGCAACTTCCATTTTTGTGTTGTTGTTGATGGGCTGTCAAAGCCCAGCTGAGAAAAAAGGAAATAAAGTCAAAGATGCAGCAAAGAAACAAGTTAAAATAATAACTCCAAAAAAGGAAAAAAAAATATATTTGAATGATGACAATGCCATTCCTTTTTTCTATAAATATGCCAAAAAAAATAAAGAAGATAAGGTGAGGATCATCACCAAATATGGAAACATTGATATCAAATTATACGAAAATACGCCCTATCACCGCGCCAATTTTATCTACCTTACAAAAAAAAATACTTCGATGGAACAATGTTTCATCGGGTGGTCCCTAATTTTATCATTCAGGGGGGTAATTCCGACAGTTGGAAGAGTATGCGAAAAAGGCAAGAAATTGGAAGATACCTACTTCCACCAGATACCAGAAAAGGACATGCTCACCATCGAGGTGTCATTTCCATGCCGAGTAGCGAAATCGACAACCCACACAAATTAGCCTCCCCCTATGAGTTCTTTATAGTACAGCAAGCTCCTGGAGCTTATCACCTGGATGGAAATTATACTGCGTTTGGTGAGGTTATCAGTGGGATGGAGGTTGTAGATAAAATCAATAGATTGGAAATCGATAAAAGAGAAATGCCCATAAAGAATGTCTATATTAAAACCGAAATCATTAGGTAGTTACTAATGTTGAGTAAATTTTCTTTTGCAAACATCTATAAATATAGTTAGCAAGCAGGTAATATCAGTATTTATTATTAAATTTACATTTATAATAAGATAAAGCAATGACATTAACCCAACTCCACTACATGACTGCAGTAGCAGAGCACGGAAATTTTACTGTAGCAGCAGAAAAATGCTTTGTAACCCAGCCCACATTGAGCATGCAGGTCCAAAAATTGGAAGAAGAGCTGGGGGTTAAAATTTTCAATCGTTCTACCAAGCCCATCCTACTGACCGATATAGGAAAAAAGATATTGGTACAAGCAAAAAAAATAACAGAAGAGGCCATCAGAATGCGGGACATCGTTTCTACTGAGAAAGGGTTTGTTGGAGGGGAGTTCAAATTGGGTATTATTCCTACAGTCATGCCTACCCTACTCCCCATGTTCCTCAATACATTTATTAAAAAATATCCAAAAGTAGATCTTAAAATCGAGGAATTAACGACCCAAAACATTACCCGTTTATTGGAAGATGGGCATTTGGATGCTGGGATTGCTGCAACTCCTTTGGACATGGATAGCATCATAGAATTACCCCTCTATCATGAACCTTTTGTAGGCTATGTTCCTGAATCCAACCCTTTGCATTCCAGCAATCATATCGAAATTGACGATCTGGGTGTTACAGATCTTTTGGTACTGGAGGACGGTCATTGTTTCCGCGATCATGTCCTTAACCTTTGTAAGATGAATCGGATCGAAAACAACCCCTTTGACCTTAAGAGCGGGAGTTTTGAAACCCTAATCAATTTGGCCGAAGAAGGCCTTGGGATGACCCTATTGCCTTTTCTCCATGGCAATTCTCTTACCGAAATTAAAAAGAAAAACTTGAGATTTTTTCCTGAACCTGCACCGGCGAGAGAGGTGAGTCTGATTCATTACAAAAGCCAACTCAAACTTCCAGTCATTAATGCGCTGAGATCCACCATCAGCAGCATCATTAGGGGAGCCATTAAATTTGATAACATCAAAATTATTCCTCCAGAGAAAATCTAAAAGCTATGCATTAGATTGTATTGCAACTCTGGATGGGATTTGGTATAAAACAATGCCCAACGGTAGAGTCGGGCGACTTCATTCTTGGATAAATTACTCAAGGCTTTGTTCAATTCCTTTTCAAAAAGAAGGGTGTTAAAACTGACCTTCCTCAATATGCTTTTGTAGTAAAAATAAGTGGTAGATGTTTTAACGCTTTCAATCATAATTCTCAAATCCTATTCCAAATATATTTTTTTACTACATAGATTCCTGTTGTAAAAATGTTAAAATTTATTCCTTAACATTTGGGCATAAAAAACCACCCTTTTGATCTAAGGGTGGTAGGAACAATACGCCTATAATTTATATTTCAGGCGTGTTGAGTTTGGCAATAGAAGCTTGAATTTCGGCTTCTGAAAGTTCGTGTTTCACAATCTTGCCAGCAAAATAATCCTCATAGGCTTTCATATCAAAATTACCGTGTCCACACAGATTGATGAGTATGGTTTCGGACTTGCCCTCGCGCTTACACCTTTCAGCCTCAGCTATTGCAGTTGCAATCCCATGGGTAGCCTCGGGAGCTGGTA
This sequence comes from Bacteroidota bacterium, assembly GCA_027621505.1. Lineage (GTDB taxonomy): Bacteria > Bacteroidota > Bacteroidia > Flavobacteriales > Flavobacteriaceae > UBA8316. Next base: position 1,326 of record JAQCBK010000057.1, on the reverse strand, counting down.
TGATCCCCTCCGCTTGAGCAAATTTAACCCCAGCATCAAAAACCTCAACATTGTCATGAGCTCTGGCTTCAATCAACTGGTCTTTCAACAATTGACTGACAATCACTCCTGCACCATGGTAGCGCAGTCCTCCAGCGTGTATGGGAGCCGGAACAAAATCATGTCCCAAAGTATACATTGGAAGTAAAGGAGTCATTCCTGCTGTATCCCCAAAATCATAACGGAAAACCCCTCTCGTCAACTTGGGACAAGAAGAAGGTTCACTTGCAATACAACGGATGGACTTCCCTTCATCAAAATTGAGCCTTAAAAATGGAAATGCCAAGCCTGAAAAGTTGGAACCACCTCCAAATGGAGCAATGACGATATCTGGTAAATCCCCCGCTTTCTCCATTTGTAGGATCGCCTCTTGACCGATAATGGTTTGATGTAATTTAACATGATTCAATACACTACCAAGGGCATATTTGGTGTTTTCGTCGGAGGCGGCTCGCTCGATCGCTTCAGAAATAGCAATACCGAGTGAACCGGTAGTATTTGGATCTTCTGCCAAAAACTTCCGACCAATTGCTGTCGCTTCAGAAGGAGAAGGAAAAACCTTAGCCCCCCATGTATTCATCATCACTTTTCGGTAGGGTTTATGGTCGAATGAGAGTTTTACCATATAAACTTCACATTCAATATTGAAATGCTGACAAGCAAAACTTAAGGCACTTCCCCACTGTCCTGCACCCGTTTCAGTGGTTATTTTTTTCACCCCTTCTTGTTTGTTGTAATAAGCTTGGGCCACAGCAGTGTTGGGCTTGTGAGAGCCGGTAGGACTTACCCCCTCGTATTTGTAATAAATTTTGGCGGGAGTATCCAATTTTTTTTCAAGATTGATCGCACGATACAATGGAGTCGGGCGCCACATGGAATAGATATTCCTAACCTCATCAGGAATATCAATAAACTTATCCATGGATACCTCTTGCTTGATGAGTTCCATTGGAAAAAGCGGTGCTAGGGCCTCAGGACCAATGGGTTCCATGGTTCCAGGATTCAATGGAGGCAGCGGCTTATTCGGCATATCCGCAACCACATTGTACCATTTATCTGGTATTTCCTTTTCACTTAATGTAATTTTACGTTCCATAAATCATAGTTTTTGTCATGGTACTAAATATAAAAAAAATCTTACCAAATTATAAGAAAAGAGGATTTGCAATCTTTTTATTTAATCCTATCTTTGCGCACCTGTTGAAATTTTGAAAAATTGTTTCGGGGTGTAGCGTAGCCCGGTCATCGCGCCTGCTTTGGGAGCAGGAGGTCGCAGGTTCGAATCCT